>NZ_CP051684.1:5146556-5493112 GCF_012849375.1 Duganella dendranthematis
CCGCGTCGGTGTGCGTTGCCGCCGCCGGCGAGGCGGTTTCGGCGCCTGTCGTTGCAAAAACAGCCTCGGTAGCGGAGCCGGTGCGGCTGAAGGCCGCCGCCCAGCGCGTGACCATCTTGCGCGACAAGTGGGGCATCCCGCACGTCTATGGCAAAACCGATGCCGATGCGGTCTTCGGCATGGTCTACGCGCAGGCGGAGGATGACTTCCCGCGCGTGGAGCTGAACTTCATCAACGCCATGGGTCGATTGGCGGAAGTGGAGGGCGAGGCCGAGCTGTATAAAGACCTGCGCATGAAGCTCTTCATCAATCCCGATGAGCTGAAGCGCCAGTATGCGGCCGCGCCGGTGTGGCTGCAAAAGCTGATGAACGCTTGGGCCGATGGTCTGAACTACTATCTGCAAACGCACGCGGATGTGAAGCCGGCGCTGTTCACGCACTTTGAGCCGTGGATGGCGCTCAGCTTCAGCGAAGGCAGCATCGGCGGCGATATCGAGACCATCGACATCAAGCAGCTGCAAGCGCTGTACGCGGACGGCGCCAAAGTGCCGCTGATGCCGCCGGTGCTGATGTCGTCCAGCGACGGCATCGACCTGGATAAAGAGCCGGGCGGCTCGAACGGCTTTGCCATCGCTCCCGCGCTGACCAGAAACAAGCACGCGCTGTTGATGATCAACCCGCACACCTCGTTCTACTTCCGTCCCGAAGTGGCGGTGCACAGCGAAGAAGGCCTGAACGCGTATGGCGCGGTGACCTGGGGCCAGTTCTTCGTCTACCAGGGCTTTAACGACCGTGTCGGCTGGATGCATACCTCCGGCGGCGGTGACGTGATCGACGAGTACCTCGAAACCATCACCGAGAAAGACGGCCAGTTCTTCTACCAGTACGGCAACGAGCAGCGGCCGCTGAAGGCGGTCGACATCGCGCTGCCGTACAAGACCAAGGACGGCATGGCCAGCAAGACGGTGCGTGTCTACTATAGCCACCACGGCCCGATCGTTCGCGCCAAGGATGGCAAATGGGTGGCGGTGCGCCTGATGAATGAGCCGTTGAAGGCGCTGACGCAGTCCTTCAGCCGTACCAAGGCGCGCAATTACAAGGCTTTCTACAAGTCGATGGAGTTGCGCACCAATTCGTCGAACAACACCGTGTATGCGGATGCCGACGGCAATATCGCTTACTTCCACGGGAATTTTATCCCACGCCGTGATCCGCAATTCGACTGGAAGCATCCGGTCGATGGCAGCAATCCGGCCACCGAGTGGCAAGGCTTGCACGAAGTGAAGGAAACCACCACGCTGTTCAATCCAAAGAACGGCTGGATTCAGAACACCAATAACTGGCCGTACACGGCGGCCGGCGCCTACAGCCCGAAGGTCAAGGACTATCCGGCGTATATGTCGATGAATCCTGAGAACCCGCGCGGCATCCACGCCGTGCGCGTGCTGGAAAATAAAAAGGGCTTCACCATCGACAGCCTGATCGCCGCGGCCTACGACACCCAGCTGCCGGCGTTTGAGCCGCTGCTGCCGCAGCTGTTCGCCGCCTACGACGAACTGCCGGCCGACGATGCGCGCAAGGCGGCGCTGGCGCCGCAGATCAAGGCGCTGCGCGGCTGGGACATGCGTTACTCGCTGGAGTCGACCGCCACCTCGCTGGCGGTGTTCTGGGCGCAGGATTTGTGGACCACGTACCAGCCGGCCGCCAAGGCCAAGGAAGTGCAGGTGTTGGATTACATCCAGGCCGCCATCACGCCGCAGCAGCGGCTGGAGGCGCTGGAACGCGCCACCGCCAAACTGACCAAGGACTTCGGCAACTGGCAGACGCCGTGGGGCGAGATCAATCGTTTCCAGCGCTTAACCGGCGATATCTTGCAGCCGTTTGACGACAGCAAACCGAGTTTACCGGTACCATTCGCCTCGGCCAACTGGGGATCGCTGGCGGCCTACGGGACCACGTCCAAGCAGAAAACCAGGCGGATTTACGGCGAGCGTGGCAACAGCTTTGTGGCGGCGGTGGAGTTTGGGCCGCGCGTCAAGGCGCGCAGCATTCTGGCGGGCGGGCAGAGTGGCGATCCTGCGTCGCCGCACTTCAACGATCAGGCGGCGATGTACGCGCGCGGCGAATTCAAGGATGTGCTGTTCTACAAGGCGGACGTGGAGAAAAACCTCGAACGCCGCTACCATCCCGGCGAATAATTACACCGAACGAAAAGGGTCTGACCCCGTACGGGGTCAGACCCTGGCGTCGCGGCGTGCGGGTTTTGCAGGCGCCGCGCGCTTTTACGGCCGAGGGTAGACCACCGGCTCGGGGTGTTCGATGTCTTCGAGCCGGGCCCATTGCAGGTTCTCGACCTTGTTGTTGCGGACGTTGCCATCCCGATGGCGCACCGCCGGCAGCTTGTTCGGATTGGGCAGGAACACTTCCGCCACCAGGTCGTGCACGTAGAATTCGCCCTCGCGCTTACCGCCGCGCAGCTTGACCTTCAAGCCTTCCGGATACAGGGTCGGCTTGATGGCGCTGACCTTGGGACCGGCGGCCAGCAGCACGCGGCCGTCCTTCGAAACCTTGTAGTAGTCGCTGCCGACCACCGGTTTGGCGTCCGCCACCAGGATCGAATAGGCGAAACCCAGGGCCAGCAAGGCGATGATGATGAAGATGAGATAAGTCATGCGCCGAATCTTAGCAGTTAAATAGCGTCGAGCGAACGACGAATATCGGCCCTTAAATCCTCTAAATCTTCAATTCCCACCGACAGGCGGATCAAACCATCGCCGATGCCCAGTGCCGCCCGCTGCGGCGCCGGGATGGACGCATGCGTCATCAGCGCCGGATGTTCGATCAGGCTTTCGACGCCGCCCAGGCTTTCGGCCAGCGCAAATACTTCGCAGCTTTCCAGGAAACGGCGCGCGCCCGGCAGGTCGGTGTTCAGGTCGATCGAGATAATGCCGCCGAAGCCCTGCATCTGGCGCTTGGCCAGTTCGTGCTGCGGATGCGACTCCAGTCCCGGATAGAACACCTTGCGCACCTCCGGCTGCTGCTCGAGCCAGCGCGCCAGTTCCAGTGCGCTGGCGCAGTGGCGCTCCATGCGGATCGCCAGCGTCTTCACGCCGCGCAGCGCCAGGAAGCTGTCGAACGGGCCGGCAATCGCGCCGACCGAGTTTTGCAGGAAGGCCAGCTGCTCGCGCCATTCCTTCTGGCGTTCCTCGCCGCCCACTACGGCGATGCCGCCGATGATGTCGGAGTGGCCGTTCAAATACTTGGTGGTCGAATGCACCACGATGTCAAAGCCATGTTCCAGCGGACGTTGGACGATCGGGCTGGCGAAGGTGTTGTCGGCGATGGCGATGATGCCGCGCTCGCGGCAGATCTTGGCGATGGCCTGCAAATCGGCCAGCTTGAGCATCGGGTTAGTCGGCGTTTCTACCCATACCATTTTGGTCTCGGGCTTGATGGCGGCCAGCAGGTTCTCGGGATTGGTCAGGTCGACGTAGGTGAACTGGTGACCGGCGCTGCGGCGGCGCACGCGCTCGAACAGGCGGTAGGTGCCGCCATACATATCGTCGCCAGCGATGATGTGGGAGCCGGCATCGGCCAGCTCCAGCACCGTCGATATCGCCGCCAGGCCGGAGGCGAAGGCGAAACCTTGCGCGCCGCTTTCCAGGTCGGCCACGCAGCGTTCCAGCGCCCAGCGGGTGGGATTGTGCGAGCGGCCGTAGTCCAGGCCCTTGTGCACGCCAGGGCTTTCCTGCACAAAGGTGGAGGTGGCGTAAATCGGCGGCATGATGGCGCCGGTCGATGGGTCGGGCGATTGGCCGGCGTGGATCACGCGGGTGGCCAGGGCGGCTTTGTGGTTGCTCGGTTTGTCGCTCAAGATAGCGTCCTTCGCAGATGGTTAAGCAAGTCGTAACGGGTAATCAGGCCGTAGAAGGTGTCGCCATCGGCGACAACGGCGGTCAGGCCGCGGTCCAGCGTGGCGCGCAGCGCCTGCATGTCGGCCGATGGCTTGAGGATTTCTAGCCGCTTGGTCATGGTGGCGCCGACCGGATTGTTGAAGCGCTCCGGCTCCGCGCCGACCGTCAGCAGCACGTCGGATTCGTCGATGATGCCGGCCAGCTGGCCGTTCTCCAGCACCGGCAGCTGCGCCACGTCGGCGGCGCGCATGCGGTTGAAGGCGATCATCAGCGTGTCTTGCGGCGTGACGCTGATGACTTCTCCGGCGTCGAAGCGGCGGCCGATCAGGTCGCGCAAGTCGTTGAAGCGCTGGCGTTCCAGCAGCCCCTGGTCGCGCATCCAGCCGTCGTTGTACACCTTGGACAGGTAGCGGGTGCCGGTGTCGCAGACGAAGGTCACCACGCGCTTGGGAGTGGTCTGTTCGCGGCAGTAGCGCAGCGCGGCGGCCAGCAGTGTGCCGGTGGACGAGCCGCCCGGTATGCCTTCTTCCTTCAGCAAGGCGCGCGCGGTGGCGAAGCTTTCGACGTCGGCGATGGTGTAGGCCTTGGTCACGCCGGTCATGTCGGCGATGGCGGGGATGAAGTCTTCGCCGATGCCTTCCACAGCCCACGAGCCGCTGGTTTCGGAGACGTGGCCGGTGGCGATGTATTCGGCCAGGATGGAGCCGGCCGGATCGGCGAGGATAAATTCGACGTGCGGCGCGACCTGGCGGAAGTAGCGGGTCAAGCCGGTCAGCGTGCCCGACGAGCCGACGCCGACCACGATGGCGTCGATGTCGTGGCCCATCTGTTCCCAGATTTCCGGGCCGGTGGTGGTTTCGTGCGCCAGCGGATTGGCGGGATTGTTGAATTGATCCGAGAACCAGGCGCCCGGGGTTTCGGCGGCCAGCCGCGCGGCATAGTCCTGGTAATACTCGGGATGACCTTTGCCGACGTCGGAACGGGTGGTGCGCACCTCGGCGCCAAGCGCCTTCAGGTGCAGCACTTTTTCGGTGGACATCTTGTCGGGGACGACCAGCAGCACGCGGTAGCCTTTCAGCCGTCCGACCAGTGCCAGTCCGAGGCCGGTATTGCCGGCGGTGGCTTCGATAATCGTGCCGCCGGGCTTGAGCAGACCCTGGGCTTCGGCCGCTTCGATCATGGCCAGACCGATACGGTCCTTGATCGAACCGCCGGGGTTTTGCGATTCCAGTTTAAGGAACAACTGGCAAGGGCCGGTATCGAGGCGGGTCACCTCGGCGAGCGGCGTCTTGCCAATCAGGTTGAACAGTGCAGGTTGGCGCATGAGTTCTCCTATGGGCAGGTCGGGCAAGTATGCTCTATTTTTTATTTTCGCGGTTTATAATTCGCCTATGGCAAAACTCTATTTCCGATACTCCGCGATGAACGCGGGCAAGTCCACCGCCATGTTGCAGGTGGCGCATAACTATGAAGAGCAGGGGCAGAAAGTGCGCCTGTTCACGGCCGCCATCGATAGCCGCTATGGCGTGGGCAAGGTGACGTCGCGTCTGGGCCCCCAGCGCGATACCGAGGTCTTCGACGCTAATACCGATTTTCTTCTAACGATAGACGAAAAAATCGCATGCCTGCTGGTCGATGAGGCGCAGTTTTTGAGCAAGGAGCAGGTCAAGCAGCTGCACCAGTTGGCGCAGGTGCGCGGCATTCCCGTCATCACCTATGGCTTGCGCTCGGACTTCCGCGGCGAGCCATTCCCCGGCTCGGCCTACCTGCTGGCGCTGGCTGACGATATCGAGGAAATCAAGAATATCTGCTCGTGCGGCAAGAAGGCGACCATGAATATCCGTGTCGACGAAAACGGCAAACGCATCAAGGAAGGTGAGCAGATCAGTATTGGCGGCAACGAGAGTTATCGCCAGGCCTGCGGCCGCTGCTTCTACAGCGAAACGCATTAGGCGTGGCTGGCCTGCGTGGGGCGTCAAGGATGGCCGCTAAAGCGGTTGCTTTGAGCGCTTTGGTCGCGTTTTGCGGCGTGCTGTCGGCCTCGGCTGCCGACGCGTCAGCTGTCGATCCGCTGGCGGCCTGCCGCTTGCCGGAGATGCAGCTGCGCAGTGATGTCGGTCTCGGCTTCCCACGCAATCCGCTGCGGCTGAGGACGCTCGGCGAGGTGCGCTTCCGCGTGCTGTTTGTCGACTTCAGCGATGCGCCGGCCACGGTGTCGCCGCAGCAGGTGCTGGACATCATTTCCCCACGCGCAGAACAGTTTTTCAGTGCAGTGTCATATGGCCGGATGAAGCTGGTCTTCGACGTCAGCCCGCAGTGGATACGCATGCGGCAGCCGGTGCCCGATTACCACTTCGGCCGTGGCGCGCCGTTCGAGGTGCAACGCGCCTATCTGCAGGAAGCCATCAACCTCGCCGGTCCCGGCATCGACTATTCTCACAATGACGCCATCTTGGTGGTGGCCAATCCCGATGCCAAGGCTATCGACTGGGGCCCGGCATTCACCGCAGCGCCGGGCTCGGGCGTGATGGCGGGCGGACGCGAATTCTTCAACGGCGCCACCTCCGGCGCCGATCTGCCCATCCTGCGCGGCGGCTGGTTTGTGCATGAGATCGGCCATGCCTTGTCGCTGGTGGACTTGGCCGGACCGCTGCCGTCGAACCAGCTGTGGCATACCTACGTCGGCCAGTTCAGCGTGATGGGCGAGCCGGAAGGGCTGTCGCCGGGTTATCTCGGCTGGGAGCGCTGGCAACTGGGCTGGCTTGATGATCAACAGATTGCCTGCGGCGCCGGCACCGTGCGGTTGACGCCGATTGAGCGGTCGGGCAACGTCAAAATTGCTGTCATGCCGACGGGACCGCACACGGCGGTGGTGGCCGAAAGTCGCCGCGCCGAAGCCGAAGATAGCGCCATGCCACGCAGCGGCGTGTTGGTCTACACCGTCGACACCGCACTGACTTCTCATGACGGCCCCATCCGCGTGCAGCCGGTGGATGACCGGGACGAGCGCCACTGGAAGGCGCTACTGTCCGCAGGGCAGTCGGTGAGCGCCGGCGAAGTGACGGTTACCGTCAAAGCGAGCGACGGGCAGGGCGATCTGGTGGAGATCACCCGCCGGCCGCGCGCACCAGCGCCGCTTCCTACCGTGCACTAGCGCTCTTGGATTTGTTGACAAAGTTTTAGTAAAACGAGTCTTAATTGTCGGGCCACTTCCCAAACCGCTTTCGATTGTTGTGCGCCCGCGCGGACGATTGCCCGTCGAGCGCTTTGTAGAGGTTGTTAGCGCCGGTGACCTCATTGTCTTCGATGACAACGTCGGGGCCATTGGCAAGCAGAATCGCTTGCTCGGCATTGAACAAACCCTCGATCGTGATTTTGTTTCCCCGGATGATGAGTCCTGGTGCATCACGGATCCATATGGCGGCATACTCCGAATAATAGGTTCCTAATTCGGGTCGCAAGTTGTCCTCGGCTGCCGGCGCAGGCAGCGTCCGTTTGACGATGATTTCGTTGTCGATGAGTTGATTGTTCGCGCCGAACAGCGCAACCGCTTCATGGCCTGCGACTTCAATGTGACAATGCCTAATGATGTTGTTGCGACCGACTAGATAGGCGGCCAACCCACCGCTTTTGATGGTGAGGTTTTCCAAGAGAATTTTGGTGTCGTCAAAATCTCGAAAGCTTGGACCGTACCACTCTGCTACCGTAGCGAGTAGAGCTGGATCAGGTCGATAGTTGTGTCTGTTTCCTGTGTACTGCCATCCAGTTAAAGATATGCCTTGGCCATCCACTTCGATACTTCCGTTCGTAAAGGTGAATACGCGGCGTGATGTTTGATGGATTTTCCCTCCCACATTGCCCGCAATTGCGACGCCGGCACGGTCTGAGCGCAGCGTATGCCCGCGTAAATCTAATGTAATGTTACTATTCGAAAGTTGAATTAGCGGACCCGATCCGCCGGGTTCGCCGAGCAGTTTGGCTATTCCGAAGTTTCTGACAATGTCCTGGGCCAAGCAAAAGCGAGCACGGCCGCTCAGGGACAAATTTTGTCCCCCGTGATATAGCCAAAATCCAGCGGGAGTCATGGTGTCTCGTTCCTGATATCTCACAAGCGCAAGGTTGGCTGGGACGCGGATTTCCTTGCTGCCCTCAGGCATTCGTATCTGCAAACAATCTTGCGCCAGACTTGGCGAAGTTATCAATGCCAACATGAAAATTGCAGCGATGCGCAGCGCGGTATAGGTATTCATATCCACGATTCATCGGTTGGGGTGATTGTCGGTCGCGATGACAGAACTACGTTCGTCTAGAAGCTTGTAGAGCGTATCGTTACCGCTGACGGTGTTGCCTTGCAAGGTGACGTTCGGTGAATTTTTCAGGACAATGGATTGGCTGCTGGAGGTATTGCCTTTGATCGTGATGTGATTGTTGCGTATTACGCTGTTTGCTGCGTCTTCGAGGTACAAGGCGACTGGTGCTTCGCCGCTCGCCTCGGATTCGGTTTTGGCGTGCAAAATAATTTCGTTGTCCTCAAAAATCAGATTGGGCCCAAAAACATTGACTGTGCCATTTCCGCCGATGATTTTGCAGTGCCGGATGATGTTATTCATCCCTTGCATGATAATGACTTGGCTATCTCCTTGTAGAGTAAGATTTTCCAAGATAAACTCGGTAGGTCGATAGATTGCTGCATAGCCGTTAAACACTGCAATAGGAAAATTCCGTCCAAATCTAATATTTCTGTTTTTGTCATTAAAGGCATCCACCATGTAAATAGTTGGTCCCGAAGTGCTGCTAATAAAGCCGTTTCGAATCGATATCGCCCTTAGTGGAGAGGATTCCATGGCAAATACTCGAATACCTTCTCTATGTTCCACACGGGTTTTCAGATTATGCCCGTTCAGATCTGCAAAAACCTCGCTATGACGGATCAATAGCAATGGGGACTTCGGGACTGGCTGATGTGGTAATTTAAAAATAGGGTCGTCTTGGCTCAAGTTTTGGCCGACGCAAAACTTGCCACTGTCCCAAATTGCGATTGTCCAGTTATCTCCGCTGGTATCAACGACTCTTTGACAAACAACATCGCCACTCATATTTAAATGAGGCGCAGCCTCGGAAGAAAAAATACTGGCAAAGAGTAAGGAGGAGATTAGTATGGTTATATACTCATTCGAAAACATACATGCCCTTATTTAAAAATAGTTCCATTGAAATCATCTTGCTGGAATTTGTCCCCGACCTTGTGATCGTTGCTGTCCTTGTTATATATTAAATATTTCTTGGGATTCATAGAACTGTCAGCGGTTGCTCGATCCGTTGCGCCACAATGCCATTAGAATTTCTATCGCTGTATATGGTGTGATTGGACATTTCGATAGTGACATCATTCGCTATTATTGTAATCAAGTTACTGTCTGATGTCGGCCCGGTATGGCCTGCCAAATCCGCAAGACGCTGCTGCCAGAAATCGACGCTAACGCAGTGGAGTCCCGGCTCTTTAATTACTGCTTGTTGATAGGGGCCGAATTTTGGTCGTAAATCGGTGCAAAACGCGGAACGGTTCGAACTCGGCATCGGCGGCTGCAAGAATGACTTTGTCTGTTCAGTCGCCCATAGGATCCAGAGGGTGCATAATAAGGGGACCATCAGGAAAAGCTTCGAGCGAAAGCGAGGCGCGTAGAGTTTCATCGGGTTTACTATGCAGGGCTGAACTTGTGGAAATCATGGTTTTCTTTTCCGCCAATAATCAATTTTCTGGCCACTTCCCAAATCGTTTTCGGTTGTTGTGCGCCCGCGCGGAAGATTGCCCGTCGAGCGCTTTGTAGAGGTTGTTAGCGCCGGTGACCTCGTTGTCTTCGATGACAACGTCGGGGCTATTGGCAAGCAGAATCGCTTGCTCGGCATTGAACAAACCCTCGATCGTGATTTTGTTGCCCCTGATGATGAGTCCTGGTGCATCGCGGATCCATATGGCGGCATAATCCAAATAGTAGGTACCAAATCTCGGGCGCGAATTGTCTTGGGCAACCGGTGGAGGGAGTGTACGCCTGACGATAATTTCGTTGTCGATGAGTTGATTGTTTGCGCCGAACAGCGCCACCGCTTCATGGCCTTCCACTTCAATACGACAATGACGAATGACGTTGTTGCGACCGATTAGATAGGCAGCCAACCCACCGCTTTTGATGGTGAGGTTTTCCAAGAGAATATTTGTGTGGCTGAAATCTCCAAAGTCTGGACCGTACCACTCTGTCACGGTATCGAGTAGAGCTGGATCAGGTCGATAGTTGTGTCTATATCCCACGTACTGCCATCCCGTGAAAGATACGCCTTTGCCATTCACTTCAATACTGCCGTTCGTAAACGAAAATGTATGGGGGAGGTCTGGTGGATTTTCCCTCCAACGTAGCCCTCAATTGCGACGCCGGCACGATCTGAGCGTAGCGTGTGCCCGCGTAAATCTAATGTAATGTCACTATTTGAAAGTTGAATTAGCGGACCCGACCCACCTGGTTCGCCGAGTAGCTTGGCGATTCCCACGTTTCGGACAATATCCTGGGCCAAGCAAAAGCGACCTGGGCCGCTGAGCGACAAATTTTCTCCCCCGTGATACAGCCAAAACCCAGCCGGAGTCAAGGTAGATTGGCCCTCATATCTCACCAGTGCAAGGTTGGCTGGGACGCGGATTTCCTTGTGGCCCTCAGGCAGTCGTATTTGAAAACATTCCTGCGCTAAACTTGGTGAAGTTATCAATGCCAACATGCAAATTGCAGCAATGCGAATCGCGGTATGGGTAGCCATATGCACAGTTCATCGGTTGAGGTGATTGTCGGTAGCCATGACAGAACTCTGTTCGTCGAGGAGGTTATAGAGGGAATCGGTACCGCTGATAGTATTGCCTTGCAAGGTGACGTTCGGTGAATTTTTCAGGACAATAGCTTGACTGCCGGAGGTATTGCCTTTGATCGTAATGCGGTTGTTGCGAACGACGCTGCCGGCTGCGTCTTCGAGATACAGGGCGGCTGGCGCTTGGTCGCTTGCCTCAGCCTGGGCTCTGGCGTGCAAAATAATTTCGTTATCCTCAAAAATCAGATTGGGACCGAAAACATTGACTGTGCCGTTACCGCCAATGATCTTGCAATGCCGGATTATGTTGTTCATGCCCTGCATGATGATGACGTGATTTTCGGCCGTGAGCGTGAGGTTCTCCAGCACGAACTCGGTAGGTTTGTATTGAGTAAGATCACCGGCTGACTCCGCAATGGCAAAGCGGCCGCTGCCAAAGCGTACGTTATTGCTGTTCCAAGAATTAACCATAAATATGGTTGGCTGACTCGCGGTACGGATTGTTCCGCTTCTTATTTCAATAGTATGCCGAGGCATTCTCGACGTATCTTCCGCCACCACCCCTTGCCCAGTTGGGGTTTGTGCGGAAAGATTTCGATTCATTAAATCAACAGTAACATTACTCGAAAATATGCTGATCAACGGGCTCATTGGGACCGCCTGATGTGTCAACCGAATCAAAGGAAAAGTTTGTTTAAGAGTACTTCCTATACAAAAAATTCCTGAATTACGGATTGAAACAGACCAATTGTCCGTTGTTAGGTCCACCGCGACTTCACAGAATGAATTGTGTACTTTGGGATTTAATTGCTCTGCATTTGAAAATGAAGGAGTAAGTATTCTGTGAATTATGAAAATTTTGATAAAAATTTTAATCGTACGAAAGTTGATGCGCATTTTATGTCGCCTGATAAAAATAATTAATCAACTTGAGGATGAAGTCGTCGTCGGTTGTCTATCGACCAAGTACGCGGACACGAGGATCGATGGCAGCAGCCAAAATATGTATAGCAACTCATTTGGAATTGGGGCAATTCCGCTCACATTCAGTACTAGCACGATAGTAAAAGTAGACACGAAAATAGTGAAAGTGATGCATTTTTCCTGGTAAAGCCTGTGGGAAAAGCATAGGAAGAGAAGTAATCCAAGTGTCACTATCAGAAAAGGCAGTACCAGAACGTATAGAAGATAAAACGGGGCTACGGTGCCTAAATCCACGCGGCTTGGCGTCGGAGCATCCGGTACACCAATACTGATCGCGTAGGGTAATAGTATGATGTAAGTGCTATGCAAGAAAAATAAAGGCCAACAAATCAATTGACCTACAAGAATTACCGCTATCGCGTTGAAACAGCTTGGGCTCAAGGGACGGTTTAGAAAAATATTCACACCCAAGGAAAGCACCGCCATAGCTAGAAGCCTACATCCCTGAAGCAAGATGCTAAAATAAATTAAAATACTCCAAAATTTTATTAAGTAAGGCTGAGGAGTAATTAATATGTTTAAAATGTATAGTGAGTATAATCCAAGCGGTGATAAAATTAACCGAAGCGTTCGACTTGTTTTGGTTTTCATGGCGCGCTCTCCTACCTAGGGTTGCAAAAAAACTACTATAGTCACCATTGCTTGTTCCTGTGTTTTTCAACTACATTACTCTTAATGTCGGCTGTGCTTCCTTTTGTAGAAGTCACGATATCGGCAGAGCCTACAATTGTGTTGTCTGATATATGTACGCTAACGCTGGCATCGGTGAGATAAATGTTGTGGTAGGTCCGAGACGTCCCCTTGACTTGAATCCTATTGCCGCTAATTACTGTGTTGGTCGCTCGATGCAAGGCTATGGCTGCGCGTTGGTTTTTTCTGAAATCAGATAGATTGTCGAATTGAGACAGCAGACCTGATTCACCATTGGCGGGTGGCATGGGCTCAGTGAGAGTAATTATATTATTTATAATTTTTCCGTTAGGACCTGCCAACATGACAGCGCTGTTCCCGCCACTCTCAATTATGCAGTTGCGGATGATGTTGCCATCTCCCTCGAGTTTTATGCCGACGTTGTCTGTTTTGATAAGTAGATTTTCAAGTACGATACCTGATTTTCTAAAACCGGAAATGTTTTTCGGAGCTTGATCATTGATATTATTCATGGACCATTGATCCAATATGGCCACGCCTGTTCCTGCGCCCCTGAGGTCCAGGACTCCATTCTTGATGACGATATTGATTGGTATAGATCTATCGTTTTGCTCGATCCGTTGCGCCACAATACCATTGGAATTTCCGTCACTGTGTATGGTGTGATTGGACATTTCGATCGTCACATCATTCGCTATTATTGAGATCAAGTTACTGTCTGAGGTCGGCCCGGTATGGCCTGCAAAATCCGCAAGACGCTGCTGCCAGAAATCAACGCTAACGCAGTGGAGTCCCGGCTCTTTAATTACTGCTTGTTGATAGGGGCCGAATTTTGGTCGTACCTCGCTGCAAAAAGCAAACCCATTCGGAGTCGACACCGGTGGTTGTAAGAATGACTTCAATTGTTCCGTCGGCCAAAGCAGCCAAACGGCACATAGTAATAAAGCCATAAGGAGTAGCTTTGACCGACAGCTAAACATATCGATTTTCATCGTTTTTACTTTGGCAACGGAGAGGTCCCCCTAGGTAGAATCGTGCCAACATAATCCGAGGGAGTAAGTCTGCTCAGGGCGTCATCTCGGTTTGTCGCGGCTTGATTATCGCTGTACGCATCTCGTCCCTGTTGATAGGTAAGATCAATTCCGGAATAGCCTAAGTACTGAAGAGCATTGTTAAGTATCGCAACTTTGTCGCCTATATTTGCCGAATCCTCACTTGCCTGGAAGGCATTGAAAACTTTCAATGTATACGTGATCGTATTTATTGACGACTCTTGGTGATTTGCGGGGTTGCTGAAAGCTTTCAGTTTACTGAACACTTCTGTTTCCATCTCTAGGGTCCTTGCTTCATTGTTGTCCCATGGCGCAATTGGAATACCTGCTATTTCTAGAGTGGGATGGTTATATGTATAGTCCGGGTCTTTGCTTCCCATTAAGTGGCCAATACCAAGTCCTCCGGTAGTCGCTGCATACGGTTCGTTGAACCTGTCTCGATGTGCAAACGTGTCTTCAAAAGCATGAAGATATTCACCGAAGAGTTGAGCGCTTGAAAGGCAGTTGGCATTGGGGTCGGTCTTCGCGAAATTGGATGCATCCAGTAGGCGCTGAAGTTGTGGACTTGCCGGCATGACAATACGTCGATCTACATAGCTCTGCAAATCACTACCAGTCGTAATGTAGTAGAGGCTTTCAACTGCGGTTCGAGGAGGGTCGTAACCATCCTCCACGAAATGGTAGCGCACTAGCGCGGGCTGATTTATGAAAACACTATCCCAATAGTCCAGAAACCTTCCGTCCTTCATTGGCCTAGTCACCGGGTTCGTATCGATATACTCAGTCGCTAGCGCAATCTGGCGCGCGACATCTTTATCTACTCCCGCTGTGATCGCCAGAAAGAACGTCATGTAATAGTGAACGTCGATTTGATACAAACCTAGAGGATCGACGTTCGTGAGCGGATTATTTGACGCATATGTGTATGGATTAGTTCCGGCGCTGACCCCCAGCGGGTCGGGGGCCAGGTAGCGTCCCAGTAGTGGGTCATAGTCGCGCAGGTAATTGTAGTGCAGGCCGGTTTCTGCGTCATAGACTTGACCAGGGAAGCGCAAATCCATCTGGAATGGTTTTCCATTTTTTGAGACCGCCGCGTAGGTCACGCGCGCTTGGCCAAATGCGGCCGTGGCTGCTTGCCATACCGCCTGCCGTCGCTCATCTAGGACTTCCTGAGGGGTGCCCAAGTGATCTGCCACGATAGCAAAGACTTGTGGCAGGCTGCTGCGGGCCTTGCCTTCAGTGCGCATCTTGACTGCACTCCACAAGCGACGGATCAGAGAGGTGCTATCCATCATTTCAACTTTTGCCACCGGCTTGCCGTACAGGTAAACGTAGTGGGCGGTGATGTGTCCACGGCTGTCCGTCTCGGCGGCTAGACGTTCGTCGTTATACAGCGAATAGGTGGTTTCACCTCGGATCGCCACCTTGGCGAGCGAGACCGGTACAAGCTCTGATCGAAGTGAAAAAATAGTCTTCGCGATGCGCTCGCCTTGGCTGTTGTAGTGGTAACGCGCAATAAGTTGACTGTTCTCGTATACAGAGAGAGGGCGTTTGTCGCGGCTATAGAAGATGTGTCTGTTAGTCGCGCCGCTGGTCTGCCATCGCAGTTGTACTATTGGTAGCCCTGTAGGATGGTAAAACCAAGCATTCTGCACATGTGGGACTGCGGTTGCATTCGCCTGTGTGGTCGAGAGCAGCCAGTTGCCCCTCGGTGCATAATTGAATCTAAGTGCCGTTGGCTCCGTGGCAGGAATCTCATCTCCGAATTGGTGCGTAAACTTGACCGACTCTGCGACGCGGTTGCCGACCGGGTCGTAGCGGAAAGTTGAGTCCGCTCCGTCGCTGGAGACGATGCTGGTCAGTCTGTCCATCCTGTCATAAGCGTATATTTCGCGCCGCGCGTTGGGCGGCTTGCCAACGTCAGGTGCGGCTATTTGGCGTTCAATCTGGACCAGTCTGTCAGCTTCGTCGTAATGGTTGATTTGCTGGTAGAGCGGCGTGTTGGCGCTATCCGGCTTGGAGGAGAACCATGCCGCGATACGGCGCCACCACGGGCCATTTGCTGAATCCGCGACCGTGCGCAATTGCGCAATGCGGCCACGCCGGTCCAGCTGGATTTGTTGCCGCGCGCCGTTGCTCATCGTGTAGCCGGTCAGCCCGCCAGCAATGGTTTGCTCGATGTCGCTGACGACGATTTGATCATCGAACAGAATCGCGTGGAGCTGGCCGGGACGGTAACGCTGGTCCGCCCGTTGACGCGCATCGCCCGCTGCGGCAAAGCGGTAGTGCAGGCTATGCCCGTCAGGCAGGACTTGATGAACCAGGCGACCAGCTTCGTCGTATTCGTACCGGGTAATGAAGAGCAGTGCTTCAGAGGCGGTGCGCGCGGTCACGTCGGCCAGCCAGCGTGTCTCTTTGGTTTTCTGGCCCAACGCGTCGTATTGGTATTCCAGGCGCTCGACGGCATGTGCCGGGTTGCCATCGGTGGTGCTGACCATGCCGGCCAGCCGGCTCCCGCGATATCGGTATTGCAGCAGATTGGTGATCTTGTCCTTGCCGACTGCCAGCAGCCGGCCGGCGTGGTCGTAGCTGTAGCTGGTGGCTGTACCGGTTTCATCGATGCGAACCAGTGGCCGGCCTGCCACGTCATAGCGGAACAGGGTAACGCCCCGGTCCGGGTCCGCTTCGAATACTTTGAGGCCGAAGTCGTCATAGCGCCGCAGCGTGTTGACGGCGTTTGGCGCGGTGACTTGGGTTGCGTGGCCGGCATTGTCGTAGGCCAGAGCTAGCGAGGCCGCGTCCTTGCTGTCGGCAGCGTCGGTGCGATTGGCAAGACGGCCATCCGCGTCGTAGGCGAAGGTGGCGCGCGCGCCGATGGCGTTGGTGATGGCGATGACTTGTCCGATGTCGTTGTAGCGGTAGCTGTTGAGGAGGCCGAGTGAATCGGCCTGTGCCGTGAGGCGGCCAGGTTTGTCGATGTCACGGCTATAGTCGAAGCGGATCGATGCCAGCGCTTGCGCCGCTGCCGCTGTCATGTCGTTGTAGCGTGAAACGCTGCCGGCGCGGTCCTCGGTATCGTGGGTAATCGCGACGCCGCTGCCGTCCGGCAGGATGATACTGCTGGGCCGGCCTGCCGGGTCATATTCAAAAGTACTGCGCAGGTTTCCCGGACGCGTCACGGTTTGGATACGGCCATCCGCATCGTACTCATAACGCAGTTGTCGCTGCATGGCGCCGCCGCTCAGTTCGATATGTTCCGGTTGGCCGCGGCGATTGCTGCGAATGCTGGCCAGCCAAACCAGATCGCCGTCCGTGACGCGCAGCTGGCTGGGCCGCAATGCTTCGTCGCGCGCCAGCACCTCGGTGACCAGATTGCCGGGGGCGGTGATGCGTGTGAGCCGTCCGTTGTGTGATCCTGCGCGCTCGTCGTATTGTGCCAGTTTTCCTTGCGCGGAGGCGCTGTTGCTGTCCGCGCCGTTATCGTATTCGAACACGGTGACGTCGGAGTCAATCGGGCTGTTGGTTTTGCCATTGGGCAGCGGCCCGTCGATGTGCGTAAGCAGGCTGCGGCCATGGATGGTGGCGTAGCGATACGTGGTGGTGCGCGCAATTGGCGCTGCGGCTTGTTTACCGGCGTAGGTAGGAATCCAGCCGGTTTCGGTCACGCTCAGCAGTTGGCCGGCGGCGTTGTAGGCGATGCGCGTTTGGCGCTCCTTGCCGGGCACCACGCTGGGCCAGGCGAGCAGCGTCGGTGCGACGTCTTCGCCCTGGTACGCCAGGCGCAGTTGCGGCACGGCCGCGCCAGGTTTGCCGTGCTCGTAGCTGACTTTGCTGATGGCGACCGGGCGGCCCAGCTGGTCGAGCGTGCGCCGGATGGCGCTGATCGGCTCGCCGTTTTCGCTCAGTTTGATTGCCTCGACCAGTTGGCCCAGCTTGTCATAGGTGTAGCGCACATTGGTCTCGCCGCAGGTGGAGCAACCCGCACCGCGCACCTCCAGCAGGCGGTGCTCGCCGCCGACAATGGCGTGGCGGTAGACAGTACGCTGCCCCAGGCTATTGGTCAGCACCGTCTTGCCGCCTTCCCGGGTGTCGAGCGTGACCTTGCCGACATTGCCGGCGTGGGTGCTGAGATTGGCCTGGGCGTTGTCGTCGTAGCCAAAGGTGGCAAAGCGGGTGACGACGGGTTGGCCACGCGGCCCTGGCGTTTCGATGCTGATGCCGGTCAGCAGCCAGGGAAAGCGCGGATCTTCGTGATGGTAGACGCGGCTGACGCCGGCCGCAGAACCCGCCGGCAGTCGAACACGGGCCATATTGGCTAGCAGGATGCGGGCGTCGAAGGCGGTGCTGCCCTTGGGGACAGTGCTGCCATATTCGTAGGCGAAGCGGCCAACTGGACTGTCGATGCGCTGTACGCCACGGAAGCGGTCGCCGGCCTTGGCGGTCTGCCGGTCCAGGTAAGCCAGGTGCAGGCTGCGGCCCTGCGGGTCAGTGACGCTGACCAGGAGCTGGTCGGCGTCGTACTGGAGGGAGACGGCTTCGCCGCTGGAGGCGGTGATGCGATCGAGTTTTCCGCCGCTGTTGAAGTGCAGGCGGCGTCCGCTGGGCCAGGTCCAGGTGTAGTCGTTGGCACCGTTCGGCTCTTGCCCGAGTACGATGCGGCCGTTGGCCGGCAGGACAGTGCTGCACAGGTTGGGATGTTTCGGGTTCCTGTCGAAGATCAGCCGGGAACCATCGGCCTGGAGTATCTGGATCTTGCGGGATTTGTCGATGAGTTCCGTCTCGTAGGACAGTTTCCACTCTCGGCCCATCGGTCCGCTTGGCGTGCCAGGCTTGCTGTAGGCGCTGTTGTAGTGTCGCACGACTTCCAGCCCGAGGATGCCGGGTAGCGCCGGCATGTCGTCTTCGCGCTGGTACTTGTTGCCGGTCATGACGTTGAGCGGGTTGCCGGCGCCAGCGTCGACGCCGCCGCTGGCGCTGATGCTGGCCGGGGAACTCAGCGTGCATGCGGACGGAGGCCCGCCCGGCACAGGGCCGCACTCTGCCATGGCGGCGCCGGATAGCAGCAGGCAACAGAACGATAGCAGCATGCTTCGATGGAATGTCTTCATTGACTGCCTCAGTCTGGTTTGCAGCACATCACGGAACACGGCGGCCCCTCGCAATGCGTTGGGTCGATCAGCGGGTTGCATGCCGGTGGCGTCGGTGGCGTGGGCGTTGTCGGGTCGGCGCAACTGGCGTTGTTGCAGGACGGCGGCGGGTCGTGCGTGACGGGTGGATCGCCGGGGTTGACTGGCGTGCCGCCGTTGCCTGGGCCGGGTGATGAAGTTGGCGCAGCGGGCTCGATAGCGTCGGATTGCATGTGCAGCGTGATATTGGTCACGACCGGAATGCGGCCGTCGGCGAGCAGCTTGGTATGGAAGGCGTCGGTATGCGGGTCCAGCCACTTCAGGTAGGTGCCGTACAGGTTTTTGACAAACGGTACCTTGGGCAGGTAGCCGTGGGTGATGCGCAGTTTGATGAGGTTGGCATCCTGGATGGTCTGGCCCGAGGTGGCGCCCACCGTCTGGTCCTTGAACGCTTGTCCGCTGTTGGGAATGACGCGGCGGCTGCCGGTATGCAGTGCGGCCTGCCGTACCGGGTCATTCCAATCAGTAAAGCTTTCCTTGGTCGGGTTGAGCAGTTCGATGTTGACGTTGCCGGTCCCATTGGCGCCGATGTCTTCGCTTGCCTTGGTCAGCGACGTGGCCCGATCATCCGGCGTTTGGCCGCCGCCATACAGCGGCACCAGTGCGCGCACATAGGCCGCATGGACGCTGTCGACGCTGGCATTGGCGGTGGCGCCCTCGCGCGCCGCCATGAAGCTCGCGTAGTTGATTTGAGTCCTGGCGAAAAACAGCATGCCGTATTGCAGCACCGCCAGCCCCAGCAAGGTGATGATGGGGCCGACGACGGTAAACTCAATCATCGCCGAGCCGCGCTGTGATCTATGCCGGGGCTGCTGCACCGGCGCGTGGGGCAGGTGGGGATGGACCAGGCGGTCGCCCGGTTGAATCGCCATCGCCTCGACCGCGCCGGCCGCCAGCTCCAGCGTGTGGGCGGCACGCCGGTAGCGCTGGCCGTCACCGTCCCTGCCAATACCGCTGAAGCTGACCCGCCAGGGATGCAGCGGCGTGATGCATTCGGTGACGACGCCATGCTGGTCCAGGTACACCACGTCGATGGGATAGCGCAGGAAGGCGCCGTGGACGCTGCGGCAGCGGGTGATCAGCAGCCCTTGCGCGGGTTGCAAAGGTCCGGCCAGCATCAGCCCGCGAAAGCGCGACAGGAAGCTATTTGCCAGCCGCACATCGAGCCGGTGCGCGCCGCTGGCCGTATGGATGGTGCAGGTTTGTGGGAAGGTCATGGCGGTCGTTCCTTATAGTCCCGAATGCATGAACTGAATGACGATGGGGAAGAACAAGACGATGAAGGTGCAAGGGAAGATGAAGGCGATCAGCGGAAATAGCAGCTTGACGGGCGCTTCCATCGCCAGTTTTTCGGCGCGCAGGAAGCGCTCCGAGCGCCGCTGATCGGCCTGCGCCCGCAATACCGGCCCCAGATTCATGCCCATCCGCTCGGCCTGTATCATCGCCGTGATGAAATTGGTGACGGCCGGCTCCTGCACGCGCTCGCTCATGGCGCGCAGCGCATCGGCCCGCGCCTTGCCGTTGCGGACATCGCGCAGCACCCGGTTGATTTCCTCCCGCAGCGTGCCGTTCGGCCCCTTGAGCGCGGCCTGGTTGAGCGCACCCTGAAGGTTGAGTCCGGCTTCCACGCAAAGAGTGATGAGGTCGAGATAAAACGGTAGCGTCTTGTGCAGCTCGCTTTTGCGCAGCGCGATGCGGTCGCGCAGCCAGATGCCGACATAGATCCAGCCGGCCAGCGCGGCGCTGACGCCGACTTCCCAGTAGCGCGCGGCGCCGAAGCCGCCGGACGTGCTGCCCTGGCCCAGCGAGTCCAGCACCCAGCACGAGAAGCTGGCGACGGCGAGCGCGCAAAACAGGCGGGCCGCAGTGAATTGGGCGGGGCTGATGCTGTATTCCAGGCCGGCCTTGCGCAAGCGCACCGGCAGCGCGGCGGTCGGCGCGCGCGAGATGAAGGGGTGCAAGGCATGGCCGCACCAATGGATCGGCCACCAGAACAGCCGGAAGCCCAGCGGCGGCCGATCCTTGTAGCTGCGGTCCTCGGCCGGAATGGCGGCGACGGTGCGGGCAATCAGCATGGCAACCAGCGCCACCGCCAAGCCAGACAGCATGGCCAGCGTAGTGATGATCAGTTCGATGCGGGTAGCGGCCATGGCATGCTCCTAGACATCGATGGCGACGATGCGCCGGATCACGTGGATGCCGAGGCATTCGAGCGTGATGATGACGGCCAGGGCGCCCCAGCCCATGCGCGTATGCCACAACTGCGCCATGGCGTCCGGTTCCATGTGGTCGAGCACCAGCATCAGCAAGAGCGGCAGCAGGCCGACGATCCAGGCCTGCAATTTGCCCTGTGCCGTCAGTGCGCGGATCTTGCCTTCGATTTGCAGGCGGCTGCGCACGGTGTTGGCGGTGCGTTCCAGCATTTCCGCCAGGCCGCCGCCGGTCTCGGTGGCGATGCGCATGGCTGAGACCACGAGGATCGTGGTCTGGGTCGGAATGCGACGCACCAGGCCATTCAGGCTTTGCTCCAGCGTGACGCCGAGGCGCTGTTCGCGCAGCATCAGCGTAAACTCCTGGCCTAGCGGCGCCGGCGCCTCCACCACCAGCTGCGAGATGGCCATGTTCAGGCTCAGGCCCGCGCGCAGGGCGCCGGCCAGCATCATCAGGGCGTCCGGCAATTGCTCTTCGAATTGGCGCAACCGGCGCAGGCGCAGCCACGCGTAGACTGCGCGCGGCAGTAGCGCCAGGCCACCGCAGACGGTGGCGGCCACCAGCACGCTGCCGCTGGCCAGGCCGGCGACAATCGCGCCCAGCGTCATCAGTGCGGCGTGCGCCATGAATATCTTGGCGGGGTCGATAAACAGGAAAAATTCGCGGACTTGAAAACGCGTGCGTTCCGTGAAGTGGGCGCGGTAGCTGGCCATGGTGACGATGCCGATATCAATGACCAGCCAGGCGAGGATGGCGGCGGCCAGCGCGGCGACGCAGGTAATGAACATCAGCATGGAGGTGGCGCTCATGACGGCGCTCCCGGTTTGAAGATGCTCATGTCCAGCGCGTTGCCGACGGCGCGCAAGCTCTCGTAGAAGCTGGGCACCATGTCGCAGCCGCTGAAATAGCCGCGCACCTTGTTGCCGTCCGGCGTCGTCACGTAGCCAAGATTGACGAAGCGGAACAGCTCCTGCATCTGGAATTTTCCGCCTTCCATGCCGGTGATCTCGGTGATGCTGGTGACCATGCGCGTGCCGCAGGCAAAGCGGGTCTGTTGCACAATCAGCTGGATGGCGGCGGCGACCTGTTCGCGGATGGCGGGCAGCGGCAATTCCATGCCGGCCATCAGCACCATGGTTTCCAGGCGCGCCAGCGCGTCGCGCGGGCTGTTGGCATGCAGTGTGGTGAGCGAGCCGTCGTGGCCGGTGTTCATCGCCTGCAGCATGTCGAGCGCTTCGCCGCTGCGGCATTCGCCGACCACGATGCGGTCGGGGCGCATGCGCAGCGTGTTGCGGACCAGCTCCCGGATCGGGACGGCGCCTTTGCCTTCGACGTTGGCAGGCCGTGCCTCCAGGCTGATCCAGTGCTCATGGTGCAACTGCAGTTCGGCTGCGTCTTCGACGGTGATGATGCGCTCGCCAGCCGGGATGAAGTTGGACAAAATATTGAGCAGGGTGGTCTTGCCGGACCCTGTGCCGCCGGACACGACGATATTTTTGCGCGCGGCCACGCAGATCTCCAGAAACGCCGCCATCGCGGCGCTGAGCGCCCCCAGAGAGACCAGGTCGTCCGCCGTCATCTTGTATTGGGCGAATTTGCGTATGGTCAGGGCAGGGCCTTTCAAGGCCAGCGGTGAAATGATGGCGTTGACGCGTGAGCCGTCTTTCAGGCGCGCATCGACCATCGGCGAGGATTCGTCGATGCGCCGGCCCAGCGGTGCGACGATGCGTTCGATCACGCCCAGCACGGCGCGGTCGCTGGTAAAGGTGAGCGGGTGTTTTTCCAGCCGCCCGCGGCGCTCGATGTAGATTTTGTCGAACTGGTTGACCATGATTTCAGTCACGCCGGCGTCCGCCAGCAGTTCTTCCAGCGGTCCCAGGCCCACGGCCTCGTCCAGCACTTGCCGGGCCAGCAGTTCGTGGTCGAGCTGCGGCGGCAGGCTGGCGCGTTGTTCGCGCATGATGTCGTGCAGGTAGCGCTGGGTTTCCGCGCGCAATTGCGCGTCGCTCATTTTCGAGACGTCGTGGCGGCGCAGGTCCATGGTTTCCAGCAGGATGGCGTGGAGTCGCTGGCGCCACTCGAATTCGAGCTGCTGCCGCGCCAGCGGGGCGAGTATCAGCGGGTAGCCGTCCTCCAGCGGCTCTGTCCGCTTTTGCTGGGCCAATTCGGCCGCCAGGCGAGAGGAGTGGATTTCCGCCGTGGCGCGCTGGTTGCGCGCGGCGGCGCTGGCCGAGCGCGAATGTGGCGCGGCTGCCTGCACCGGCTGCACCGCACTGGGCTGGTACGGCACCTGTAGTTTATACGGGCCGATGCCGATCACGTCGGTTGCGGCCAGCGGCCCATGCTCGGTGGTGACCCGCACGCCGTTGACGCTGGTGCCGATGTAGGAACCCAGGTCTTCCAGTAGCACGCCTGAGGGCGTGCGCAGCAGGCGCGCGTGCTCCTTGGCCACCCGCCAACTGTCGAGCCAGATGTCGTTGCTGGTCTTGCTGCCGACCAGGCAGTCGTCCGGCACGTGGACCTGTCTGCCGCTACCGTCGGGGTTGAGGATGTCGACCTGGAACATGCTTGGCTCCCGCTATGGCGCTGGCGCGTCCGGCACGGCCGCCGCCGGCGCCTGGTTGAAGCCGGCGGCATCGGCGCCGGGCTGGAGCGGATTGCTCAGGTAGGGCTGCCGGCCGAGGTTGCGTTCCAGGCGCTCGCCGGCGCGTTGCGTCCGGTCCACCAGGCCGGCGCTGCGGCTGTCGACAATGCTCGGCGTGACGAATACCACCAGCTCGGTCTCCTTGTTTTGGAAACGCCTGGAGCGGAACAGCGCGCCGAGAATCGGAATGTCGCCCAGCAGCGGCACCTTGTCGATATCGGTACTGCTGTTGCGTTGTAGCAGACCGGACAGAACAATGGTTTCACCCTGCCGGACGTTGAATTCGGTCTTGGTGCGGCGCGTGAGCAGGGCCGGGCCGCTGGCGGTGGAGAGCGAGGCGTCGATCGAGCTGACCTCGGATTCGATGGCGGCGCGGATCACACCATTGCTGCCCACTTTGGGTTCGATATCCAGCTTGACGCCGTATGGTTTGAATTGCACGGTCACGCCGTTGATGCTGGCCACCGAATAGGGGATTTCGCCGCCAGCCAGGAAGCTGGCCTTGTAGCCGCTGCGGGTCGACAATTGCGGTTCAGCCAGTACGCTGGCCGTGCCTTTCTGTTCCAGCGCCAGCAGCTGCGCGTTCAGCCCCAGGTTGATGGCGCTGAGGATGGTCAGATTGGACGGTAGCGGCACGTAGCTGCCGCTGCCGCCACCCGGCACGCTGATCGGCGGCGCGTTGGTGTCGCCGGTCCTGACGGTGATCGCGTAGCCGCCGGCGTCGCCGCGACTGGAGGGGGCCCAGATGCCGCCCACGGCCGCGCCGCCGGTGGCGCTCCATTTCAAGCCGAGTTCGCGCAATTCGGTCTTGGGAAACTCGACCACTTTGACGTCCATCATGACCATCTGCTCCCAGCCGATGGGGCTGGTGAAGTTGACGATCAACGGGTAGCGCTTGGCCAGTTCGGCGACCTTATCGCGGTCAGCATCGGACAGTTCGTCGCCTTCGACGACTACCTTGTCGCCCACCACGCTGGCCTTGGCCTTCGGTATCGTCGCCAGGAAGGTCGCGACTTCGCGGGCGTAGCGGCCCATGTCGGCTTGCAGCACCGTGACTTTCACGCGTTGGACGCGGCCGTCCTGGTGCCACAGGAACAGGGTCGAGTTGCCGGCGCCGTTGGCGAAAATGATGACGTCCTTGTCGTCCAGCGCATTGGCGGTAATGACCTGGCCGTTGCCCACGGCGATGCGCGCGATGCCGGGCGCCGGGAACACGCGCGACTCGCCGGTGAACAGTTCAAGTTCCGGCGCCGGCTCGGCATCCTCCTGCTTTTTGATGGGGGCATAGCGTTCGGCTGGCTTGCCCTGCGTGACGCGCTGTGGCGGGGTTTGCGCGTGCGCGCCGGCCATGGTTGTGATTAGCAGGACGGAGAGCCAGTTGCGGAAAAGGCTGTTCATGAGCACTGTCCAAAAAAGGGCGTGAGAGTGCGGCGCGCGGCGGTGCCGGGCGGTGACGTTGCGTCGTCAGGTCAGGGTGACGTGGTCGATGTGGCGCCGGCTGGTGGCGGCGCGGCGACCGGCGGTGGCGGAGATGGCGCCGCGCCGGATCGGTAGCGTCCGAGATGCAAGGCTTCGGGCGGGAATTTCGCGCCGCTGCCGCCGTACAGCACGGGGATGCCGGTTGCCTGGCGAAACGGCCGCGCGACCGGCTGGGCGCCAAACAAGGCGTCTAGGTCGTAGCGCTGGTTGCCGATGGTTTGTTTGTCTGAAGGGTTCCTGAGCAAGGCGGTAAGCTTGCCGGATTCCCGCGCGATGATGATGTTCCTGGCCTGGTCCGGTGTGGCGTCCAGCGTCACGGTGGCGAACTGCATGCGCTCACCGCTTTTCGGATCGTCGACCGAGCGCTGGCCGGTGGCCATGACCTGTATGCCTTGCAACAGCGGCAGCACCAGCTTCTTGCCGTTCTGGTCCATGCTGAACATCAGGTCGATCAGGTCGCCTGGTTCCAGCATGCCGGAAATGGAGTTGATTTCATCGACCACGACGGTAATGGCGCGCTGGCCGTTCTGCAGGCGGGCGGAAAAGGTCGGCGCCCGCTTGCCAGCCATCTGGCTCCACATAATCATCTCGCCGGGCTTGACCGGAAAGGCGATGGCGCCGCCATCGATGCGCCCGAAGTCGGCCGGCAGCACCGCGCCCGAGTGCGCATACTCCACCGGTATCTTGCGGACGGCGAGGTTGGCGTTCGACAGGATGGTGTGCGGCGCCAGTTCGGTCTTGGCCACGACGACGCTGACGGTCTGATGCTGGTTGCGTGCCGCAATCTCGGCCACCTGCGTGCTGAGAAAGCTGCGGGTGGCGACGGCGGCCAGCAGACCGATGGCGAGCGCGGTGCCAAGCACGGCCCACGTTTTGTTCACCTTGGAGAGCGCGGGGAGTTTGAGTTTCATGATTAGCCCGGAAGAGAAATGGCGTAGCTGAAATCCTGGTAGGCCGTTTTGAAGGCATCGAGTAGCTGCTTGAGGACGCTGCTATCGCCGCTCACGCCGATACCGAGCGCGAGGGCGAGGGCGGCGCACACGATGACGAATTCCATGCTGGACTGGCCATCTTGAGCGCGATGATGCATCGGGTGGCGTGTCATTTCGCGGGCTCCAGTTCGGTGACGGTGTTCAGGACGATGGCGGTGTTGCCGCTGGCTTCGCGATAGACCACCGCAACGGCTTGGGCGCCGGGGCGCGCGAAAAACAGCGTGGCGCCCGGTCCTTGGGGCTGGCGCCTGGAGATGGTTGTCGGCGCCGTCGCAGCAGCGCGTTCAAGCCGGTAACCCTCGGCTTCCAGCATCTGCCTGAGATGCTGGACGTTCAGTTCGACGCCCAGGGAATTACTGAGTGTCAGGGCGTCACTGCGGCGCTGGGCATCGACGGAACTCATGTGGCTCAGCAGCGTGGAACCGGCAGGAAAGCGGGAGAGCAGGTGCTGGCTAGTCTGCCTGGTAGCCTCGCGTCCATTCATCGTCGCGCTCAGCCTGGTGACCGCTACTAGGCCGCGCGTGCCGGCGGCAGCCGGTTCAAGCTGAACCGTGGCGTAGAACTCGCCCAGCGCCCGCCCCAGCACCAATTTTTCGCCTTGCGTGGTTTCGACCAACGGATGCCCCAGGCTGGCACGGAACAGCGCCGCCACTTGCGCCGGCGGCTGGCTCGACAGCAAGCCGCGCATGCGCAGCGGCAGGCCGTTGACCGTGACCTCGTCGCCCATGGCGAAGGTGGCCACGCCTTGAGGGATCGGTACGGTCGGCCATGTCTGCGCGGCTGACGCGGCGCCGCCGTGCATCAGCACGACAGCCAACAGGGGGCGAACCTGTCTGAAGGCCAGCCGTCCGGCGGTTGCGATGGTTCTTCTGCGTTGCGAGTCCATATTGCTGGTCCTTGGCTACTTGAGCCGGTCGGCCGGTACGACGTCGGTCCAGAACCCGAGTTCGCCCAGCTTGGGACCGGCAATATGGCCCGCTTCGACCAGGACGACACTGCCGTTGACCACCGAGGCGATGGCACGCAGTTTGGTGGCGGGGACCAGCACGCCGCTGTCGAGGCGAGACTGCACCTGCGCTGGTGACTTGGCCGCCCAACCGTCGATGACGACGCTGGTGTGGCGGCTCAGCGTCAGGTCGATGCTGTCGAGCGGCTTGTACGCAGTCAGTCCGGCCGGCATATTGGCCAGGCGGACCGTGACGTTCGCGGTGTAGATTCCGCGGCTCTCAAGGCCCAGCTTCTCCGCAGTGTGAATGCCGACCGCGCTGGCCACGATGCCGTTGAACGGCTTGCCGTCGTTAGCGGGGTGAACCCGTCGTCGTGGGTGGCTTTCTGGTCGGGGCCGAAGCTGACCGCCACGTCGCTGTTGAAATCGGCAATCAGCGCGGCGCCGTCGGGACCACGCCAGAACAGGTTCTGGTGGGCGAGAAAATTGCCGGCCACATCGCCGGTCTTGATCGGGGCGTCGGCGTTGCCGAAAAAGCGGCGCCGTACTTCACCCGCCAACTCCGCCGGCGTCTTCCAGCTGCTCTGGACGTCATTGCGCGTCATCGCCTCGAAGGTCACGTAGCGGCTGGCCATGGCGACCTGGCTGGCGACGTCCTGGTATTTGGCGATGACCGGCAGTAGCAGGTACAGCGGCACCAGCGCCGCAGCGAGGACGAGAAATTCAGCCAAGGCCTGGCCATCGCAACGCGCGGTCTTCATGGGCGCACCCCGGTATTGGTAATGCGGAAACCACCGGCCAGATAAGGCGTGAATACGGCGCCATTGACCAGCGTGTCCAATTTTGCGCTGGTGGCCTGTAGTTTGAAGCCCGATGTGGCGCTGTCTTCTTCGAGTGTCATCGCCGATTGCTGCGTGGTGCTGGGCGAAGTCGACGCCGGGAAGGTGCCGCCGCGGGATAGGCAAACGGTGCCGTCCGGGTTCAGCGGACTTTTCCTCACCTCGCACTCGATGCCGAGGATGGTCTTGCGTTCCCCGGTCCCGGACGGCGGGTTGGTGCGGATGGCTTCCGCCAGGGCGGCCATGGAAGGGTTGCTTGCTGCGTCGCGCTGGATGGCGGCAATTTGCCCTGCGCTCAGGCCAGGACGGCGAATGGGCGGCCTGGCGCTGGCTTGCCCGGTGGCGTCGCAGGCGCCGTGGGCGGTCTTCTTGAGCAGGTCGATATCGCAGATTCCCTGGCTGGAGAACAGGCTGGCGCCGCTCAGGCGCGTCTCGATCAAGCTGCAATCGCGCTGGTTGACGCCGTAGGTCAGCGCGCTGGTGTAGTGGATGGTTCGGTTGATGGCGGAATAAACGTCGCTGCGTTGGCTGTCGATATGGTCGGGCCATGCACGCGGCGGGTTGGATGGCATGCCCGCCGCGCTATTGCGCCGCACGCAGTCCTCGACTTCGGCGTGCAGCATGGCCAGCCGCGCGGCGTTGTCTGGCCGTCCGACCAGATAGCCCTGCAAGCTGACCAGGTGTACCTTGACCGGCGTGCCCTGCGCGCCGAGCTGCGCGTGCGGCATCGGCGCCCTCGTCATATCCTCCTCGGCCTGTGTGCTGGCGCGGCCGGTCAGCGACACTGCGCAGAGACAGACAAGCAGCAAGCGAAACAGGGTGTTCATCGTGGACCTCCCAAGGTCATTGCCAGGGCCATGTCGGCTGACGAGGTGGAAACCAGGTGTGCCTGCCAGTAAGGGTTGAACAGGCTGGCGAGTTCGGTCTTGCCGTCAGCGCGGCCGCTGGGCCGTTCGAAATAAACCTCCGAGGTGGCGACTGCCGCCAGCACGTCGCCAGCGGCCAGGCCGGCGATGGCGAACCTGCCGCTCGGTTTGACGTCCGACGCCGCATCCGAGGTTTTCAATTGATCCTTGGCCCGCGTGAGGCGTATGGCGAATTTCAGGCGCGGGTTCGGATCGGTGGAGGTGTACGTCAATGCCGCCGTCGAGATGTCGTAGAACGTGGGCAGGCCGCTGTAACCCCAATCGGTGCTGCTGGCCGCAGCGCTGGCGGCGGGATTGTCGACGCGCGAGTTGCCATAGCTGGCGCCGGCGTCGTCGGGCGACCCGTTGGCCGCTGCCTGCGTGCCGTAGCCGAGCGCCATCTCGCTGTCGTCACAGGTGGGCAGGTGGAAAATGCCGTGCGTGTGCCAGGTCCACTGGTGCAGGGACGCCGTGTCCATGGCTTTCCATTCGTCGAAGTCGACCAGCTCGGTGCCGCCGCGACGGCGGAAGGCGGCCTTGTTGCCGAGGATGCAGGCGAAGTTGTTGGCCGACGTCCAGGAGCGCTGGCTAACGAAGGCGTCCCGGTTGGCGGACGCCACCACCGCGTCCTTCAGGCGGCCGCGGTCCTCGCCCGAGTAGGCATGAATAAAGGTGTCGTCGTCGAATTTGACGAAATTATCGGTGAGGGGAATGGTGTCCACGTGGACGGCGCCGTCGCCGGCATAGTTGGCATCGGCCACCTGCTGCATCAGCAATTTTCTTTCGATCAAAAAGGTGGCTGCCATATTGGCCTGCGCGCCTTGCAGGATGGCCTTGGCGACTTCGGATGCGACGACGGTGGCCTGTGCGGCGGCCTGGACGCCTGCATCCACCGTCTCGGCGGTGACGTCGGCGCCATACAGGCTGAGCAAATAGCAAACGGGGATATATTCGGTCAGCGCCAGGGCCACCGGCACCGAGTAGTAGGTATAGCAGCTGAGCGGCGGAACGTTTTGGGTATGCTTGACTACGTGCGCCGACCAGGAGGCAATGCTGACCGCTTGCGCAATCATGACCTCGTTGGCCATCATCGCGCGGTTGGTATAGGCGTCAAAATTCAGCGCCCGCGCATGCAGGATGCCGGCGCTGTACGCCACGGCGTCGGCCGTGTTGACCAGTTTGGTTTTTTCAGCGGTGAGCTGGCCGGTATTGAAGAGGAACATCAGGGCGGCCAGGCCGCCCATGAGAACGAAGATGCCGTAGATGAGCGCCTGACCCTGCTGGCAGCGTTGCGCGATTTTGGTCGTGACGGATGAATGTGCCGATTTCATGGTACGAATGGCGTTGCGCGTGGGATGATAGACGGACGCTCAAGAGGTAGGCCGGCGAGTTGGTCGAGGTGGAGCGGCTTAATTCTGGGTGCCCGTGGTGGCTTGGTCGCCATAGGTGGAAAGCGAGTTCTTCGCGGTGTCCTTCGCCGCCGTCTCGGCCTTGGTGGCGGCATCGCCCGCCTTGGTGATGGCGGTACTGCCGTTTTTGCCGGAGACTTCCAGCGCGATGCCGGCCGTCTGGTTGCGTATGGTTGCGCCGAAAAGCTGGTAGACCGCGATGGCGGCAACCGCGATGAGGGCGACGATCACGATGTATTCGGTCATCCCCTGACCGAGTTGTTGCCGTGATGATTTGAGTTTCCGCATAACAGGTTTCATTTTAAATACCTTTCGTTTGAGAAAAAGCAAATAGTGAACGATTGACCTTGAAGCATGCTTATGCTATGGCTTTTTTGACAAGTGGATTTGATCGGTATCAAGCCTGCTGTCGATTTGATGAGGCAAGGGTGGGGCGCCGGTCAAGGCCGACGGTGGGGAGGAGTGGTGTGGTTGACAATCAAAGCTGCTAAACTCTGCGTTTATGCCGATACTGATCCACGATTTGCCCGCCCTGGACAACCGCCACGTCAAGACCAGCACCGAGGATGTGATGGTCGACCATGTCATTCCCGGCGAATTGCTGGTGATTACCTTTGGCTTCGTCTCGTGGGACAAGCGGCCGGATTTCGACTTCTACGGCCGGCTGAAAAAGCTGGAACAGTTCAGCGGCCGCCACATCAACAAGATCCTGGTGCGCGATTCCGGCAATAGCTGGTATCACCGCGCGATAGGCGGCCTCGGCGCGCATCCGGATGAGACCGCCGCCAGCCTGCGCGCGCTGATACGCGACATCCGCCCCAGCAAAGTGGTGACCATCGGCCAGTCGATGGGGGCGTATGCGGCGCTGATGTATGGGTTGCTGCTGGAGGTGGAGCAGGTGATCGCCTTCGGGCCGCTATCTTTCCTCGATCCGGCGCAAGCCTTGCTGTATCACGAACGGCGCTGGCTGTCGGTGATGCGCGACCTGGCCACCAATCCGCCGCCATCCCGCTACGACGATCTGCTGGCGCTGGGCCGCAGCAAAGCCGACAAGCTGCCTGACATGCATATCCTGTTCGGCACCAGGCCGGACAAGGACGGCAGCACCGAGTCAGTCAACCTCGACGCGATGCACGCGCACCGGCTGTCGGCGCTGGGCAATTGCACGCTGTATCCTTTCCCGTATTCCGGCCACCCGGTGGTGCAGCACCTGATCGACACCAAGCGCATCAACGCCTTGCTGGCCAAATCCATCGCCGGCATCGAACTGGAAGAAGAGGATAAGGAAATCACGCCCGACTGGCAGGGCTGGATCGCAGAGAACCTGCGGTTAGGTGGTGCGCCGGAGGAATTAATCGACATCCTCCAGCAGCACGGTTTTTCCTACGCCATCAGCGCACAGGCTGTGGCGCAGGGCGGTAAAGCTTAGATGCTGCGCATCACTGGCGTCTTGAATTCAAAACGCTTGATCTCGCCGACCATCAGCAAGTAGCACAGGATGGTCACGACCGCGTTGGCGCCTACGAACACCAGCGCGCCAGCGAAGGTGCCGGTGGTTTGCAGGATGTAGCCGATCACGATCGGGGTGGTGATGCCGGCGGTGTTGCCGAAGGTGTTGAACAGCGCGCCGCTCATGCCGCCGGCTTCTTTCGGCGAGGTATCCGCCACCACTGCCCAGCCCAGCGCGCCAATGCCCTTGCCGAAGAAGGCCAGCGACATCACGGTAATGACCAGCCAGTCGGCATCGACGTAGTTACACACGATCATCGAGGTCGACAGCAGCATGCCGCAGACGATCGGCGTTTTACGCGCCACCGACAGCGATTTGCCCGATTTGATCAGGCGATCCGAAATCACACCGCCCAGCACGCCGCCGAGGAAGCCGGCCACCGCCGGCAGCGCGGCCACAAAGCCCGCCTTCAGGATGGTCATGTGACGCTCTTGCACCAGGTACACGGGGAACCAGGTCAGGAAGAAGTAGGTCAGGGTGTTGATGCAATACTGGCCGATGTACACACCCAGCAGCATGCGGTTGCCCAGCAGTTGTTTGATGCAGGACCAGGTGTCCAGCTTGGTGGTGGCAGCGACTTTGTCTTTGCTCTCCAGGTCCACCAGCGCGCCGCCCGCTCCAATATAGGCGATCTCGGCGGCATTGGCTTTCGGGTGATCCTTCGGGCCATACACGGTTTTCAGCCAGATGAAGGCCATGACGACGCCCAGGCCGCCCATGACGAAGAACACGCTTTCCCAGCCGAAGGTGTGCACCAGCCAGCCCATGATCGGGGCAAACAGCACGGTGGCGAAATACTGCGCCGAGTTGAAGATGGCGGCGGCGGTGCCGCGTTCGCTGGTCGGGAACCATGCCGAGGCGATGCGCGAGTTGCCGGGGAAGGAGGGCGCTTCAGCGGCGCCGATCAGCAAGCGCAGGATAAACAGCGTGGTGACGGCGGCGGCGCCGGTCAGGAAGCCGACCGTACCCATCAGCATGGTGAAGATCGACCACAGGAAAATACTGAAGAAATAGGTGATTTTGGAGCCGAAGCGGTCCAGCAGCCAGCCGCCCGGCAATTGCGCCAATACGTAGGACCAGGCAAAGGCGGAGAAGACGAAGCCCATTTCCACCGGACTCAGGCCCAGCAGGCGTTTCAGTTCGGGGCCGGCGATCGCGATGGTGGCGCGGTCGGCGTAGTTAATCGTGGTGACAGCGAACAGGATGGCGAGGATAGTCCACCGTACGCGGGTGGCTTGAGGTTGTTGCGTGGTCATGCGGTCTCCTTACTTTTGGTGCGACGATCATAGCCTAGATATCAGACATCATACAACTACATATCTACTCCTGCCTTGCTAGTAAACGTTTAACTTGTTGATTTCTATACACATGCACCACGGCAGTGCAGGCCTGGGTTGTATGATGACAAGCCTGCTTATGAATACTCTGGCATCGTTTGCACAAAGCGGGCCTTGAGGGTTTAAAATAACGGGCGGAATTACTCCATAGCACCGATCGATTACGAGGGAATGAACATGGCAACACAAAATCCAAAAATCATCTACACGCTGACTGACGAAGCGCCACTGCTGGCAACGTATTCCCTGCTGCCAATTATTAAGAAGTTCACCGCACCAGCTGGCGTTGACGTGGTTGCGAGCGACATTTCGGTCGCTGCGCGCGTGTTGGCTGAGTTCCCTGAATTCCTGACCGACGAGCAAAAAGTCCCGAACACCCTGGCTGAACTGGGCGCGCTGACGCTGAAGCCGGAAGCCAACATCATCAAGCTGCCGAACATTTCGGCCTCCGTTGCTCAGCTGCAAGCGGCGATCCGCGAATTGCAAGGCAAGGGCTACAAGCTGCCGGACTTCCCGGACGATCCGAAGACCGACGAAGAAAAAGCCCTGAAAGCCCGCTACAGTAAGTGCACCGGCTCGGCCGTGAACCCAGTGCTGCGCGAAGGTAACTCCGATCGCCGCGCGCCAAAAGCGGTGAAAGAATACGCCCGCAAGCACCCGCACTCGATGGGCGAATGGAGCCAGGCGTCGCGCACCCACGTGTCGCACATGCACGCCGGCGACTTCTACCACGGCGAAAAGTCGATGACGCTGGATAAAGCGCGCGACGTCAAAATGGAGCTGATCACCGCCTCCGGCAAAACCATCGTGCTGAAACCGAAAGTTTCGCTGCAAGCCGGCGAAATCATCGACTCGATGTTCATGAGCAAAAAAGCGCTGCTGGACTTCTACGAGAAAGAAATCGACGACGCCTACAAAACCGGCGTGATGTTCTCGCTGCACGTCAAGGCCACCATGATGAAGGTGTCGCACCCGATCGTCTTCGGTCACTGCGTGCGTATCTTCTACAAGGACGCGTTTGAAAAACACGCCAAGCTGTTCGACGAGCTGGGCGTGAACGTCAACAACGGCATGGCCAATCTGTACGAGAAAATCGAAAAGCTGCCAGCGTCGCAGAAGGACGAGATCCTGAAAGACCTGCACGCTTGCCTGGAACACCGTCCGAAGCTGGCCATGGTCGATTCGGCCAAGGGCATCACCAACTTCCACTCGCCGAACGACGTCATCGTTGACGCATCGATGCCGGCGATGATCCGCATCGGCGGCAAAATGTGGGGCGCCGATGGCCGCACCGCCGACGTCAAGGCAGTCATGCCTGAGTCGACCTTTGCCCGTATCTACCAGGAGATGATCAACTTCTGCAAATGGCACGGCAACTTCGACCCGGTCACCATGGGCACCGTGCCGAACGTCGGTCTGATGGCGCAGCAAGCTGAAGAATACGGTTCGCACGACAAGACTTTCGAAGTCGCTGAAGGCGGCATCGCCAACATCACCGATCTGGCCACCGGCGAAGTGCTGCTGACCCAGACCGTGGAAGCGGGCGACATCTGGCGCATGTGCCAGGTCAAGGACGCGCCGATCCGTGACTGGGTCAAACTGGCCGTGACCCGCGCGCGTCAGTCCGGTATGCCTGCCGTGTTCTGGCTGGATACCTACCGTCCGCACGAAGCCGAAGTGATCAAAAAAGTGCAGGTCTACCTGAAAGATCACGACACCAGCGGCCTGGAAATCCACATCATGTCGCAGACCCGCGCCATGCGTTACACCCTGGAGCGCGTCTCGCGCGGCCTGGACACCATCTCGGTGACCGGCAACATCCTGCGCGATTACCTGACCGACCTGTTCCCGATCCTGGAACTGGGCACCTCGGCCAAGATGCTGTCGATCGTACCGCTGATGGCCGGTGGTGGCATGTACGAGACCGGTGCCGGCGGTTCGGCGCCTAAGCACGTCAAGCAGCTGGTGGAAGAGAATCACCTGCGTTGGGATTCGCTGGGTGAGTTCCTGGCGCTGGCGGTGTCGCTGGAAGAGCTGGGCATCAAGAACAGCAACGCCAAAGCCAAGATCCTGGCGCAGACGCTGGACGTTGCAACCGGCAAGCTGCTGGACAACAACAAGTCGCCATCGAGCCGTACCGGCGAGCTGGATAACCGTGGTAGCCACTTCTACCTGTCGCTGTACTGGGCCCAGGCGCTGGCAGCGCAGACGGATGATGCGGAACTGGCCGCCAAGTTCGCGCCGCTGGCCAAGCAGCTGTCGGAAAACGAGACCAAGATCGTTGACGAACTGAACAGCGTGCAGGGTTCGGCACAGGAAATCGGCGGTTACTACCAGCCGGACCCAGCCAAGACCACGGCTGTGATGCGTCCAAGCGCGACGTTCAACGCCGCTATCGACGCGGTGTAAAAGCTAGCCGATGCACGTATGCGGCACCGGCGCAACCCGCACACCGATGCGGCCAGGGTCTGACCCCATACGGGGTCGGACCCTTTTCGTTTTTGGGTTACAGCGGCGTCAGCATCTGCTTGGCGTAGCGCAAGCCCACGCCATAGCCGCCGCCGTTCTTCTCGATCACCGCGCGGGCCGCGTCATAGGTTTCATGACGGGTCCAGTCGCGTTGCAGTTCCAGCAGCACCTGCACCCAGCTGGTCAGCTGCGCACCTTTGCCTGCCATCCGTTGCAGCGCCAGATCATGCCCGGTCAACGTCAGACCGCCGCACGCATCGCCCACCACGTAACATTCATAGCCTGCTTCCAACGCGCTCAGCACCGCGAAGGTGATGCACGCTTCCGTCAGCATGCCGGAGAAAACCAGCTTCTTGCGGCCGGTCGCCTCGATGGCGGCGCGCACCGTATCGTCTTCCCACGCATTCATGTTGCGGCGCTCCAGCACCGGATGGTCGGGCGCCAGCGCGTGCAGGTCGGGCAGCAGCGGGCCGCTGTAGACCTTGCTGGCCGAAGTGCTGATCACGGTCGGCAAGGCAAACGCCAGCGCGGTTTCCAGCAGCGCCACCGAATTATTCAGCAGCGTCTGGCGCTCCATCGATTGCACGGCGAATTGCAGGCCGGCCTGCTGGTCGAGCAGCACCAGGGCGGCGTTTTGGGGAGTCAGTAAATCTTGCATGGTATGTTCTCGCAATGAGGGGAGGATCGCAGATTGTAGGCGGCCGCTGGTCATTCTGAATCCCTTGAACTGGCAGCGGCCATCTCTCTCATAGGTGGCAGAATTGACGCCATCCCAACGCCGTGCGAGGATGCCGCATGAACAGCCTGTTCGAATGCAGCGCGCTGGCGCCTTCGTGGTTCTGCGACCATCGCGACATCCTGATCTACCTGGCGCCGTCCCTGATGCTGGCGCTGGTGATCCGCGTCCTGTCGGCGCGCCATCCCTTCTTTTTCCTGTTCACGCTGGCCGGCACCATCTGCCACGAGCTGGCGCACTTGGTCGCCGGCAAGTTGACCGGCGCGCGGCCGGCGAGTTTTACGGTGATTCCGCGTCGTATCGCGCGTGGCTGGGAGTTGGGATCGGTGCGGCTGACGCACGTGCGCTGGTACAACGCCGCGCCGTCGGCATTGGCGCCGTTTGCGGTGGCGGTGCTGCCGTTTGTGGTGGCCTGGTGGCGCACCCGCAGCGGCCTGCATTTCCAGTGGATTGATGTGGCGCTGGCTTTCGCCGTCGCGCCACAGTTTCTGGCGTGCTGGCCATCGACGACAGACTGGAAAATCTCGCTGCAGTCGTGGCCTTATCTGCTGATCGCCGGATTGGCGTGGTGGATGATCAGTGCGTTGCGGTTAATGGCTTGACCGGCGCGTCGACGACGATCTTGCTGCGCACCTTCTGCGCGTCCTCCACTTCCAGCGTCAGCGGCACTTTGTCGCCTTCCTTCAGCGGTTGCTTCAGGTTCAGCAGCATCAGGTGATAGCCGCCGGGCGCCAGCTTGACCGGTTGGCCGGGCGGCAAGTCGAGCGATTGCAGCTGGCGCATCTTCATCATGTCGTCGACCATTTTCATTTCGTGCACTTCGACCGTGCCGGCCACCGGCGAGCTGACGGCAACCAGTTTGACGGCCTGAGTCGAAGTCAGCGTCATGAAGGCGCCGGTGGCTTTTTGGGCGGCCACGGTGGCGCGCACCCACGGTTCGCCGACAGTCACTTGAGCCAGCGCAGGCAGCGCGGCCATCAACAGCAGGGAGAGTATCTTTTTCATTTGAAGAGTCCTTTCAGGAATCCGGTTTCTTGCTTGGGGTTGAGCAGCAGGCGCAGGTCATCGGCGCACTGCTGGGCGGTTTCTGCGTGTTTCATGGCCAGACGGATCTTGCCGCTGGTGTCGAACGCGTAGGTGAGGGCGGTGTGATCCATGGTGTAGGAACTGCCGCTCGGCACTTTGCGGTAGAAAATCTTGAAGTCCTTGGCCGCTTTGGCGGTCTGGTCCAGGTTGCCGCGCACGGCGACAAAGCTCGGGTCGAAGGCGCGCATGTAGTCGTTTAGCAGCGGCGCGGTGTCGCGTTCCGGGTCGACCGTGACGAACACCACTTGCAGCTTGTCGCCATCGGCGCCCAGCAGACGCTTGATTTCCACCGCGCGCGCTAGGGCAGTCGGGCATACGTCCGGGCATTGGGTGAAGCCGAAGAACAGCAGCACCAGCTTGCCTTTGAAGTCGCGCAGCGCGGCCGGTTTGCCGTTGGTGTAGAACAGCTGGTAATCCGGGCCGATGGCGCTGCCGGTGATGTCGATGGCGGTGAAGCCGGACGCGGCGTGGGCACTGCCGGCCACGAATGGCAGGGCGGCCAACGACGAAATGAATAGACGGCGTTGCATAGATAATCCTGTAGGGATGTTACTAAGGCAGGCGCTGCGTCGGTACGTGGGCATGTGGCGATGCCGGCATGAGGCGATACGGACGCGTGGCGCTGCGGCGGACGGAGTCAGGCGCCGGCAGGCGGGCCGCGCGGCTGAGCGTCGGGCCAGATCGGCTGTTGCGGCGCAGCGGCGGGGCGCAGCGCGGGATAGATGTCGTGGCCTTCCAGTACGGCCATTAGGCCGCTGGAGACAGGCGGTGGCGCGTCGCTGCCGCTGTGGACGGCGCACAGCATGCAGTGTTTCATGCCATGCGCTGGCAGGCCGCCTGGCGCGGGCTTGCCAGCGCCGCTGGCCGCTGCAGCGCTGCAAATGTCCAGTGCCAGCGGAGTGGCCGACAGCACGCTCATCGCGTGGCTGATGGCCGGGGCGTACAGGTTCAGCAGGATCGCCAGGGAGACGATCAGGCTGGTCAGACGCCGGCGCTGGAGGAAGGTGGACATTTTTCCATTATAAAATAAAAAAGCCGCCGACGTTTTCACGTGGCGGCTTTGGCGGCTGGCGAGCTGGATTACTTCAACGACAGATAGCGGTCCTGGCGCAGCGCGGGCTGGCCGGCCTGGCTGCCCAGCTTGAAGATCTTGACCACATCTTCCAGCTCATGCGCCTGATCCTGCAAGGCTTGCGCGGCTGCGGCGGCTTGTTCCACCAGCGCGGCATTCTGCTGTGTGACCTGGTCCATCTGCGTCACCGCTTCATGCACCTGGCTGATGCCGGCGCGCTGCTCTTCGCTGGCGTGGCTGATCTCGGCCATGATATCGGTCACGCGGCGCACGCTATCGACCACTTCCTGCATCGTGGTGCCGGCTTTTTCCACCTGCTTGCTGCCGGTTTCCACCTTGTTGACCGAATCGTCGATCAACTCTTTGATCTCTTTCGCGGCGGTCGCCGAGCGTTGCGCCAGGTTGCGCACTTCCGACGCCACCACGGCAAAGCCACGGCCCTGTTCGCCCGCACGGGCCGCTTCGACCGCCGCATTCAACGCCAGAATGTTGGTCTGGAAAGCGATGCCGTCAATCACCGAAATGATGTCGGCGATCTTGCGCGACGAATCGGTAATCGAACCCATGGTCTCGACCACCTGCGCCACCACCTCACCACCCTTGGCGGCGATACCGGAAGCGGCCAGCGCCATCTGGTTGGCTTGCGAGGCGTTCTCGGCATTCTGCGTCACGGCGCTGCTCAGCTCTTCCATCGAGGCGGCGGTTTCTTCGAGGCTGGAGGCCTGCTCTTCGGTACGCTGCGACAGGTCCAGGTTGCCCTGCGCGATTTCGCTGGAGGCGGTGGTGATCTGCTCGGCGCCACGGCGCACCTGGCCGACCACGCCGGACAGGTTGTCGCTGATATTGTTCAGCGAACGCAGCACCAGGCCGATTTCATCCTTGTTGTGGATTTCCAGATGCACGTCCAGGTCGCCGGCGGCGATGCGCTCGGCGGCTTCCTCGGCACGCGCCAGCGGCCGCGACACCACCGCGCGCACGAGCAGGAACAGCACCACCGCGAACAGCACCAGCGCAACCAGGCCCAGCAGCGCGTAGCGGTTGCGCAGTTGCGCCGCTTCGCGGGTGATTTCTTCGGTATAGGTGCCGCCGACGATCAGCCAGTTCCATGGCTTGAAGGTATGGAATTCCACCATCTTCTCGCGCGCCGCGCCGTTGTCTTTGTCCGCCCAGTCATAGGTCAGGCTGCCTTCCTTGGCGTCCAGCATCTCCTTGACGAAGTTGCGGCCGTCCGCGCTCTTCATTTCCAGCAGGTTGTCGCCTTCCTTGGCCGGGTGCACCAGCACGTTGCCAAGGTTTTTGCCGGGCGCCGCGTTCAGCACATAGATATAGCCGGTTTCACCGATCGTGATGGCCTTGATTTTCTGCTTCAGCACATCCATGTTCTTGGAGATGTCGAGGCCGATGAACAGCACGCCGATGATCTTGCCGCTGGCGTCCTTGATCGGGTCGTACTGGGTAATGAATTGCTTGCCGAACAGCGTGGCCAGGCCGATGTAGCTGTTACCGGCGCGCAGCAGCGGGTAGCTCGGGTGAGCGTGGTCCAGCTGGGTGCCGACGGCGCGCTCGCCGTTTTCTTTTTTCAGCGAGGTGGTGACGCGCACGAACTCCTCGCCATCGGCGGCAAAGATGGTGGCGACCACGCCGGTGTCGCTGGTGAATTTATCTGGAATGCTGAAGTCGAGGTTGAGCGTTTTGCCGCCATGCTTGAGCGACGGAGTCGGCTTACCGGCGATTTCGACGGTGGTGGACGGATCGAGCGTGAACGGGGCGTCGTTAAAGTCGGAGGCAAACAGGCGCGCGAAGCTGGACGCTTCGTTCATCATGGCGGAATTGAACACCTCGACGGTGTTGCTGATCCCGGTCAGGTTGTACGCCACATTGGCCTTGGCGCGGTCTTTCAGCATGGCCGAGGTGCTCAGGTTAATCAGCGTCAGCAGCAATGCCAGAATGACACTGATCAGGGCGAACGTAAAAACGGTAATCTTAGTACCGACACCCCAGTTACGAGGATTCATCATTATTGTTTTCATTGATCTCTTTAGAGAAAAAGGTACAGCGGTTTGAGGTCGCTCGGAATCGAGCAGGCTCCAGGGGCGGGGGAGCGTTTGCGTAGGCGATGGACACTGCCGTAAGTGCTGCCTGGCGGGCCGTCAACATGAAACTAAGATCAGAAGAATAGCACATTTTTGCCAAAAAGCAATAAAACCGAAGAGCTATTCAAAAGATTTCTATTTATAAAACAATGACTTGGATGAAAACGTGTGAAAGCGTAAGTAAATCTACCTAGTAAAACGGGGTGAAGAATGTGGTGTTTCAGCCGCCCTTAAGCTTAGCCAGAGAAACTCTGAAATACCAGCCCCCCATGCGTGCGCTAGCCTGTAAAATGGGGCAAAACTTAATCAATATGTCCGGGAGCAATGCCGATGAAGAAGCAACTACTGTTGGTGGCCGTGTTGGCGGCCCTGTCAGTGCAGGCCGGCGCCGCCGTGCCAGAGAAAACGGCGGACACCCCTCTCAAACCACAGCCCGGCCAGACCGATGCGGCATTGTGGGCTTCGCGGGTCCTCACCAAGCTGCATTACAAGCCGGTGCCACTCGATGATGCGATGTCGGAGAAAATCTTCGACCGCTACTTCAAGTCGCTGGACGCGGAAAAAATGTTCTTCACCCAGGCCGATATCGACCAGTACGCCATCGTGCGCACCCGCCTGGATGACGCCATCACCGGCCAGAATCTCAGCGTGCCGTTCGGCATCTTCAACCTCTACCAGCAGCGCTTTAACGAGCGGATCGCCTATGCACGCGAACTGGTCAAGCAGGGCAAGTTCGACTTCACCTCCGACGAAACCTACCAGTACGACCGCGAAAAGGCCGACTGGACCAAGAGCGACGCCGAGGTCAAGGACCTGTGGCGCAAGCGCGTCAAGAACGAATGGCTGCGCCTGAAGCTGGCCGGCAAGGACGACAAGTCGATCAAAGAAACGCTGGACAAACGCTACGAAGGCTACCTCAGCCCGTCGCGCAAGCTGACCGCCGAAGACGTGTTCCAGATTTTCATGAACGCGTATGCGATGTCGATCGAGCCCCACACCAACTACCTGGGCCCGCGCGCGGCCGATGCGTTTGACATTGCCATGCGCCTGTCGCTGGAAGGGATCGGCTGCGTGTTGCAAAGCCGCGACGATTACACCGTGGTGCGCGAAGTCGTCACCGGCAGCCCGGCTGGCCTGTCCGGCAAGATCAAGGTCGGCGACAAGATCGTCGGCGTGGCCAAGGACGACAAATCGCCAATCACCGAAGTGCTGGGCATGCGCCTGGACGACGTGGTGGCGCTGATCCGCGGCCCGAAAGATTCGACCGTCAAGCTGGAGATCATTCCGGCCGACGCCGGTCCGGACGCCAAGCACACCTTCGTGACGCTGGTGCGTCAGAAGATCAGCATGGAAGAGCAGTCGGCCAAGAAAGCCGTGTATGAAATCAAGGACGGCAACGTCAAGCGCCGCGTCGGCGTGATTTCGCTGCCGACTTTCTACATGGACTTCGAAGCGCGCCGCAAGGGCGACAAGGACTTCAAGAGCGCCACCCGCGACGTCAAGCGTCTGCTGGTCGAGCTGAAGAAGGACAAGGTCGACAACGTGCTGATCGATCTGCGCAACAACGGCGGCGGTTCGCTGACCGAGGCGGTGGAACTGACCGGCCTGTTCATCGACAAGGGCCCGGTGGTGATGCAGCGTAACGGCGAGAACAAGGTCGAAGTCGAGAGCGACACCGATCCCGGCATGGCCTGGGATGGTCCGCTGGGCGTCATGATCAACCGCGGTTCGGCCTCGGCCTCGGAGATTTTCGCGGCGGCGATCCAGGATTACGGCCGTGGCGTCATCATCGGCGAGCCGAGCTTCGGCAAGGGCACCGTGCAGACGCTGTTTGGGCTGGACCGCTTTGCACAGAGCGACAAAGTGCATTACGGCGAACTGAAGTTCACCATTGCGCAGTTCTTCCGCATCAATGGCGGCACCACCCAGCTGCGCGGCGTGACGCCGGACATCAAGCTGCCGACCATGGGCGATTCCGACACCTTCGGCGAGTCGAGCTACGACAACGCTTTGCCGTGGACGCAGATCAAGCCGGCCGTCTACATCCCGACCGGCGACGTCAAGGAAATCGTGCCGCTGCTGGACAAGAAGCATGACGCCCGCGTCGCCAAGGACAAGGACTTCCAGTACCTGGCCGAGGACATTGCGCTGGTCAAGAAGCAGCGCAAGGAAAATTCGGTGTCGCTGAACGAAGTGGTGCGCCGCAAGGAACGCGACCAGCAGGAAGCCCGCTCCAAGCTGCGCGAAGCACGTCTGCTGTCGCCGACGCCGGGCGCGGATGATCCGATCCTGGTGCCGGATCCGAAAGAGGCGCTGAACAAGGCGATCTCGGCATCGGCCAAGACGCCGACCGGCAAGCAGGCGCAAACGCCGAAAGTGGCGGGCGTGAAAGGCGCGCTGCGTAGCGATGACGGCTTGCAGGGTTCCGAGCGTTCGCTGGCGGCCGAGCTGGAAGCGGAGAAGCAGGCCAAGGCGGCCAAGGATGTGCTGCTGAACGAAGCGGTGCACATTCTGGCCGATGAAGTGGGCCTGCTGAAAACCGACACCCGCATGGCATCGCGCGTATTGCCGTACGCTGCCGACAGCAAGTAAGCGTCAGGCTGGAAATACTGGAAGGGCCGAGTCCTGCACTGCGGGACTCGGCCCTTTTTTTATGCTGTTATCAGTTTGCTTCAGCGCGTGTGATGTCGACGATCCAGTCGGCGAAGGCGCGCACCCGCTGGGGGATGTTGCGGCGGTGCGGGAACAGGATGCGAGCCGCCATCGGCGCTGCTGGATGGTGCGGCAGCACCGACACCAGCAACCCGGCGGCGATCTCGACGCGGGCCCGGGAGGCCGGGATTTGCGCGATGCCCAGTCCGGCGTGGGTGGCGGCGTTGTAGGCGACGCTGTTGTTGACGGTGACCTTGTGGCGCATCGGCAGGTACACGCTATTGCCGCTGGCGGCGTCGAAATATTCGAACGCGGCCGGCTGGCTGGCCGGATTGGGCTGGTAGTTGACCAGCCAGTGGTCCGCCAGCTGGTCCAGCGTAGTCGGCAGGCCGTGCGCGGCCACGTAGGCGGGGCTGGCGACGTTCATCAGCGCCAGCGTCAGCAGCGGGCGCGACACCAGCGACTCATCCACCACGGCGCCGGCGCGCACCACCAGGTCGAAGCCTTCGCTCAGCAGGTCGACGCGGCGGTCGGTGCTGAAGATGTCGATTTGCAGCCCCGGGTGGCGTTTCAGGAATTCGGGCAGACGCGGCAGCACGACGCCGGCGGCCATGCCAAGCGGCATGTCGGCGCGGATGCGCCCCTGCAACTGGCTGCCTTGCTGGAACAGCGCGCCGATGTCGTCGAGGTCGTCCAGCAGGCGTTCGGCGCGTTCCAGCAGTTCGGCGCCCTCGCGCGTGATCTGCACGCGGCGCGTGGTGCGCTGGAGCAGGCGGGCGCCTAGCCTGTCCTCCAGCCGCTGGATGGCGTTGGAAATCGAGGTGCGCGGCAGCTGCAACTGCTCGGCCGCGCGCGAAAAACTGGACAGACGTGCCACCCACAGAAAAATGCGCAGGTCATCGGTGGAGGGGATTGTCTTCATTTTTGGATCAGTGATGTCGATTTAACGCAGTTTATCTGTTGATTATACGGATTTAGACTCTAGTCTGGGTGGTCCACATGGCGACCGCCATCCAGAAAGGAAGACATCATGAGTAACCGTATTGCATTGATTACCGGCGGCAGCCGGGGTTTGGGCAAATCTGCTGCGCTGCATCTGGCGCGGGCCGGATGGGATGTGGTCATTACGTATCAGGCGCGCTCGGATGCGGCCGACGCCACCGTGGCGGAAGTGCGGGCGCTGGGCCGCAAGGCGGCGGCGCTGCAGCTGGACGCCGGTCAGATCGCCGGGTTCTCCGCATTCAAGGCCAGTTTCGCCGCGCTGCTGGAAAGGGAGTTCGGCCGCCAGACGTTCGACGCACTGGTCAATAACGCCGGCAACAGCGCCAACGTGCCGTTCGCGGAAACCACCGAGCAGCAGTTTGACGAACTGATGAACGTGCACCTGAAGGGCGTGTTTTTCCTGACGCAGACGCTGTTGCCGCTGCTGGCCGACGGCGGCAGCATCCTTAACGTGTCGAGCGGCCTGGCGCGCTTCTCGATGCCGGGCAAGGCGGCGTACGCAGTGATGAAAGGCGGCATTGAGGTGTTGACGCGCTATCTGGCCAAGGAACTGGGCGAGCGCGGCATCCGCGTCAACACGCTGGCGCCGGGCGCGATCGCTACCGATTTCAGCGGCGGCGTGGTGCGCGACAATCCGCAGGTCAACGCCATGGTGGCGGCCAACACGGCGCTGGGACGGGTGGGGCTGCCGGACGACATCGGCGGCGCGGTGGCGGTGCTGCTGTCGGACGAGAGTAGATGGTTCAACGGCCAGCGCATCGAAGCCTCGGGCGGCATGATGCTGTGACATTATGCGGCTGGTGAATCTCTGCTATTGCTAAGATAAATTAGCTTTATATGTCGCAATGCAGCATCATTCACCTGTCTCCTCTATCTCCTCCAAGGAAATAGACTTCAGCCCGCTCTCAGTAGCGGGCTTTTTTTTTCGCCGCAACGTGCCGTAGATCGGTTAAGCTTTCTATAAGTCAACGTTTAGGTTCCGGCAAGTGTCTCCTACTCAATTCAAACTCTTACTGGCTGGCCTGATGCTGGGCGGCGCCGCGGTCGGCGGCGGCGTGGCATATGTGCTGGTGCATTCTTCCAAACATGCGGCCGAGGCCAGCGCGCAGACGCCGTCCGCAGCCAACGGCACGCCGGTGCAGTGGCATGCGCGTGTCACCACGCTGGCTGGCGACGGTCTGCCGGGCAGTAGCAATGGCAGCGGCAAGCGCACGCGCTTTGCCGATCCGTTCGGTGTGGTGCTGGATGCACAGGGCAATCTGTACGTCGCCGATGGCGGCGATAACAACAGCATCCGCAAGATCGACCTGAACGGCATCAGTACCACGCTGGCCGGCAGCACGGAGGGCTACGCGGAAGGCCCGGCCACGGCGGCTGCGTTCAACACGCCGTCCGGGCTGGCGATCGACGCCGCCGGCAATCTGTACGTGGCCGACACCGGCAACAACGCCATCCGCAAGATCAAGCCCGATGGCACGGTGTCGACGCTGGCCGGCGACGGTCTGGCCGGCAGCAAGGACGGCAAGGGCGCCGCCGCTCAGTTTAACGGTCCGGTGGGCGTGGCAGTGGATGGCGCTGGCGTGGTGTACGTGGCCGATACCTATAACGACCGCATCCGCCGCATCGCGCCGGACGGCACGGTCAGCACCCTCGCCGGCGGCAAGCGTGCCGGCATGGCCGATGGCGCCGGCGAGCAGGCGTTGTTCGATACGCCGACCGGCATCGCGCTCGGCCCCACCGGCGAACTGTATATCGCCGACACCTCCAACCACGCGATCCGCAAGCTGGGCAAGGACGGCAACGTCAGCACCATTGCCGAGGCCAAGGACGACGAGCGCGATTCGCTGCTGCGCTCGCCGGTCGGCATCGCCGTCACCAAGGACGGTTTCCTGTACATCGCCAGCAGCGCCCACGGCCGTGTGGCGCAGATCACGCCGCAGGGGCAGGTGGCGGCCTTGCAGGATGTCGATCATCCGGCCCAGCCTGGCTATGGCGCGGATGGCAGCGTGCGCCTGTACTCGCCGCGCGGCATCGCCGTGTTCAAGGACGGCACTCTGTTCGTCACCGATGGCGCGACGTTCCGCCTGCATCACATCGCCATGGTCGGCGCCGACACCGAGCCGGTGGCCGACGAGCCGCTGCCGGGCGCGCCGTCGCGCAGCGCCACCATGCAGTGGCCGGTAGCGCCACAGAACAAGGCGCATGAGGTGGTCGGCCTGATGGGCGAGGTGCGCGGCGATTTCAACGGCGAGCGGCGCGACCATTTCCATGCCGGCATGGATGTGCAGGCGGCGATCGGCACGCCGGTGTTGACCATCACGCCTGGCAAGGTCAGCGATCCGCGCGCCAGCTCGGGCTATGGTGAATTGTCGGAAGGGCTGGCGTTTGGCAGCCTGCATTACATCCACCTGCGCGTCGGGCGCGACGCCAAGGACAAGCTGTTCAATGATCCGCGCTTCCTGCTGTCGAGGAACGACAAGGGCGTGGCGGACGCGGTGCGGGTGCGGCGCGGCACGCGCTTCGTGGCCGGCGAAACGCTGGGTACGGTCAACCGCATGGCGCATGTCCATCTGGATTACAAGCCCAACGGTGGCGCACTGAATCCGCTGCAACTGCCGTTCATCGACCTGGAAGACAGCATCGCGCCGACCATCCACAGCATCAGTATTATCGACGCCAACGGCAAGCTGTTGACCGAGAAGCGCGACGGCCGCCTGTTGATCTCGCGCAGCCTGGGCCAGGTGCAGATCGTGGTGGAGGCCAGCGACCAGATCAACGGCAACCAGGCGCGCCGCCGTCTCGGCCTGTACAAGCTGGGCTACCAGCTGCTGAATCAGGATGGCGAGATCATTCCGGGCGTGAGCGTGCCGGTGGTGACGCAGCAGTATGACCGCTTGCCGCGCAACCGCGAAGCAGTCAAACTAGCCTATGCGGCGAACAGTGGCATCACCGTGCATGGCGCCAGCGAGACGCGTTTTGCCTACGCCATCAATAACAAGCTGATCAACGGGAAACTGACGCCGGGCGGCTGGAAGGTAGGGGAGCTAGGTCCCGGCAATTATCTGCTGCGTATCGACGCCGAAGACTATGCCGGGAATGCAGCCAATCGTAACCGCGAAGTAGCGGTGACGATTGACTAGGGAAGAGATTAAGCCGCGACCAGCGCGCCTGACAGCAGGAATGGAATCATGGCGGCGGTGGTTTCCAGTTCACGTTGCAACTCGTGCTGTTCCACTGCGATATCGGCCTTGGATGGCAGGCTGATGTGGTCCGGCACCTGGTCGGCGCTCAGCGTAATGCCGAGCTTGGCCAGGGTGGCTACCGGGTCGGCCTGCAATTGCGTGCGAAACTTGTCATCACTGGCCAGTTTGTCGAGGATGGAGCGGAGTTCGTTCGAAGTATGCATGGAATGAGCCCTTACAAAAGGATAGGAAGTCACGGTCGTGGCTTCCAATCCATGCTACGACAAAGCGTGCTGCTTGCCAAGAGTTTAATTGCCAGATCAATAACCGTGCGCTAGACTTCGTCGTATCTTGGCCTGAGAGGATGCCCCATGAAACTACGCCGCTGCGCCGTCTTGTACATAGAGTCGCGCGAAGATTTATCGATAGACTGGCGCACGGTGTTGTCCGGCGGCAACGCTTTGGCATCCAGCAGCCATTGGGTGGCGCTGGCGCCGCACCTGGACCAGGAAATCACGATTGATGCTGCGCAATTGGCCGCATTGGGCGGCGCCAGTCAAACGGTGTGGCGCGAACGCAGCGCCGCCGAGCAGGAATACGGCGAAGTGTGCATCGCCAAACTGCTGGAACTGGGATTGCTGATCGGCGACACGCCGCAGTACGCGGCCCAGCGCGCGCGCGACGATACGCTGCGCGACACCCACTGGCGGCCGCTGTCGGCGCTGGCGCATACCTTTGGTCGCTGGCGCGGCGTGGTCGAGGAAACCGGTATGGAGGCGCCCAGCTTCCAGGCGCTGCTGGACCGCTTCGGCGAACCGCCGCCGCCGACGCTGGACATCCATCCCGAACAGGCCATCGCGCTGCCGGCGCCCGCAGCGGGCCGCATGGACGAGCAGCTGTTGCAACGTTACACCGGAAGGAATTACGATTTGCAAGCCAGTGTGCCGCTGGAGGTCGTGGCGCGGCTGCTGCAACGCACTTTCGGCGCGCAGGAAGTGCGCCAGGTCGGGCCGCATTCCGAGGTGCTGAAGAAGACTAGCCCGTCCGGCGGCGGCCTGCATCCGATCGAAGCCTTCGTGCTGGCGCAGCGGGTCGACGGCGTGGCGCCGGGCCTGTACCACTATCACCCGATGGCGCACGAATTGCGGCCGTTGGAGACCATGGACCATGAAGCCGCCGCCGCGTTGTCGCGCTACATGCTGGCTGACCAGCACTGGCTGTCGGGAGCGCCGCTGCAAGTGGTGCTGGTGGCGCGGCTGGAGCGCAGCTACTGGAAGTATCGCAATCACCAGAAGGCGTTCCGCGCGGTGGCGCTGGATGCTGGCCATTTGTCGCAGACCTTCTACTTGCTGGCGACCGAGGCCGGGCTGCCGGCCTTCATCACCGCCGCCATCAACGACGCCGACATCGAGAAGACGCTGGGCCTGGATCATCTACGCCACGCGGTGGTGGCCATGTGCGGCTGCGGTCCGGCTGCGGACGGTCCGCGCAGCATGGTGGAATTGCGTTACGGCGAAACCGACGCGATCTGATCCCGGGTTTCGCCGCGCTGTGCCTGCACGCCGTCCAGCACGCGTTCCAGCGCAGCGGCGAAGGCGGCCAGCGCCTCTTCCAGCGGCGCGCGTTGCGGCGCCATCAGCAATTGTTCCAGCTCGCCCGACGCGCGGTGCAACTCCGGCATTGACAGATTGCCGGCCGCGCCGCGCACCTTGTGCACCAGCAGCGCCGCCTGCTCGTAGGCGCCGCTCTCGATGGCGGCCAGCAGCCGCTCCGGCGCCGGCGCAAAGTCGCCGACAAAGCGTTGTAGCAGCACATTCAGCAGCTTGACGTTGCCGCCCAGCCGCGCCAGCGCGGCATCCATGTCGATGCCGGGCAGGGCGGGGATGTGGTCCTGCGCGACGGCTGCCGCAGTCAAGGCCGTCACGGCGGAGCCGGCGGCTGCGGCGCGTTCCGGCGTATGCTGCATCTGGCCGGCCAGCACGGTGAACAGCCGCTCCGGGTCGATCGGCTTGGTGACGTAATCGTTCATCCCCATGCCCAGGCTGCTCTCGCGGAAGCCGGGTACGGCGTGCGCCGTCATGGCGATCAGCGGCAGTTGCGCGTGGCGCGGCTGGGCGCGGATGCGGGCGGTGGTTTCGTAGCCGTCCATGCCGGGCATCTGGATATCCATCAGCACCGCGTCAAACGGCGCCAGGTCGACCAGCGCCAGGGCGTCGGCGCCGCTGCTGGCCAGTTCGACCCGCACGCCGGCGCGCAGCAGCACTTCGCGCGCCACCTGCTGGTTGATGACGTTGTCATCGACCACCAGCACGTGGGCGCCCGCGATGCGCTGCGCCGCTTCCGACAGCGAGGCCGAGACCGCCACCGGCGGCCGCGCCGGCGCTGCCAGCCCAAGACCGACCAGCACCGCGTCCAGCAACTGTGGCGGCGTCAGCGGCTTGACCAGGATGGTGGCGATGTCGGCCTGGCCGGCCGCCTGCGCCGCCGGATCGCGGGCGAATTCGGTCATCATCAGCACCAGCGGCAGTTGTGCGTGGCCCGGCAGCTGGTGCATGCGGTGCGCGGTCTCGGCGCCGTCGAGGTCGGGCAAATCCCAGTCCAGCAGCACCAGGTCGGCTGATTGTGTGGCCAGGTAATCGAGCGCCTCGGCACCGCTGGTGACGGCGTGCACCGCGAAGCCGTCGGCGCGCAACTGGCGACCTAGCATGTCGCGCAGCATGGCGCAGTCGTCCACCACCAGGATCCGCTTGCCGGCGGCGTCGGCCGGCAACGGTACCGGCGCCGGCAGCGCGTCGGCCTGGCGTTGCAGTTTCAGGTCGAAGAAGAAGCAGCTGCCTTGGCCGGGCGTGCTGTTGATGCCGATGACGCCGCCCATGGCTTGTACCAGTTGCTGCGAAATCGCCAGGCCGAGGCCGGTGCCGCCGTAGAGGCGGGTGGTGCTGGTGTCGGCTTGCGAGAAGGCGCGGAACAGGCGCGCCTGCTGCTCGGCGCTGATGCCGACGCCGCTGTCTTCGACGCTGAAGCGCAGCCGCACCGGCGTGCCTGGGGCGGAGGCGGCCGTGCCGTCCAACAGCTCCACCCGCAGGCCGATATGGCCGTCGGCGGTGAACTTGAGCGCGTTGCCCACCAGGTTGACCAGCACCTGGTTCAGCCGCAGCGGATCGCCTACCAGTTGCAGCGGCACTTCCGGCGCGGCCCAGGCCAGCAGTTCCAGGCCTTTTTCCGCCGCCCGCCATGAGAACAGGTCGGCGATCTGGGCCAGGGTTTCGGACAGGTCGAACGGCACCGTTTCCAGTTCCAGCTTGCCGGACTCGATCTTGGCGAAGTCCAGCACATCGTCAATGATGTTGAGCAGGTTCTGACCGGCGCGGCCGATCTTGGTGAAATAATCGCGCGGCTTGGCCGGCAGGTCGAGGTGCACGCCCAGCCCGGCAAAGCCGAGGATGGCGTTCATCGGCGTGCGGATTTCGTGGCTGATATTGGCCAGGAACTCGCTCTTGGCGCGGGTCGAGGCCTCGGCGTCGGCGCGGGCCTGCTGGATGGCGCTGATGGCGCTGGCTTTCTGGAAGGCCGAGACAAACGGTTCCTTTAGCGCCTTGAACATTTCCAGGTCCTTGCGCACAAACGGCGCGCTCTGCTTGAACACCAGGTAGCCCTGCACCTGGTTGTCGACGCGGATGCGCACCGCCAGCATGGTGCGCTGCTTGAGGAACATATCGGGTGCGATCACCACGGCGGCGTCGACGAACTGGGTTTGGGCGGCGCGCGGCGAGACGCCGTCGCGCGCCGAAGGCAGGGCGTCGTAGCCCCAGCGGGCGCGGATCGCCATCGGCCCGCCCGGCGATTGCGAAATCAGCGCATAGGCCACGTTGACGTCGCCGATGGCGGACGATTCGCGCAGGATGGTGTGCAGCAGGGCGTCGAAGTCGAGCTCGTCATTGATGGACTTAACGATGGCGTGCACCCGCTCCAGGTGCAGCGTGCGCGAGTACACCTGCTGTTGCAGGTTGCGCACCCGCCAGCGGTAGGTGCCCCAGGCGCAGACCAGCACCGCCAGCAGCGCGCCCAGGCGGGCCCACCAGGTCTGGTACCAGGCTGGCAGGAAGTGCAGCTCCATGCTCAGTTCGTGCGGGCTCCAGGCGCCGACGCGGTTGCTGCCGCGCATGTACAGGCGGTAGTGGCCGGGCGGCACGTTGGCGTAGGTGGCGGCGCGGTGGCTGGCGTCGGCCTCGACCCAGTCCTTGTCGTAGCCGTCGAGACGGAAGGCGTAGCGGTTGCGCTGGCTGGCGGAATAGTCGAGCGCGGCGATTTCGACCTCGACCTTGCGGGTGCCAGGGGGAATCTCCAGCGCGGCGCCGTCGGCGCCCAGCAGGCCGCCCGGTGGCACGATGTCATGGTCCAGCCGCACCGAGCTGACCACCAGCGGCGGCTGGTAGCCCCACGGCTGCGCCGGCACCGGCTGCACCACCACGTAGCCGCCCGAGGTGCCGAACACGATGTCGCCGCTGGCGGTCTGGCCGGCGGCGTTGGTGATGTAGGGTTGGAACACCAGGCCGGCGGCGCGGTCCAGCACCTGCACCTGCAAAGTGGTGCTGTCGATCGACGCGATGCCGTCCGAGGTCGAGGCCCAGATGCGGCCGCTGCGGTCGGTTTGCAGCGCGGCGGCGTTATTGACCGGCAGGCCGGAACTGACGTCGAGCCGGCGGAAGCGGCGCGTGCCGTCGGCGTTGCGGCCGTCGAGGATGGCGATGCCGTCGCTGCTGCTGGCCACCCACAGCCGGCCTTGCTGGTCGAAAGTCAGCGAGCCGATGTAGCTGGCCGGCAGCGAGGTGGCCGGATCGCCGCCGGGCAGGATCTGTTCGGCCTTGCCGCTGGCCGGGTCGAAGCGGTTGAGGCCCTTGCGGGTGCCGATCCACAGCGCGCCGTCCGGGCCTTCGCGCATGACGCTGACGCGGTTGTCGCTGAGACCGCCGCTGCCGGGCGGTCCCTGGGTGAACAGGGTGGCGCTGCGGCTGCGCAGGTCGTAGCGCATCAGGCCGGAAGGCAGGCCCAGCCACAGCACCTCGCCCTGGCGCAGCACGCTGGCGATGCGCGGATAGGGATCGCCCAGCGGCAACGGCACGCGCCGCACTTGCGTGCCGAGGCCGCTGGTGTGGTAGAGGCCGAGCGAACTGCCGATCCAGGCTTCCTGCGGTTCGGCCTCGGTCAGGCTCAGCACCAGGCGGTTGGGCAGGGCGCTGTCCGGGCGGCTGGCGTCGGGACGCAGACCGGCGTGGCGGCGGCCGTCGGCGTCGATCAGGTCGATGCCCTGGTCGCCGAGGCCGACCCACAGCCGGCCGCCGCTGTCGGTCATGAAGGCGAAGGCGGAAATCTCGGCCAGGCCGGCGCCGTCGAGAATGGTGTCGACGGTGCGGTTGGCGGGGTTGTGGATGTCGACCCCGCGCTCGGTGGCCACCCACACCAGGCCGCTGCGGTCGCGCCAGATGGCGGCGGTGCGGTCGTGCGCCAGGCTGATTGACATGGCCGGGCGGTGCTGGATGCGGCGGCTGTGGCCGTTGATGTCGAATTCGATCAGGCCGCCGCCATAGGTGGCGGCCCACCAGGTGCCGGGCATGATTTCGGCGATTGACAGCACCATGGTGTCGGCGGCGTCCTTGACCTGGTCGAGTTGCAGCAGGCGCGCGCCGACCGCCACGCTGGCCACGCCGATGCCGCTCTTGGTGGTGCCGAACAGCACTTCGCCGGCGCGGTTGCTGGCCAGCGACAGCACGGCGTCGTCCACGCCAGCGACCGGCAGATCCGCGACCTGGCCGCTGGCGGCGTCGCGCCGCGCCAGACCGGCGTTGGAGCCGATCCACAGCGTGCCGTCGGCCTCGGTCAGCAGCGAGCGGATCTGGTTGCTGCGCGCGCCGCCGGCGGCGTCGCTGGCGCGCGGATAGTGGCGGATGGCGCCGCCGTGGGGCAGGTCGATGTAGTCGAGGCCGGCGGCGGTACCGACCCACAGGCCGCCGCGTGGATCGCTGGCCAAAGCGGCCACAGCCGGGCTGCTCAGGCCTTTCGGGCCGGCCGGATAGCGCACAAAGGTCTCGCTGCGCTTGTCGTACATGGCGACGCCGTCGGTGGTCGTGCCGAGCCACAGCCGGCCCTGCGGGTCGACGTGCAAGGTCTGCACGAAGTCGGCCGGCAGCGAATGCGGGTCATTGGCACGGTAAAAGAAATTGCGCATGCGGTAACCGTCCCAGCGACCGAGACCGGATTGGGTGGCAAACCACAGGAAGCCGTCGCCATCCTGGGCGATGCTCATGGTGACCGGGCTGGGAAAGCCACGCTCGGCCGGCACCAGGTGTTCGAACATGGTGGGCGCCAGCTGTTTCCACGGCGACGGCGCGCCTGCGGCCAGCGGCGCCGCCAGCGCACACAACAGTGCCCAGGCTGCCCGGCTAGCTAAAAAGGAAAAGAAATTGCGCACGAGTAACCGTTTTCATATTTCCCATGCTCGTTAGCAATGGGTATTGCGTGGTCTAGCATACGGAATTGTGTCGCAGTTGTCTATTTATTACAGCAACGCGTTCCGTTTGCGCACCGCCGTTGACAAAAAATATTTATGGGAATATATTTTCAACAGCAATTGGAATCGTTTCCAACTTGCGTGGAGTGATAATAAAAGGAGACATAATGAACCACCAGAAATTCGTTTTGTCCGCCGTCGCCGCCAGCATTGCACTGGCGTATGCGGCCCCCGCGATGGCCAGCGTCACCAGTCCTGTCATCGGGCAGTTGCTGTGGTCGGAGGAGTTCAACGGTGCCACGTTGAACACCAGCCTGTGGAATACCTACGACGGCAATGGCTGCCAGATCAACCTGTGCGGTTACGGCAATCAAGAGCTGGAATACTACAGTCCCAACAACCTGTCGCTGGTCAACGTGCCGTTCGAGCCGAACACGCGCGCGCTGGCGATCCAGGCGCGCAGCCAGACGGTGGGCAGCAACGTGTTCACCTCCGGCAAACTGGACTCGTTCAACAAGGTGCAGGTGCAGTACGGCATGGTCGAGATCCGCATGGCGACGCCGGCGCTGGGCACGGGCTTGTGGCCGGCTGCGTGGATGCTGGGCACCAGCCCGCAGGCGTGGCCGCGCAAGGGCGAGATCGACATCGTCGAGATGGGGCACAAGGCCAGCAGCCGCGCAGCGGCCGGCACGCCGACGCCAGCCATCGACAACTTCACCGGCGCCAATGTGATCACCTGGCAGCAAGCCGCGTGCGTGACCGGCAACGAGAGCTGCGCCGCCTCCACCGCGTGGCAGACCAAGAACTGGTACACGCCGGCGCAATCGCTGGCCAACCGTTTCGTGATTTATCGCTTCTACTGGACCGAATCGCAGATGCGCTTCACGGTGGTGGATAACGGCCTGGAATACGATATGTACAACAGCCCGCTGCCGGTCAACTCGACCGCGCTGCAGGCGCCGTTCTATCTGCTGTTTAACCTGGCCGTGGGCGGCAACTTTACCGACGCGGCCACGCCGGCGCAGGTAACGGCGCCGCTGCCGGGCACCATGTACGTCGACTACGTGCGCGTGTATCAGCTGGACGGCAAGGGGTCGGTCAAGCTGGGTAACCAGACGCCGGCGGAAGTGGGCAAGTTTGGCGTGTTCACGGACAATACCGTGGTCAACAACAAGCTGAACGCGGGGACCACCTCGGACGTTTTCGTCTGGAATACCGCCTCGACCACGGCCGGCACCATCGCGCCGTATGAGGGCGCGAACGCCATGTCGTGGAGCTTCAACCAGCCGGGCTCGTGGTTTGGCGGCAGCGTGGAATCGCGCCAGGCGCGCGACATGAGCGGATTCCGCAACGGCAATATGAAATTGAAGATCAAGATCCCTGCGAACGTCGCGTTCACGGTAGGGGTGCAGGATACCTACACGAACCAGAACGCAGTGAAATTCCCGGCGAATGCGACCACTTACGGGCTGGTGCGCAATGGCGACTGGGGTACGGCGACGATACCGATTGCCGACCTGGCAGGGAGCAAAGTCGCGTTGCAATCGATGCTGGACCTGTTCCAGATCGCCAGTGACGGCGCGGCCTTGCCGCAGTCGGCGTTCCAGATGTCGGTGGATGACATCATCTGGGATAGCGGCGTGCCGGCCCCGACGCCAACTCCCACACCGACGCCGACTCCTGCACCGACGCCAACGCCAACGCCAACGCCAACGCCGACACCAACGCCGACTCCGACACCAACGCCAGCCGCCGTCCAGGCCAGCGCAACGATGCTGAAGTTTTCGCTGACCAGTTCAAGCTGGGCCGACGTGCACTACACCGTCAACAATGGCGGCCAGCAGAACGTGCGGATGACGCAAAATGCCGGCATCAACAGCTACACCGCCGGCGGCCTGAAGGCAGGCGATGTCGTGCGCTACACCTTCACCTACTGGGACAGCGCCAAAAACTACGCCGTCGACACTGCCCAGCAAACCTTCATCATGCAATAGGGTTAAGGCGCGACGGTGGCTTTCAGCGGGTGGGTGGCGCGCGCGGTCATGAGTTTGACCTTTTCCTGCCACTCGGCCGCCGTCTTGACGTGGCCGGCGCGGTCCCACGCCGCGCCGATGTAGTAACGCAGCGGTTTGCCGGACTCCACCGGGGCGACGATCAGCTCGTTCAGCGCGTCTTCGGTAATGGCGGTCGCGCTTGGCAGCACGATGGCGGTGCCGAACGCGCCCTTGGTCGCCTGCGTGACCCATTGCGTTACCGCCACGCCGTCACGGCCGACGGCGATCTTTTCATCCTGGTTCTTGTCGGACGGCTTTTTATTCAGGCCGACCGCCACGGTCAGCTGCTGCGGGCCGCTGAAGGTGAAGGTGCTGTCCATGGTGTCGAAGTCCTGGCCGGCATCGACCGTGAAGCGCTTGACTTCGCTGACCTTGGCGCCAGCCGCATCCCAGCTGTCGTAGTTCAGCTCGAAGATGGTGCGGATCGGGCCATTGGCCAGCACTTTCCACGACGCGTAGTTGCGGCCTGCATACAGCTGCTTGCCGTCCCACACACCGGTGCCGCCAGCGCCGCGCGACTTGCCGACGTTGTACATGTCCATGCCTTCACCTTCGTCATGGTGATAGTGGTCGTGGCCCTTGTTGTACCAGCGGTCGACGATCGGGTAGTCGACGCGCTTGAACCAGATGTCCAGTCCGCTGGTGACCAGCACTTCCTTGCCGACGCCGGCCGTGTCCGGTGCTGCCAGCGCCGGGCCGTAGGTGCGGTGCGCAACGTGGTCGTTTTCCCAGCCGAAGTCGTCCAGACGTTCCGGCACGTAACGGGCGAAGGTTTTTGGGGCGAACGGCTGAGTCACTGTCTCTGTTTTTTCCACCGTGAAGGTGGCCTGTTTCTCGCCCGCGGCAAAGCTGTGCTGGAAGTACAGCTCGCCATAAGCGACGCCGATGCCTTTCGGATCCTTGGCCTGCGGCGCCACATTGCTGACCTGATACGGCAGCACATTGCCCTTGCTGTCCTTGACCGCGATTTTCTGAATCAGCGCACCAGGCAGCGCGCGGTTGATCTCGCTCCAGGGTATCGCGATGGTTTCCGACGGCCGTGCCAGGTCCAGGTCGTTGGTGACGGTGATCTTGGCCAGCTCGGCCGCCTGGGCGGCGCCGCCGCTCAGCAGGAAAGCAATCGGCAACAGGTAGGTGCGCATGGTGGTCGTCCCCTTATTCATGGCTGTAGTTGGTGGCGCCGGCATCTTTCGGCACGTAGTGGTAGGTGCGCAGCTTGACCTGGACATCGATCTTCGGATTGTTGATCAGCTTGATCATCTCGGCGCCGGCCAGTAGTGCCGGGCCGTAGCCGTGCAGCGCATCAACGCTGGTCGGACGGTTGTAGTAGTAGATCTGGTCGCTGGCGAAGGTGGTGCCAACGCAGGTGCCTTCCACCTGACCGCGCGCGTTGATGCGGGTCGTCAGACCAACCCAGCCGGCTTGCGCGATCGAGCCGTAAGTCGCGGCGCTAACCCAGCCTTCGTTGACGGCGTGCGCGATCACGTAGGTGAAGATGGCGCTGGCTGAGGTTTCCAGATAGGAGTCGTTACGGTCCAGCATCTGGTGCCACAGGCCTTCGCCCGATTGCAGTTCGGCGATGCCGCGCAGCGTGGTGCGCAGCTGCGCCAGCACTTTCGGATAGCCAGGGTGGTCCTTCGGCAGCACGTCCAGCAGGTCGCTCATGGTCAGCACCGCCCAGCCATTGGCGCGCGCCCAGTAGAAGCGCGGCGCGTCCGGATTGTTGGCGTTCCAGCCGTGGGTGTATAGACTCAGCTGCGGATTGAACAGGTAGTGCGTCATCTGCAGCACGTTCTTGACGGCGTCGTCATAGTACTCGCGCTTGCCGGTCAGATGGCCCATCTCGGCCAGCGCCGGCACGCCCATGTACATATCGTCGGCCCACAGCGATACCGCTTGCGGACGCTGGCGCGCCAGCGTGCCGTCCTTCAGGCGGAACTGTTTCTTGGCGACCCAGTTGCTGCAGGTGTCGATGAACTGGCCCATGTCCGGCCCGACTTTGGCGAACCTGGCGCGGATCATGGCGGCGCACATGGAGCCGGCGTCGTCCAGCGAGCGCGGATCGATCACGCGGGCGAAGCTGTTGGCGCGTTCCAGGTGGAATTGCTGTTCCTGCGCCTTGAAGTACGGGTACTTGTCGGCGATGAACTGGAAGTGGCGCGCCGTCATGGCGGTGAATTTGTTATCGCCGGTGACGGCCGCCGCCTTCATCAGGCCGGCGTGGACTACACCCATTTCGTAGACCTGGAAGTTCCATTCCGCGCTGCTTGGCTCGACAATAGCGTCGGCCACCGGCTGGCTAAAGTCGGTGATCTGGATGCCAGTGCTTTTGTGGACGACCTTGGTTGGTGTGGTGGCTTCCAGGTAGCTGCGGATGCGGTCCATCGAAGCCGTGATTTCGGCGACGGTCGGTTTTTTGTAGGGCACAGGGTAGGTGCCCTCGCCGGCGTCGTAGACGCTTTTGTTGTCCGGGTTGCGGTACGGGCCTTCAGCATGGGCAGGAAGGGCGAGCAGGGTCGCGGCAACAGCCGCAATCAGGGCGGATGGGGAGGTCACGGGTTTTTGTCTCTTTATTTTGGTAAAACGTTTATTTGGTCAGACCATTCTAGATTGGTCCGGCCACTTTTGCAATCCGGACAGGCCACTTTGTGGCGAGCCAGAACAGCAGCGCGGCCACGCTGAGTCCGCCGCCAAGCAGGCAGACGCCGGACCAGCCTGCCATCGCATAGAGATTGGTGGCGGCCAGCGCGCCCGCGCCGCTGCCGATGGCGTAGAACACCATGTAGCCGCCGATTAGCCGGCTGTGCTCGGTGCCGGAACGCAGGATCAGACTCTGGTTGGTGACGTGCAGGGCTTGCACGGCCAGGTCCAGCGCCAGGATGCCAATGAGCAAGGCGATTAGCGAGTGTGGTGCGAAGGCCAGTGGCAGCCAGGACAGCAGCATCAGCGTCAGCGCGATGGCGGAAGTGTGTTGCGCGCGACCCCGATCGGCCCAGCGTCCGGCGCGGGCGGCGGCCAGCGCACCGGCCAGGCCGACAAGCCCGAAGGCGCCGATTGTCGTATGCGAATAACTGTAGGGCGGCGCGCTCAGCAGGAACACCAGCGCGCTCCAGAATGTGCCGAACACAGCAAACATCAGCAACGCGATCATTCCGCGCACTTGCAGCACGCGGTTGCGCCACAGCAGACTGAACACGGAGGCGAGCAGGCGCAGGTAGGACTGCGGCAGCGATGCCGGAACGCCACCCTCACGCTGTGGCGCAGCATCCGCTGGGGCCTGCACCGGCAGCGCGCGCCACAGCAGCATGGCCAGCGCCAGCATGAACGCCGCCGAGGCGGCATACACGCCACGCCATCCGGCCTGATCCGCGATCAGCCCGGCAAACACGCGTGCCAGCAGCAAGCCTGCCACCACGCCGCTTTGCGCCGCGCCGACCACGCGTCCGCGCTCGTCGTCGGCCGCAGCGCTGGCTGCGTAGGCAATCAAACCCTGCGTCATCGCCGTGCCCAGCATGCCGATTGCCAGCATGCCCGCCATCAGCGAAATTGTCCCCGCCGCCAGGCAAACTCCCGCCAATGCCATGGCCAGCGCCACCAGCTGCGCCAGCATCAAGCGCCGCCGTGGCAGCAGGTCGCCCAGCGGCACCAACAGGAGCAATGCGAGGACGCTGCCAAACTGGGTGGCGGTGATAACGCCGCCGACCGCCGCATCGGGGATCCCAAAATCCGCCGCCAACGCATCCAGCAACGGTTGCGCGTAATACACATTGGCGACACTCAGCCCGCTGGCGCAGGCAAACAACAATACTAAAGAACGCGGCACGATCAGCCTCCAAATCTAGTTGCAAAACAAAACTGGTTGCAGCCTACCGTAAACCAGTTTTAAAATGCAACCATGGCCAAACGAAAATCCTTACAACAAGACGACTGTCCCGTCGCCCGCGCGGTCGACCTGGTGGGCGACCGTTGGTCGATGCTGATCGTGCGCGATGCGCTGGACGGCATCCGCCGCTTCGGCGACTTCCAGCGCAACCTCGGCGTCGCCCGCAACATTCTGTCCGACCGCCTGAGCGCGCTGGTGGAGGAAGGCTTGCTGACCATCCAACCCGCCTCCGACGGCAGCGCCTACCAGGAATACGTGCTGACCAGCAAAGGCGAGAGCCTGTTCCCGGCCATCGTCGCGCTGCGGCAGTGGGCCGAACGCCACCTGTTCACCGCTGGCGAAGCCCACTCCGTGCTGCTGGAAAAAGACAGCGGCAAACGCGTGAGCCCTATGCAACCACGCGATCACGACGGGCACATTCTCAAACCGGCACAGGCGGTGGTGAAAAAAATCGTTAGAAAGTGAACAAATTTATTCAAACCGTCGCCCTTTTAAAGAACATGGGAGTACAATTATTTGAACGGTCGTGCTTTTTTATCGGCTGAATAATAAGGAGACAGCATGGATTTGACTTACACGGCGGCGGATTTGGCGTTTCGCGACACGGTGCGCGCATTCCTGGACGCCAACCTGCCGAGCGACCTGCAAAAGAAAGTCCGTAACCATCTGCGGCTGAGTCGCCAGGACTATGTGCGCTGGCACCAGATCGTCGCCCGCCAGGGCTGGTCGGCGCCGGCCTGGCCGGTGGAGTACGGCGGCACCGGCTGGACGCCGACCCAGCGCCACATCTGGGAAGAAGAATGTGCGCGCTCGGGCACGCCGCCGATCCTGCCGTTTGGCGTCAACATGGTGGCGCCGGTCATTATGGCCTTCGGTAACGAGGCGCAAAAAGCCCACTATCTGCCGCGCATCCTGAATTGCGATGACTGGTGGTGCCAGGGTTATTCCGAGCCAGGCTCGGGTTCCGATCTGGCGTCGCTGAAAACCACCGCCGAGCGCGCCGGCGACCACTACATCGTCAACGGCCAGAAAACCTGGACCACGCTGGCCCAGCACGCCGACATGATCTTCTGCCTGGTGCGCACCGACAGTACGGTGCGCAAACAGGAGGGCATCTCCTTCCTCCTGATCGACATGAAAACGCCGGGCATCACGGTGCGTCCCATCATCATGCTGGACGAAGACCATGAGGTGAACGAAGTCTTCTTCGACAACGTCAAGGTGCCGGTGCAAAACCTGATCGGCCAGGAAAACAAGGGCTGGACCTACGCCAAGTATTTGCTGGGCCACGAGCGCACCGGCATCACTGCGGTCGGCCGCTCCAAGCGCGAACTGCTGTTCCTGAAAAAGATCGCCTCCGAACACTACAAGCACGGCAAGCCGCTGATGCAGGACCCGGTGTTCTCGGCCAAAATCGCCAGCCTGGAAATCGACCTGATGGCGCTGGAAACCACGGTGCTGCGCGTGATCACGCGCGAATCGCACGCGCCGGGGCCGGAAGCGTCGATGCTGAAGGTGCGCGGTTCCGAAATCCAGCAGCAACTGACCGAATTGATGGTCGAAGTGCTGGGACCGGGCGCGCTGCCGTTCGACACCGACTACCTGGAAGGCAAGGCCGACCACGCTGTAACCGGCGATGACGCCGCCGCGCCGCTGGCCGGCTACTACTTCAACTACCGCAAGACCTCGATCTACGGTGGCTCGAACGAAATTCAGAAAAACATCATCACCCAGATGATCCTGGGCCTGTAAGGAGCGGCAATGGATTTCACTTTCAACGAAGAACAGCAGCAGTTCGCGGACGCGCTGCGCCGCTGGGTGGACAAGGACTACAGCTTCGACACGCGCAAGCGCATCGTGCACTCGCCGAGCGGCGTGTCGGATGTGGCGTGGAATATGCTGGCCGAGTTGGGCATGACGGCGCTGCCGGTGCCGGAAGCGCAGGGCGGCTTCAGCGGCAACGCGGTCGACATGCTGGTGGTGATGCAGGAGCTGGGCCGCGGGCTGGTGGTCGAGCCGTACTTCGCCACCGTGTGGGGCGCGAAGTTCCTGCAATTGGCGGGTAACCAGCATCACCGGCTGGAAGACGTGGCCAAGGGTGAACTGAAGCTGGCATGCGCGCTGGGCGAAAAACATTCCCGCTACGATCTGGCGGATATTAAAACCATCGCCGGCATCAATGGCGAAGGTTATCGCATCGACGGTACCAAAACCGTGGTGATCCACGGCGGCCAGGCCGATGCGCTGATCGTCTCGGCACGCAGCGCCGGCACCCAGCGCGACACCAACGGCATCAGCCTGTTCGTGGTGCCGACCGACACGCCGGGCGTGGTGATCCGCGACTACCGCACCATCGACGGCCAGCGCGCGGCGACGGTGCAGTTCAACCATGTTGCGGTGCCGGCCTCGGCGCTGCTGAGCAAGCTGGGCGGCGGCTGGGACATGCTGGAAGAAGCCGCCGACTACGGCGTCAGCCTGTTGTGCGCGGAAGCGGTGGGGGCGATGGAAGCGCTGTTCAACGCCACGCTGGAGTATGTGAAAACGCGCAAACAGTTCGGCCTCGCTATCGGCAGTTTCCAGGCCTTGCAGCATCGGATGGCGGATATGTATATCCACCTGGAACAGGCGCGCTCCATGGCAATGCTGGTGGCGGCGCGCATGGTGTGCGATGCCGAGGAGCGGCGGCGGGTGGCGTCGGCTGCCAAGGTGCGCATCGGCCAGGCGGCCAAGTTCATCGGCCAGCAGGCGGTGCAGCTGCACGGCGGCATGGGCGTCACCGACGAACTGCCGGCCGCGCACCACTTCAAGCGCTTGACCATGATTGAGCTGACGCTGGGGGATGTGGATCATCACCTGGAGCGCTTTACGGCGCAGCGGGGGTTCCAGCAGCATTCCTAAGCAAACGCGCGAAACTCCGGGTCTAGTCTAAATTGCAAAACAGGCAATTGACTGTTAAAGTTGGATGATACGGAGTCGCGTGGAGCGCAATTGAAGACCTATCATGGAAGCTGTCATTGTGGTGTAGTTCGGTTTGAGGCGGATATTGACCTCAGCCAGGGTTCTATCCGCTGTAATTGCTCGATTTGCGCCAAAGCGAGGTTTTGGCCTGCCATCGTACAGCCAAGCGCGTTTCGCTTGTTGTCGGGCGAGGCTGAGCTCACCAAATACCAATTCCTGACCAAGACGGACCAGCATCTGTTTTGCAAGCACTGCGGCATTCGTTCTTTCGGCATCGGACGCTCGCCGCGCTGGGGCGAGTTTTATGCAGTGAATCTGAGCTGCCTTGACGACGTGACCCCAGATGAACTCGTGAGTATACCGATCACTTATCTGGACGGTAAAAACGATAATTGGGAAACACCACCAGCCGAAGTTCGTCATCTTTAAATTGATGAATACAGCGAAACTTTACTTGCTGTTGCTGGGGGCGATCGCCACCTACGAGCGCGTTTGATGAGAAGAATTGTTCTAATAGTGATATTGGCTGCGTTGGCATGGACAGGCTATAAAAAATACAGCTTTAGTTCAAAGATGCCTGCTGAAGCGATGGCATTGGCTTCTGATGTGCAGGTGGAGCCTGTACCGGCACCAAAGATTCAAATGGAAGGCGCGGCGTCGTTTGCATGTGACGGCCGCACTTTTTGCAGTCAAATGAAGTCATGCGAGGAGGCTACTTATTTTTTGCAGCACTGCCCTAACGTCAAGATGGATGGCAATAATGACGGTATTCCATGTGAGAAGCAATGGTGCAAGTAAATGGCCTTCTGATGGAGGCCTTCTTCACGAAGGTCGGCTTGGGGCGGCAACCGCCGCTCGCGCTAATCCAGACTGATGCAATACCGGTTCCGCCCCGACTGTTTGGCGCGGTAGAGGTTGTTGTCAGCGATGCGGATCAGGGGGCTGGGATCGTTGCCTTCCAGCGGGGGTGTCGCAGTGGCCAGACCCATGCTCAGGGTCAGTACCGGCGCGGTCGGCGAGGCGGAGTGGGGTATCGCCAGCTTGCGCACTTCTTCCTGGATGCGGTTGGCCACCACTTCGGTGCCGTCGCTGGCCTCTTGAGGCAACAGCAGGATGAATTCCTCGCCCCCGTAGCGCGCCAGCATGTCTTGCGGGCGGCTGGCGCAGCGTTTCATGGCGGCGCTGACTTGCTGCAGGCAGGCGTCGCCGGCCTGGTGGCCGTAGTGGTCGTTGTACAGCTTGAAGTGGTCGACGTCGATCATGATCACCGACAGCGGCAGGCCGGCGCGCGCGCAGCGGCGCCATTCGGCGTCGACGGTATCGTTGAAGTTGCGGCGGTTGGCGACGCCGGTCAGGCCGTCGGTCATGCTCAGTTCGCGCATGGCGTCGGCCTGGCGTTTGATCGTCAATTGGCTGCGTACCCGCGCGCGCACCACGGCGACGTTGAACGGTTTGCTGATGAAGTCGACCGCACCGGCTTCCAGCGCCCGCGTTTCATCTTCCGGCTGGCTCAGCGCGGTGACGAAGATGACCGGAATGTCCTGCAACCGCGGCGAGCTGCGCAGCGCGGCCACCACTGCATAGCCGTCCATGCCCGGCATCACGGCATCCAGCAGGATCAGGTCCGGCTGCTGGTCGTGGGCAATTTGCAGCGCCTGTTCGCCGTCCAGCGCAAACAGCACTTCATGTTCTTCGCGCAGTGCGTGGTGCAGGATCTGGATGTTTTCCATGGCATCGTCGACCACGAGAATGCGCCCGTTACGGGCCAGGTCGGTCCAAGTCATGCACTTTCCTTTCGCTGCAACATGTCTTCTACCATCTGGCGTGCGGCCTTGAAGTTGAGGGTTTCCACTGCTTCACTCAAGGCCTGGGCCAAGCTGGCCGACGCCAGCGCCGGTCGCAAGGCCCGGAAGTGTTCTAGTGCTTTCAGATTGTTATTCTGAAGCAATCCTTGTAACTCCGCTAGTTTTTGCGTTAGATCAGAAGGCTGAGTGTTGCTTGTAGGAATAGCATGCTGCGGCGAAGCCAGCGTGCGGGCGGTGCGGGCCACCAGGTCGAGCGCTTGTTCCAGCCGGTTAAGCGCGCTTGGCACGGCCAGCGAGTCGGCGCTGGCGTCGTGCAGCACGGCTTCGGCGCTGGCGCTCAGGCGGGCGACGTCCGACGCCCCCAGGTTGGCGGCCACGCCGCGCAAACGGTGCAGCACTTGCGCCGCCTGCTGGCGCTGGTTGGCGGACAGCAGCTGCCGCACTTCGCTGACAGCACCGCCTTGCGATTGTTCGAAGCGCTTGAGCAGGCCGGTCAGCGCTTCATAGTTGCCGCCCAGCCGGCCCAGCGCGGCGTCGACGTCGATCCCCGGCAGCGGCGACAGCGGCGGCATCAGCGACGCCGTCGGGATGGCGTGCGGCGCCTTGGCCGGCACCGTCGCCACCATGTCGCGCGAGGCGTCGCGGATGGTCACCAGCCGGGTCAGCACCGAGATGAGTTCTTCGACGTCGATCGGCTTGGCTACGTGGGCGTTCATGCCGGCTTCGGCGGCGCGGCGGCGGTCGTCTTCCAGCACGTTGGCGGTCATGGCGATGATCGGCAAGGTCAGCAGGCCCTGGCTGCGGATGGCGCGGGTGGCGTCGTAGCCGTTCATGACCGGCATCTGCACGTCCATCAGCACCACGTCGTAGCGGTCGGCGGCGGCGGCCAACCGGTCGACCGCCAACTGGCCGTTGGCCGCGACTTCCACCGAGGCGCCGGCATGCAGCAGCATGTATTCCGCCACTTCCTGGTTGATTTCGTTGTCTTCCACCAGCAGGATGCGCATGCCGTTCAGGCGATCCTTGAGCGGCGTGTGCTCCAGCTGGGCCATGAGGCCGGAGGTGGCCTGGTCGCCGGCCAGCAGACCGCTGACCCGTTCCAGCAACCGCCCCGGACTGACCGGTTTGGACAGCACGCCGGCCAGTCCCAGCGCGGCCGATTGCTGGACCAGCGTGGCGGCGCGGTGTTCCGAGGTCATCATCAGCACCGGCGGCAGCAGCAGGTCGGGGGGCAGCTGGTGCAGCAGCGCCGGGCCGTCGGTGCCGGGCATGTCCTGGTCCAGCAGTAACAGGTCGTAGGGACGCGCGGCGCGCGCGCGTTCGATCAGCAACGTTTGCGCCTGTTCGGCGCCGCTGGCGCAGGCGGTGTGCCAGCCGAAGCTGCGGCCGGCGTCGTACAGCGCCTTGCGCACGCTGGCGTTGTCGTCGACGATCAGCACCGACAGCGTGGCGGTGGTATCGGGCGGCGCGGCGGCGGTCAGCGGGGCGATGGATTCGAGCGGGCAGGCGAACAGGAATTCGGCGCCATGCCCCGGCGCGCTGGTGACGCTGATGGCGCCGCCCATCATATCGGCCAGCTGGCGGCAGATCGCCAGGCCCAGCCCCGCGCCGCCGAATTTGCGGCTGGTGCTGCTGTCGGCCTGCGAGAAGGCGTCGAAGATGCCGGCCTGCTGTTCGGGCGCGATGCCGATGCCGGTGTCGCGCACGACAAATTCCACCAGTAGCGCGCGGTCGCCCGGCCGCGCCGAACCGGGCGCCGGCCGCACCGTCAGCACCACTTCGCCGTGGGCGGTGAACTTGATGGCGTTGCTGATCAGGTTGAGCAGCACTTGCTGCAAGCGCATCGGATCGCCCGCCAGGTCGGTCGGCATGGCCGGGTCGATGTCGTACACCAGCTCGATACCTTTGTCGCTGGCGCTGCCGCTGAGCATGACGCTGATGCTGTCGAGGACGTGCTGCAAATGGAAGTGGGCATGCTCCAGCACCAGCTGGCCAGCCTCGACGCGCGAGAAGTCGAGCACGTCGTTGACGAGGCTGAGCAGCGATTGCGTGGCGAACTGGATCTTGTGCAGGTAGCCGCGTTCGCGCGGCGCCAGCGGCGCTTCCTCCAGCAACCGCGCCAGGCCGATGATGGCGTTCATCGGGGTGCGGATTTCGTGGCTCATATTGGCCAGGAATTCACTCTTGGCGCGGCTGGCTGCTTCGGCGCGGTCGCGCGCCAGGATCAGCTCTTCGTTCACTTCCTGCAGGTGCAATTCTGTTTCCTTTAATTCGGTGACATCGGAGACTAGCACAAAGAAACCCTTTGCAGCTCCGGAATCGTCCATATCCGGGATGTAATTGACCCAGGTATGGCTGATGTCGCCCGACGGCCAGCGCAGTTTGCCGGCAAAGCCCTGTGCTTCGCCGCCCAGCGCGGCTTGAACATAGGCCGCGCCCTCGGCGTATTCGTCGGCGGCGAGCACCTCCGGCATGCGGGCGCCCAGCACCGCCTCGTGGCTCAGTCCGTGCCATTCGAGGAAGTAGCGGTTGGCGAAGCGGCAGCGCAGGTCGGCGTCCCAGTAGGCCACCATGCCGGGCAGGTTATCGGTCACGGTGCGGACGAAGTGTTCGCTGGCGGCCAGCCGCTCGGCGGTGGCGCGCAGCACTTCCTTGGCCTGCTTGCGGTCGGTGATGTCGAGCGAGATGCCCAGCACGTGGGTGGCGATGCCGTGCTCGTCGCGCAGCGCCACCTTGCGGGTGGTCAGGTACAGCGGGCCGTCGGGCGTGGCCAGCGGTTCTTCGGCGATTTCGGCGACGGTGCCGGGCGCGCTATTGAGCACGCGCAGGTCGTCCAACTTGAACTGGTCGGCCTGGGCGGCCGGCACGAAGTCGTAGTCGTTCTTGCCGATCAACTGCTCGTTGCTGTGGCCCAGCATCCGGGCGCCGTGACGGTTGAACATGGCGTAGCTCAGGTCTTCGGCGCGTTTCAGGAAGATCATGGCCGGGATGTTTTCTACCACCGAGCTGAGTAGACGGCGCGAGCTGTGCAATTCGCTTTCGACGCGCTTGTAGTCGGTTTCGTCCAGCACCAGCGAGGTGATGCCGATGATGTTGCCGCCGGGGCCGAATTGCGGGTAGTAACTCATCACCCAGTGGCGCACCTCGTTCGGCGCGGCGGCGGTGTGGCCGGCGCGGCGCAGGTTGGTCAGCGGCTTGCCGGTTTCCAGTACCGTCCGGTAGTCGCCCAGCACGGCGATGCGCAGCGCGTGGTCCGGGATCACTTCGCCGATGTGGCAGCCCAGATGGGCCACCACTTTTTGGTCGCTGAGCGCGGCCAGGTATTCGTTGATGCGGACGATGCGCAGTTCGTTGTCCACATAGCTCAGGCCGACCGGGGCGGTGGCGTACAGGGTTTCGAGCTGTGCGCGATTGCGTTCGAGCTGGCTGGTGCGCTCGGCCACCAGACTTTCCAGTTCGTGATTGTGACGGCGCAGGTCGCCTTCCAGCGCGTGCAGCGCCTGCGCCACCATTTCGGCTTCGCGGAAGGTAGTGACGGGCATGGCGAACGGCTGGCCGCTGGCCAGTGCTTGGGCCGGCGCCACCAGCTCGCGCACCGAGCGGGCGATGCGGCCGCCGACTGCCCACGCCAGCGAAAAGCCGGCCGCCAGCACGGCGATCATGGTGGCCGCGATCAGCGCCACTGCGCTCAACAGTTCCTCGTAGGCCTTGGCTTGCGGCGTGGCGATGCCGACCACCGCGCCGCTCACCGGGGCCCGGCTCAGGCCCAGATACACCGGCGTGCCCTGGGCGTCTTCGGTATCGAGCAGGGTTTCGGCCGCCTTGAGCATCTGTGCGCGCAGCTCCGGCGTCGCCGCATGGCCCAGCAGCAGGCGCGGGCCGCCGGCCTGGGCCACCACGTTGCCGTCGGCGTCGTACAAGGTCATGGCCTGGTCGGCGCTGATGTGTTCATCCTTGAGCGTGCGCGCCAGCCGGTCCGGCTTCAGCAGCGCGGTCATGGCGTAGGCGACGTGGCTGTCGATGAATACCGGCACGTCGAGCGCCAGCAGGGCGCTGCCTTCCACCACGATAACCGACATCTGCGGCCGGCCGTGGCCGAAAAGCGGCGCCAGCCGGCGGTGGTTGCCGACCGGGTTGAGCGTATCGGGCAGCGCCGCGCCGACGTTCAGTACCGCTTTGCCGGTGCTGTCGCTCAAGATGAATTGTGATGAGGGAAACTGGGGACTGAGCAGGGCGCCGGCCTGCAAGCGCAGCGCGTCCAGGTCGTTGGTGCGCAAGCTGGGCGAGGAGGCCAGCGCGGTGGCCGCGCCTTCGCTCTGCACCAGGTCGCGGTCGATGGCGGCGGCGACGGCGCGCGCGGCTTGCTGGGTATCTTCCTTGAGCGTGTCGCGCTCACGGCTGTAGAACTGGCCGACCAGTGCGCCGAAGCCGACCACGGTGGGCAGCGCGCAAGCCAGGACCAGCAGCGCGATCTGCGAGCGGATGGATGGTAATGGTTTGCGTTGTGTTTCTGGCACGCGGTTGGCCTCAGTCTTGTGCTGGCAGCACGATAGTAGCCGAGGACAACGGTTTCAGAAAGGGCTTTTGTCGTGGACGGCGCTTGGCCGCCACATCGCCCTCGACCCGGTATGCTAGATCGGCTTGCCGCAGGCGTAGGACCAGCCCAGCTCGGCCATCGGCCGCGCCATCTTGCCCGATTCCAGCGCCTGGGCGCTGGCGGCGGTGCCGTCGACGTAGCGCTTCATGATGCCTTGCATGATGCTGGCCAGGCGGAACATATTAAACGCCAGGTAGAAGTTGAAATCGCTCAGCTGGATGGTCTTGCCGGTGCGCTCGGCGTAGCGGGCGATATATTCCTGCTGCGTCGGAATGCCGAGCGCTTGCAAATCCAGGCCGGCGATGCCGCGGAACTGGCCGGGCGGAATGTGCCAGCTCATGCAGTGGTAGGAGAAGTCGGCGAACGGGTGGCCCAGCGTCGACAGTTCCCAGTCCAGCACGGCCAGGATGCGCGGCTCGGTCGGGTGGAACAGCATGTTATCCAGGCGGAAGTCGCCGTGTACGATGGACGTGTCGTCGCCGGGCGGGATGTGGGCCGGCAGCCAGGCGATCAGCTGGTCCATGGCCTCGATGGTTTCGGTTTGCGAGGCCAGGTACTGCTTGGTCCAGCGTTCGATCTGGCGCGCGAAGTAGTTGCCGGGCTTGCCGTAGTCGGCCAGGCCGATGGCGGCGTAGTCGGTCGTGTGCAGCTGGGCGATCACGCGGTTCAGTTCGTCGTAGATGGCGGCCCGTTCGGCGGGCGTCATGCCGGGCAGCGACTGGTCCCATAGCACGCGGCCTTCCACGCATTCCATCACGTAGAAGGCGCGTCCGATGATGGTTTCGTCGGTGCACAGCGCGTATTGTTTCGGCGCCGGGAAGCCGTGCTGTTGCAGCGCGTCCATGACGCGGTATTCGCGTTCGATGGCATGGGCGGAGGGCAGCAGCTTGTCGGCCGGTCCCGGCTTGGTGCGCAGTACATAGTGTTGTCCGCCGACGCTCAGCTTGAAAGTGGGATTGGACTGGCCGCCCTTGAATTGTTCGGCGCTCAGTTCGCCGTCCGGGTAGCCTTCCACGTGCTGGCGCAGCCAGGCGTTGAGGGCGACCGTGTCGAACTGGTGGCGCGCCGAGACCGGTTTGGTGCCGATGAATTCTTCAAACATGCTGTCTCCTGCTGGCGGCCGCTTTAAAAAGTCCACAGCTTCGTTGCGGCTCCTTGCCGTGCAGGCGCACTGTCTTCGTCGCCACGCCTCGCTGTGCACTTTTTAAAGCGGCCTTTGTTGGTGGTGACAGCCATTCTAGATTAAAAAAGTACGATTGTGCTTTTAATCTTAGAAGAACACGGCGGTGCGTTGGATCACGCTGCCGTTGTTGGTGTAGGCGCCGGTGGCGCGTACCGAGCCGGTGTTGTATTTGCCGTCATCCAGCTTGCTATCGAGCTGTTCGGCGAACGAGTCGGGCAGGTTGTCGAGGCGGATGCCGTTGCCGCCGCGACCGGCCACCACGTCGTTGTAGATGTAGACCGCGCCGCCCTGTGCGCTGGTCATGAAGTCGCTGGTGCCGTTGTAGGAACCGGTGATGAAGCCGGCCAGCGCCAGGTGTTGCGGGGCCAGCAGGTATTCGCCGATCTGGCCGTCGCCGTTGCCGTTGCCGGTGGCGCCGGGTGCGTGCACGGTGCCTTGCACGTCGTCGCCGGGCAGGGCGCGGAATTTATCTTGATAGGCGTTGACGGCGGCAGTCAGCGAGGTCGATTGCTGGATGATGTTCTTGACGCGGGCGCTGTCGATCAGCCCCTGGCCTTTGAGCACGCCGCCCAGCAGCAGGCCGATGATGACCAGTACGATGGCGATTTCCACCAGGGTAAAGCCGCGTTGGCGTGCGAATTGTGGGCGCATGGGAAATCCTTTCTGATGATGGCTCGTAGTATAGCAAGCGCTAGTGTTTTTGGTTGAGTTGGTCGAGGCGCGCGGCCAGGAATTTGAGCTCGTTGGGATCGGTGATCTGGCCGCTTTGCAGCAGGCCGCCGATCAGCGCGCGTGCGGCGTCCAGTTCGTTCATGTCTTCGGCGATGAAGATTTCCAGTTCCCTGGCCCAGGCGGGGACGTTGGGGCCGGTGGCTTGCATGCGGATGGCGGCGGCGTAGCGGCGCGCCAGCGGCAGATCGTGCAGGCGGTGCTTGGCGACCAACGCGGCGTGGGCCAGCCATGGCCAGCGGCGGTTGGGGTCTTCGGTGAAGCGGGCGTAGACGAAGTCCAGCATCAGGCGCGCGCGCGCCGGGTCGCTGACGGCGCCATAGACTTCGCTCGCGGCCAGCAGCGGGTATTGGCTGCGCGGGTCGAGGTCCAGCACGCGCTGCAGCCAGAGCGCAACTTTGACGTAATCGAGGTTGCGCCAGGCGATGCTGACGCCAGCTTGTTCGTCGAAGCCCTGGACGTACAGCATGGTGGCTTTGGACAGGGCGACCGGGTCGCCCAGCGCGGCCAGTTGCAGCGTGGCCAGCGACGGTGCCGGCGGCAGGTCGCGCGCGCGCGCGCGGACAGGCGGACGGCTGGCTTGCCAGAGGATTTGCAGCGTCAGCGCAAACAGCACGGCCCACAGCACACGGCGCGGCGCGGCGCGCTGTGCTGCGTGGCGCGATGCCGCTTGGGCGGGGCTGATTGCTCCGGCTGTGGCGGCTGGATCGGGAGGCGGTGTGGCGGACGGCATGTGCGGCCTCAGATGGCTTTGCGGTGCAGGTCGAACAGCGCGGCGGCGGCCATCAGGGCGACGTAGATGGCGGTTTGCGCGGCGATGGTCGCGAGGTCGGCACCGCTGCCGCTGTGGTACACCAGCCAGTCGCTGCGCGTGAACTGGTCCAGATGCGGCAGCAGCAGCGCCAGGCCGTCAATGCCGGTGTTGAGCATTTGCTGGCCGCCGCTTTGCACGATGCCGGCGCCATGCCCCAGCAACTGCAACGCGCCGATTACGCGCGCCAGCAGATAAAACGCAAACGACGCCGCCAATGCCGGCAGCACCTGGTTCAGCGTCAGCATGCACAACACGCTGAACGCCGCGACGATCCAGCATTCGCACAACAGCGAAAACGCCCACAGCGCGGCTTGCTCGGGCGGCGCAAAGCACAGTCCCAGCGCGCCAAACAGCAACGCCGGCAGCACCGCCAGCGCGCCAAATCCGGCCAGTTTGCCGAACAAATAAACCGCGCGCGGCATCGGCAACGCCATCAGCAATTCGAGTCCTTTGTCATTGGCCTCGCGCGCCATGCTGGTGATGACAAAGGTCGCCACCAAGAACACTGCCGCGAAGCGCAGCACGGCACCCAGCAAGGCCGCCTGCAATTGACGGCTCTCGGTCAGCGCTAGTTCATTCAAAAATCCGCTGACCGCGACGGCTCCGGCCATCATCAGCAGCACAAGCCACAGCAGCCGGTTGCGCAAGGCTTCCAGCAGCGTGTAGCGGGCGATGGTGAGCGCCGGCCGCATCATGGCAAGCGCTGCGCCGCGACCATGCGGTTGTACAAAATGTTGGGCGAAATCCACAGCACCAGGTCGTCGAATGCGCCGCCTGGCGCGCGCGCGTCCTCGGCAATGTCGCGGGCGACGAGCGTGGTGCCGCCAGCTTGCAAGTTGACCTTCTCGTCGATGTTGCCGACGCCGGCGTCGGCGATCAGGGTGTCCTGGTTGCTGGTGGCGCCGTAGCCGTTGCGGCCAAACGAAATGATGGCCGCCGGAATATCGTTCATGTCGGTCGCCTGCACCAGTTGGCCGGCGGTATTGCGGGTGCCGATGGTGATGTCGCGCGGTGTCTGCAAGGTAAACGGGGTGAGCGAGTCGGTAAACGCCGGCGTGACGGAGTAGCCCATCACCCTGTCCCAGCCATCAAGCCGGCTCACGCCCAGCGTGGTCCATGGCAGGTAGCCAAAGCGCTTGTTGCAGAGGTTTCCGGTGCGGTCTTCCAGCCCATTGGTGGACGAGACGGCGGGGCAGGGCAGGTAGCCGTTGCGCAGCGCGAAGCCGAACAGCGCCTCGCGCGCATCTTCCATCGCGCGCCGGGTGTCGGTGACGCGACGCTGCTCCAGCTGCGATGCCAGCGGCGCCATCATGCCGCCGATCAGCAGGCCGACGATCAGCAGCACGATGGCGATTTCCACCAGGGTGAAGCCGGACTGGCGGCGGTGCGTGAGCCTATGGTTCATTGATGTCCTTGATGCGGCCTTCCGTCAGGTCGTAGCGCTGGCCGGCTTTGAGGATGATCTTTTTCCCGGACGGCAGCGTGACCGTGACATTCGGCGTGGCTGCGCCGGGGCGCTGCGAGGTGCTTTTCTGCGCGCCGTACTGCGGCTCATCGTTGAGCCACACGGTGGTGCGGTTGTCGCTTCGACGCAGCACGCCGCTCATCAGCAGCACCGGTGGCGGGGGCGGTGCTTCAGGCACGGCGGCCGCGCTGCCTGGGGCACCGGGTTGGCCGCCATTGGCTGGCGGCATACCCGGCATACCCGGCATACCCGGCATACCCGGCATGCCGGGCTGCTGCTGCGGATCTTGCGGATTGGCTGGTGGTGCGGCGGCGCCACCACGGCTGGCTTCCATGGTGGCGCGTTCGGCCGGCGTCGAGAACAGCCGGCCCAGCGTGACTTGCGCCTGCGCGGACGACGGCAGCCAGGCGGCCAGCAATGACAGCAGCGCCGGCGCGGCGCAGAGGGCGGCGCGGCGCATCATGATTTGCCTTTCGTTGGCTTCATCGCGGCCAGGCGCGGCGCTTTCGGCGCGGTGTTCAGCGTGATCCAGTTCAAGGTGCAGTCGGCACCAAGCGTCGGCGCGCCTGGCGCTCCGGCCGTTACGCCCATGCGCTTGATCGAACAATCCTGCACCGCGAAGTAGCTTTGCTGGCGCAGCATCTGGAAGAAGTTGAACAGGTCCAGTTCATGCAGCAGCTCCATGTGCAGCCGCATGCGGCTGCCGCGCAGCTCAAAGTCGCCCAGGTCCAGCGGCGACTCCAGTTGCACGGTCTGTTGCGGTTCAATCTCGTAACTCAGCGGCGCGAGTTTGAGTTGTTCCTGCGTCTGACGGATCGCATCGAGCCATTCCAGCCGGCGCTCGTCGCCCACCAGGCCACGCTGACGCAGCGCGATAAAGCGCTGCTGGTAGTTGCGGATGTCGCGCTTCTCGCTGTCCACCTGCGCGTACAGTGACGATGCGGCATCGCGCGCGCGCTGATTGGTCTCCAGCGTGTCGTTGGCTTCGTGTTTTTTCAGTTGGCTCAGCATCACGCCAGTCAGCGAGATGGTGATCGCCGCCAGCATCGTCAGCACCGCCGTGCGGATTAACGCAAACTCCGCGATCCAGTACGGCAGCGTGATGGCCGCCGCAGCTTTCTTTTTTCCGGGGACAGGATTCATGCTCATGGCTTCCACACCAGGTTGAGGGTGAATCGCGCGCGGCTTGGCGCGGCCACTTGCGCGCCGGCCTTGCCGGACAGCTTGACGGACGACCGCGTGTCCACCGGCGGCTTCTCCACTTCCACCGTCAGGCGCGGGTGGCGCGCCAGCGCTTTGGCAAACTGCGTCATGCTTTCCACCGCATTGCGATAGTCATCCTGCTCGCTCATGATCTCCGCTTCCAGCACCAGTGTCTGCGGCGCGCGTTGTGGAATGCCGGCCACCAGCGAGGAAATCGGCGTGGCCTGCGTGGCGTCCTGTCCCGGCGCTGGCGCGTTGGCGCTCGGTGCGTTCACTTTCCAGTCCATTTGCAGCAGGCGGATTTGCGGCACCGCCTCCAGCGCCTCGCTGACCACCGTCGCCATGCCCAGCGGCGAGCCGGATTGCGTGGCCAGCATGCGTTCCACATTGACGGCCGCTCGCATATTGGCGGTGGTGGTCACGCGCGGCGGAATCTCCGCCATGGTGGCGCGATAACGCTGATTAAAGCTGGCCGTTTCGGCGGTCAGCTGTTTGCTGTCGCTATTGGCTTCGTGTTCCTGCCACAGGTTGGCGCCGGTCCACGCCGCGCCGCAGATGGCCAGCGTGGCGCTCACCGCATACAGGTTGACGCGCGCCCGCCATAGCTTGAAGTAGCGTTGCCACAGGCCCAGCGTGTAGTGGCTGGCCGGCGCGCTGCGCGCCAATAACGCCAGCAGCGCGGGTTCGGCCAGATGTCGCGCGAGATCGTCGACGTCGGCGCTGTCGGTTTTCAGGCCGACGCCGTCCGCTACCGATTCCAGCGACAGCAGGCGGAACACGGTTTCCGCACCATCTTCGCATTGTTCGTTCAGCGCCTCGGTATCGGCGGCCGGCGTGACCACCACCGCAGCCAGCACCTGGCCGCGCGCCATCAGGCGCTGGCTGCTGAGGAACTGCTGCGTCTTGGCGGTTTCCACGCCGATGTTGACCGGATTGCCGTCACGGTCGATGGCCGGCGTCAGGCGCGAAAACTTCAGCATGCCGTTCTGGAAGTAGCTCTGGCGCCAGCCGGCCGATTGCTGCGTCACCAGCAACAGGTGCTCGTCATTGAGGCGCAGCTTGCGCACCAGCTCTTCGCTCATCAGCGTGGTCGAATACAGGCCGGCCAGCGGCATTTGCAGCTGTTCCAGCGCTTCCACCCACGGTTGCACCGAGGATGGATTGGTCAGCGCCGACAGCAGCACGATGTCGTCACGGCGCCCGGCCGCTTCGCGGCCTTGCACTTCATGGTGGCGGAACGGCGTTTCGCGGTACTGCTGCATCAAGCGCCGTTGCAGCAGCTTGCGGGCGCCGGCGCCGCTGACATGCGGCAGCGTCACGCGCTGGAAGTCTTCTTCAATCAGGTCGGCCAGGATGTAGGCGGGCGAGAAGCGGTGATGGCTGTCGATGTAGTCCATGAAATCATCGATGCCGCCACGGTTGTTGACGAAACAGACGCCGCCCGACAGCCGGCCATTGTGCCATTCATAGGCGCACAGCTGTTCGCTGGTCAGATAGAATAAATGTTTGGTGAACACGATGGCCTCAGGTCCTGATCTTGCTGATCGTGTCGTAGATCGGTCCCATCACCGACAGCATGATCCAGCCCACCATTACGCCCAGCACCACGGTAATTGCCGGTTCGATCATCGACTGCACCTTCTCGATCATCTCCTTGACTTCGCGGTTGTAGAAGTAGCTGACGTTATGCAGCGCGCCATCCAGCGCGCCGGTCGATTCGCCCACTTTCAGCATGCGGATCACCAGCGGCGGGAAGATGCCGGTGTTCTGGAACGCCTGCGTAATCCCCTGGCCTTCGGAGATCTGCTGCGCCGCGCGCCGCAGTCCGGCCGCCACCACGCGGTTGCCGACGATGCCTTCCGACAGGCGGATGCATTCGAGGATGGTGATGCCGGACGCGTACATCATGGCGAAGAAGGTGGCGAAGCGCGCCAGGATAATCTTGTGCAGCACCGGGCCGATCATCCAGATGCGCAGCTTGAAGCCGTCGGCCGCATAGCGCGCCTGCTCGCTGCGCGCCAGCCAGGCGCGGCCGCCGAAGAAGCCGATCACCGGGATGGCGATCATGATGTACCAATAATTGATGAAGATATTCGAGACGAAGATCAGCGCCCTGGTATGCAGCGGCAGCGTGTTGCCCATGTTTTTGACGAAGGACGTCAGCTGCGGCACCAGGTAGATCATCAGGAAAAACATCACGCCGGTGACGAACAGGCCTACGGCGGCCGGGTACATGATGATCTTCTTGGTCTGCGACGCCAGCTCGTCCTGCCATTTCAGCGTTTCCGACAGATTCCTGAACACCTCCGCCAGTTTGCCGCTTTGCTCGCCGGCGGTAATCAGGCTGGTAAACGTCAGGTCGAATACTTCTGGATATTCGGCCAGCGCGGCCGACAGCTGCTTGCCGCCTTCGATATTTTCAATCAGGCCGGTGATCATTTCGCGGAAGCGCGGATGGTCGATGCTCTCGCGCAGATCATTCAAGCCGTCCAGAATCGGCACGCCGGCGCCGGTCATCTGCTCCATGTGGAAGGCGAAGTTGATCAAGTCCTTGCGGGTGATCACGCGCTTGATGGCGATGACCTTGGCGCGCGAGACGCGGCAGTCGATCAGGTCCAGCCCCATGCGGGTCAGGCGCAGTTCCAGATCCGGCTCGTTGGCGGCGTCCATATTCCCCGGCTGGATATGGCCGGTGGCGTCCATCGCGCGGTAGAGGTATTGCGGCATCAGCCCAGCCTTTCGGTGAGGTCCACCACGCGGCCGACCTCTTCCAGCGTGGTCACGCCTTCGCGCACGCGGCGCAGGCCATCGTCGATCAGGCTGTGGAAACCGCCGGCGGCCGCTGCGTTTTTCAGTTCGCGGGTGGAGACGCGGCGCGCCACCAATTCATCCAGCGCCGGTGTCATTTTCAGCAGCTCGATGATGGCGATGCGGCCCTTGTAGCCCTGGTGCGCGCACTTGTCGCAGCCGACCGCGTGGTACAGCGTTTGCGGCGCGGCGTCTTCCGAAATGCCGAGCAGGCGGCGTTCGACATCGTCCGCTACATGGGCCTCACGGCAGGCGGTACACAGTTTGCGCACCAGCCGCTGGGCGATGATGCCGATGATGTTGCCGGCCATGATATCGGCCAGCACGCCAATGTCCAGCAGGCGCGGAATGGCGCCGATGGCGGAGTTGGTGTGCAGTGTCGAATACACCTGGTGGCCGGTCATGGCGGCGGAGAAGGCCATTTCGGCGGTTTCCTTGTCGCGGATTTCGCCGACCAGGATCACGTCCGGGTCTTGCCGCATCATCGAACGGATGCCTTCGGCGAAACCCATCTTGGACGATTCGTTGACCGAAGTTTGCCGGATCATGTTCATCGGGTACTCGACCGGATCTTCCAGCGTCATGATATTGACGCTTTCGGTGTTGATGTGGTTCAGGATCGAATACAGCGTGGTGGTTTTGCCGGATCCGGTCGGTCCGGTCACCAGGATCACGCCGTCGGGACGAGCGATCATCAGCTTGAGCAGATTGAGTTCGTTCTCGCCCAAGCCCAGTCCATCCAGCGGCACGATGCCTTTCTGGCGATCCAGCACGCGCAGCACGAAGTTTTCGCCGTGCGTGGTCGGCTGCGCCGAGGCGCGGAAGTCGATCTGGCGGCCGGAGAATTTGATCGAGATGCGCCCGTCCTGCGGCGCGCGGGTTTCGGCGATGTTCATGTTGGACATCACCTTCAGGCGCACCGCCATCGCCGGCCAGTAGGATTTGTGCAGGCTGCGGATCTGGCGCAGGATGCCGTCGATGCGGTAGCGGATGCGCAGGAACGATTGCTCCGGCTCGAAGTGCAGGTCGGAGGCGCTGTTTTGCACGGCGTCGGCCAGAATGGCGTCGATCAGCCGCACCATCGGCTGGCTGTATTCGTCCGAGGTGCTGCCGATGCTGGCGTAATTGACTTCGCCGGTTTCGATTTCGTGCAGGATGCCGTCGATCGACAGTTCGAAGCCGTAATACTGGTCGATGGCGCGCGAGATGTCGGATTCGTTGACCAGCAGCGGCGTAATGGTGATGCCCTTGACCAGCATGGCGCTGATCTGGTCCAGCGCGACGATGTTGCTGGTGTCGGACATGGCCAGGATCAGATTATCGGTGGCGCGCTCGTAGACGATCGGGAACACGCGATAGCGCTTGGCCACTTCCTTGGGAATCAGCTTGAGGGCGATGGCGTCCACCACCAGGCTGTTGAGGTCCGCGCTCTGGGTGTTGAGGTTTTCCGACAGCGCCTCGCGCACCGTGGCTTCGGTGACGAAGCCCAGTGTGATCAGCAGTTTCCCCAGCGGCTCGTTGCTGCTTTTTTGCTCGATCAGCGCGATGCGCAGCTGGTCTTCGCTGATGATGCCTTTTTGTATCAGCAGTTTGCCGAGTGGGAGTTTGGGTTGTTCTGCCATGTGTCAGTGGGGGACGGTGCTCAGTTCATGCATGCGCTTGCGCAGCGCGTTGCGGTCGAAGCCGACGGCCTTGTCCTGCGCCAGCGCCAGCGCGCGCTGGTAGTAGCCGAGCGCCAGTTTGCCCTGGTTCAGGCGGTCCAGGCCGATGGCCAGGTTGTAGGCGTAGTCCGGATTGTCCGGCGCGGCGCCAACGGCGCGGAAGTAGGCTTGCTGGGCGTCCGGCCAGCGGCCCTGTTGTGCGTATAGGTTGCCGAGGGCGAACAGAATCGGACCGGCGTCCGGCGTGTTGGCCAGAATGGCTTTCAGGCGCGCTTCGCTCTGGCTGATGTCGCCCTGGCGCAGGCCGATTAGGCCGGCGGTGGCGTCGGCGTCGTTGGGCGACAGTTCCAGCAGGCGCAGGTAGTAGCTGGCGGCTTTGTCCTTCTGGTTCTGGCGCGCGGCGACGTGGGCGGCGCCGAGCAGGGCGTCGCGATTGTTGGCGTCCTGGGCCAGGGCGGCGTCATATTGCTGCTGGGCGCCGGCGGTGTCGCCGCTGTTGAAGGCCTGGTAGGCGCGGTCCAGCGCTGGCGCAACCGGGGCTGGCTGCACGATGCGGGTGACGCGGATGTCGTCATTTTTCGGCGCGGTCAGCACGGGCATGCGTTCCGGACGTGGCGCGGCGGCGGCCTGGATGGCTTGCTGGGCGGCGGCCAGTTCCTGCTCGGTGCGTTCCAGGCGGCGTTCCAGGTCTTGCTGGTTGCCGCGGCTGGCGGTGGTGGGGCCGAGCAGGGGATCGTCGGCGTCGGCTGGGATGCCGGTGTTGCCGCCGTTTGCCGCGTCCGGGCCGGTGGCAGTGCTGCCGGCGCCTGGGTTGGCGACGATGATCTGGCCAGCGCTGGTGGCGCCGCTGGTGGCGTTTTGCGGTGGCATTGGGACTGGCGGCAATCCGGCGCCTGCACCGGGGCCGGTCAGGGCGATCCAGTAATAGATGCCGAAACCGCCAACCAGCAGCACCAGCAGGGCGATCAGGCCAATCAGGCGCAGGCGTTCTGGATCGAAGCTGCTTGGTTCGGCAGCGGCGGCGGTGCGTGAGCGCGCGCGCGCGCCGCTGGGAGGTTTTCCATTGGCGGCCTCGCTGGCGGTTTTTTTGCCGGGCGCTGCGGCAGCTGCGGCAGCGGCTGGGGCTGCGCTGGCTGGCGTGGCGGCGGCAGCACGCGGCGGCGCTGCAGGCGGAGGCGGTGGTGGCGCAATGGCGGGCGCAGGCGCAGGCGCAGGCGCGCTCGGAGTCGGCTTCGCCAAAGGCGGCGCGGCAATCGGATCGAGCGCCAGGTCCATGGTCAGGCCGGGCTCTTTATGGTCGCTGACGGGCGGCAGCGGGCTGGGCGCCGGGCGTGGCGTGGCGGCGTCTGCAGCGGCGGAGACTGGCGGCGCCAGCGGTTCCAGGCTCAGGCCGTCCATCGGCTCCAGGCTGAACGCTGCGGGCGCGGGCGCGCGTGCTGGCGTGGACGCGGGTGCGGAGACGGACGTGCTCGGCCCCGGCTCCGGCGTCAGCGCCAAAATCTCATCAAACGCTTCCGACGGCCGGTCGATCTCGTCATCGGATAGCGAGTTTTGTTTTGCGCGCTCCGCCTTCTTGAGCGCCTGCATTAGTAGACTCATGATCCATTCGCCTTCGGCACGGGGTACGGTTCATCGTCAGGTTTCTGGCCCGGCAGCAGATAACGGTACTCCTTGTAGTCACCGTTGACGCTGGCGTCCTTGATCACCACCGGGCGCATGAAAATCACCAGCTCGGTCTTGGTGCTGTTTTCATTGCGGTACGAGAACAGGTTGCCCACCAGCGGGAGGCTGCTCAGACCGGGAACGCCGTCCTTGGCGTTATCCACCGAATCCTGCATCAGCCCGCCCATGACCGCCACCTGGCCGCTGTTCACGCGCATGATGGACTCCATCTCGCGCGCCTGGATCACCGGAATCTCGCTGGCGACGTTGACCAGTGCCGGATTCGGGTCCTTGACGTGGTCCACCACGCGCGTGATGGTCGGGCGCACGTTCAACGTTACCTCGTCGTTGTCGGATATCTGCGGCGTGACGCTCATGACAAAGCCCACCGGCACCGTCTGCAGCGTCGATTCATACACGGCGGGGGTGCTGATGCCGCCGCTGGAATTGAGCACCGCCGGCGTCACCTTGATCGAGAAGAATACATTGTTGTCCACCACTTTCAGCAGCGCGGTCTGGTTATTCAGCACGCTGATTTTCGGGCTGGACAGTACCTTCACCTTGCCGAACGACTCCAGCAGCTGGATGGTGGCGGCGATGTCGCCCAGGCGGCTGGTCGGATTGGTGTAATTGAGCAGGAACACGCCGGGCGACACGTTGGTCTGCACGCCGCTCGGCAGGGTGGTGGTGCCAACCTGCTTTTGCGTCAGGGTCAGGCCGCCACGGCCGACCGACTTCCAGTCGATGCCCTGCTGATAGCTATCGCTCAGCTTGACTTCGATGATGGTGGCTTCGATCAGTACCTGGCGCTTGGCGGCCCCCAGCACCACATCGAGGAACTGCTGGATCTTCTCGTGCTGGCGCGCGGTGGCGCGCACGGCGATCAGGCCGCCTTCCGGATTGACGATGACCGAGTTGCGCGATTTGTTGCCCGCATCCAGCCCGCCCAGGCCGCCCAGCACGTTCAGTTGCGGCTGCGGTTGCTGCGTGCCGCCAGGACCGCTTTGCTGCTGGCCTGCCAGCGGGTCCACCGGATTGTCGTTCAGGTTGGACGAACGCAGCATGTCGCGGATATTCCGCTCCAGGTTGTACCAGAAGTTATTGTCCGAGCGGTTGATGACCGAGGTGGTCGAATTATTGCTGCCGTTGCCTTGCTGGCCGTTGTTGCCCTGCTGCTGAAGCGGCTGGCCGTTCGCCCCCAGTTGCTGTTGCTGCGTATTGTTCTGCACCGCCTGCTGGACCGCGTTACCGCCACTGCCGCCGGCGCCGGTGGTGGAAATCTGCGTGGCGATATTCACGCTGCTGGTGGTGCTGCGGGCGATGTTGACGTAATCGACTTTATAGTTGCGCCACTCCGGCGTATCCGGCAGCACCGTCAGCGTTGTGCCGTTGATTTCATAGCGCATGTCGACCTGGCGCTGGATGCGGCTCAGCAACTGCGGCAGCGTCTGATCCAGCGCGTTCAGCGTGACCGTGCCTTCTAGCCCCGGATGGACGTCCACGTTCATACCGGCGTCGCGCGCCAGCGCAAACAGCAGCGACTGCACCGGCACCTTGTGCACCGTGACGCTGAAAGTCTCGACCTTGGCGGCCGGCTTGGGTGGCGGCAGCGCCACGCTTTGCTGCACCGGCTCCGGAATGGTGCCGGCCACCGGCGGCGCTTCCGTAATATGCAGCGGCGAATTGGGGATGCTATGGCTGGCGCAGGCGCTCAGCAAGACACTGCAAACCACAGGGGCAAGAGGGGAGCTGAATTTTTTCATCGTATCTTTCCGGCCCAGCATGATGCAGGAGGTTCTTTTTGTTGCGTTTTTGCAATTGTGAGTAACATGATCTTACAAATTTCGTGTCGCCGCAAGGATGGCCCAGCAAATTCCCCCAATTAACAGCAGCAGCAAACCTCCCAGTACAACAGGTCTGAAATGCAAGCCGCCGCGCCAGCGGCCAGCCATGCGGCTTCGGCGGCCAAATGGCGATTCGGCGATGGCCTGGCGGGCGTGGCTGGCCTCGACCACCTCGGCGTCGGCCGCAAACGCGGCCAGCAGCGCCTTGTCGGCCAAAATGTTGATGCGGCGGACGATGCCTTCCGAGGCGTCGGCGATCAGCCGGGCCGCCGCCGGGCTGAAAATGGCGCCGCCGTCATGCCCGGCCGCACGCAGGCGGTGGGCCAGGAAGTCGCCGGTCAGCGCGGTTGGCAGCGGCGGCACGTGGAAGCTGTGGGTGATGCGCTCTTTTAGCTGGCGCATGCTGGACAGGTCGAGATTCTGGTCCAGCTCCGGCTGGCCGAACAGCACGATTTGCAGCAGCTTGCTGCGCGCGGTTTCCAGGTTGGTCAGCAGGCGGATGGCTTCCAGCGTGTCGAGCGGCATGGCCTGGGCTTCCTCGACCAGCAACACCACCTGGCGGCCGGCGCTGTGACGGGCGATCAGCTCGGCTTGCAGGCTGCGCTGGACTTCATCGGCGCGCAAGCCGTGCGTTTGCAGGCCCAGTTCGGCGGCGATGGCGTGCTGCACTTCCAGCGGATCGAGATTGGGGTTGACCAGGTAAATCACGTCGATGTGAGACGGCATGCGGCTTTCCAGCATGCGGCACAGCATGGTCTTGCCGGCGCCGACCTCGCCGGTGACTTTAATAATGCCTTCGCCATGGCTGACGGCGTACAGCATGGCGTCCAGAATGTCGCCACGGTCGTTGCCGGCATAAAAAAACGCCGGGTTGGGCGTGATATTGAAGGGCGACTCGCGCAGGCCGAAGTGGGATTGGTACATGGTCACGCTCACGCGATGCAAGCCAGGAAGGCTTGCTCAAGGGTGTCGGCGCCGTACCGGGCGCGGCATTCGGCCGGGGTGCCGGCGAAGCGGATGTGGCCTTCATGGAGGATGGCCATGCGGTCGCACAGCTCGTCCACATCGGCCAGCGCGTGCGAAGTCAGGAACAGCGTGCTGCCGGCGCGGTGAAGCGCGCGCAACTGTTCTTTTAATAGTGCCCGCGCTTTGGGATCGAGGCCGCTCATCGGCTCGTCCAGCACGTACAGCGGCTTGCGCGCCAACAGGCAGGCGGCCAGGCCGAGCTTTTGGGTCATGCCTTTGGAATAGCTGCGCACCATGCGTTTGAGGGCGTCTGCATCCAGGTCCAGGGAGGCCAGCATGGCGGCCACGGCGTCGGGCTGGTAAGGCAGTCCTTGCAAGGTCAGCAGATAACGGATGAAGTCGGCGCCGGTCAGGTAGTAGGGCGGCGTGAAGCTTTCGGGCAGGAAACCCAGCGGCTTGCGTGCGGCCGGCTGATGGTGCGGCTGGCCGAAGATATCGATGCGGCCGCCGTCGAGTGCGCAAAAATCCAGCAGGCACTTGATCAGGCTGGTCTTGCCGGCGCCGTTGACGCCGACCAGACCGAAGCATTCACCGGCGCCCAGCTCCAGATCCACGCCGTGCAGCACGCTGGCCGCGCCATAGCGTTTGACGACTTGCTGGAAGCGCAGGGCAGGTTCGGTCATGGATCGAGGGATGAAAGAAACGAGCCACACTGTAGCGCATCCGTCCAAAGAAAGCGACACCTGGCCCCCGCTAACTCGCTCTGCCAGCCCATCTGTCATAGAATGGCCGCAAGTTTTGGTGACAATTCACGGGGAGTCGGCATGTCGAGGCCAGAAAAAGTACGGTTGGGTGAAATTCTGGTGCAGCAAAAGCTGCTCTCCGAGGAGCAATTGGGCCTGGCGCTGGCCGATCAAAAGCGCAGCGGCCGCAAGCTCGGTCGCGTGTTTGTCGAAAACGGCTATGTTACTGAGGAACAGATCGCCGGCGCGCTGGCGCGCCAGCTCAACATTCCCTACCTGAACCTAAAGTTCTTCAACATCAATCCGGAAATCGTGCGGCTGCTGCCGGAAACCCAGGCCCGCCGCTTCCGCGCGCTGGTGCTGGAAGACCGGCGCGGCTCGCTGCTGGTCGGCATGTCCGACCCGACCGACCTGTTTGCCTACGACGAAATCGCCCGCATCGTGCGCCAGGGTATCGAGCTGGCGGTGGTCAACGAGACCGAGGTGGTGGCCGCGATCGACCGCATCTACCGCCGCACCGAGGATATTTCCGACCTGGCGCGTGAGCTGGAACAGGACGTCGGTGAAGTGTCGGTGGACTTTGGCGCGCTGGCCGCAGCCAATCCTAACGTGGAAGAAGCGCCGGTGGTCAAGCTGCTGCAATCGGTGTTTGAGGATGCGGCGCAGGTGCGCGCCTCCGATATCCACATCGAGCCGCAGGAAGGCCGCTTGCAGATCCGCTTCCGCATCGACGGCGTGCTGCACCTGCAAACCGAGGCCGACATGAAGATCGCGCCGTCGCTGGCGCTGCGGCTGAAGCTGATGTCGGACCTGGATATTTCGGAAAAACGCTTGCCGCAGGACGGCCGCTTTGCCGTCCGCGTGAAAAACCAGCGCATTGACGTGCGGATCTCGACCATGCCAACCCAGTACGGCGAATCGGTGGTGATGCGTCTGCTGAGCCAGGGCGGCACGCAGCTGCGGCTGGACGCGATCGGCATGCCGCGCGGCCTGCTGGAGAAATTCCGCGCCATCGTCCAGCGGCCGAACGGGCTGGTGTTGGTGACCGGGCCGACCGGTTCCGGCAAGACCACCACGCTGTATTGCGCGCTGTCCGAGCTGAATTCGGTCGAGAAAAAGCTGATTACGGTGGAAGACCCGGTCGAGTACCGGCTGGCCGGCATCAACCAGGTGCAGGTCAACGACAAGATCGACCTGAACTTTGCCCGCGTGCTGCGCTCGGCGCTGCGGCAAGACCCGGATATCGTGCTGGTCGGCGAGATGCGCGACCAGGAAACCGCCGCCATCGGCCTGCGCGCCGCCATGACCGGCCACCTGGTGCTGTCGACCCTGCACACCAACGACGCCGTCAGCACGCCGCTAAGGTTGATGGACATGGGCGTGCCGCGTTATATGGTGGGCTCGTCGCTGCAGGCGGTGCTGGCGCAGCGTCTGGTGCGGGTAATCTGCGAAAGCTGCACCACGCCGTACGAGCCGACGCCGACCGAACGCGAATGGCTCAGCCTGGAACTGAACGACAAGGTCGACAAGGCGCGCTATTTCCACGGCAAGGGCTGCTCGCATTGCAATGGCATGGGCTATCGCGGCCGGACCGGCGTCTACGAGTTGCTGGAGATGACGCGCTCGGTGGTGGATGCAGCCAACGATCCCGATCCGGCCCATTTTCTCAAGGTGGCGCAGCAGCAGATGGCCGGCGAAACCTTGCGCCGTCACGCGGTGCAGCTGGTGGTACAGGGTCGCACGACGATTTCCGAAGCGATGCGCATCAGTAACCAGGTCGAGGACTAAGCCGTGCCTTTCTTTGCCTACAAGGGCCGCAACGCGCGCGGCGAGCTGATGCAGGGCGTGCTGGAGGCGGCCGATAGCGGCGCCGTGGCCGATCAGCTGTTCAATACCGGCGTGACGCCGGTCGAGATCAGCGTCACCAATAAAAAAGTGGCCGATGGCGACAGTTGGTGGGCCAAGTTGCTGGAAAAGAAAGTCACGTCGATGGACGTGCAACTGTTCAGCCGCCAGATGTACACGCTGCTCAAGTCCGGCGTGCCCATCATGCGCGGGCTGGCGGGCTTGCAGGAATCGGCGGTCAGCAAATCGTTCGGCAAGGTGATCAAGGATTTGCGCGAGTCGCTGGATTCCGGCCGCGAACTGTCGGCCGCCATGCGCCGCCATCCGACCGTGTTTACGCCGTTTTACCTGTCGATGGTGCGGGTGGGGGAGATGACCGGGCGGCTGGAGGAAGTCTTTCTGCGTTTGTTCGACCACCTGGAGTTCGACCGCGATATGCGCGAACGCGTCAAGACCGCGCTGCGCTATCCGAGCTTTGTGGTGTTTGCCATGGTGGCGGCGATGGTGGTGGTCAACATCTTCGTGATTCCGGCGTTTGTCGGCGTGTTTTCCAAGTTTGGCGCCGAACTGCCGCTGATGACGCGGATCTTGATCGCGACGTCCAATTTCACCGTGCGCTACTGGCCGGTGATGGCGGTGGCGCTGGTGGCGGCGGTGTGGGGCTTCCGCATGTGGGTCGGCACGGCGAAGGGATTGTATCAGTGGGACAAGTTCAAACTGAAAATCCCGGTCGCCGGCAAAATCATCCTGAAGGCCACGCTGGCGCGGTTTGCGCGCAGCTTCTCGCTGTCCAGCCGCAGCGGCGTGCCGATCGTGCAGGCGCTGTCGGTGGTGGCGCAGACGGTCGACAACGCCTACCTGACCGCCCGCGTGGAGCAGATGCGCGACGGCGTCGAGCGCGGCGAGAGCATCTTGCGCACCGCCACCGCCACCAATGTGTTCACGCCGATCGTGCTGCAAATGATCGCAGTAGGCGAGGAGAGCGGTTCCCTCGACGAGCTCATGGACGAGATCGCGCAGATGTACGAGCGCGAAGTCGATTACGAGTTGAAGACCTTGTCGTCGCAGATCGAGCCTATCCTGATTGTGTTCCTCGGCATCATGGTGCTGGTGCTGGCGCTGGGGATCTTCCTGCCGATTTGGGACTTGGGCAAAGCTGCCTTGCATCATTGATTGTAAAAACGTGGCTTTCTCAATAATATTTGTGACTGCAAAACAACGGGGTGCGAGTTTATTGGAATTCGCGGTCGCAGTCGTTGTGGTGGGCATTTTGATGGGCTTGCTGCTGCAGCGGCTCTGGTACTACCAGGGAGAAGCCGAACAGGCAGCGGTGCAGATGACGGTGGCCAGCGTTCGCGCCGCCTTAGAAATTAAGGCGGCGCAAGCAAAATTGCCTGGGCGCAGTACCGATTTAACCTTTTTAACCGAAGAAAATCCGCTCGATTTACTAAAAGCCAAGCCTGCGAATTACGCAGGGGAGTTGTTTAGCCCCAGCAACGAGGATGTCGGCGCGGGCAATTGGTGTTTCGATCGTACTGATAAAAGTCTGATTTATTTGTTAAATTTTGGAAATTCTTTTATAGATGCTCAAACGAAACGTTTGAAATTCAAGGTAAAATTGCTTCGCTTGCCCCATAGCCCCGCCAAGCCGTCAGGCGCACCTGAAACTGTAGGTGTGGCCCTTGAGCAAGTGAAGGACTAGCGCAATCCGCGCAAATTTTTCGGACGATTTGGAGAAAGTAATGAACAAGCAAGCTAGCATCGCATCCCGTCAACACGCCCAAGGCGGTTTCACGCTGATCGAACTGATCGTGGTGATCGTGATCCTGGGAATTCTGGCGGCGACCGCGTTGCCGAAGTTTGCCAACCTGGGCGGTGATGCCCGCTTTGCGTCGCTGAATGCAGCGGCAGGCTCGCTCAAATCCGTGGCCTCAATGGCGCACGGTCAGGCGCTGGTCAACAATCCTGGTGTGACTGCGGCGAACGGGTCTACCACGACCATGGAAGGCACCGTCGTCAATCTGACCTTTACCTACCCGACTGCAGACGCCACCGTCACCACGGCGGCCGGTTTGACTGCCGCTGACTATACGATCAACCAAGGCCCGGTCACAGCGGTTGCGGGTTCCACGCCTGCGGTAGCCGCCGACGAAATCCTGGTGCGTCCGAAGAGCGTCTCCACCGCTGCCGGCGAAAACTGCTGGATCAAGTATAAACAGGCGACTAGCGCTATTGTGCCCCCAGTGGTCACCGTCAACGCCACCGCGACCAATTGCCAATAACGGCGGTCTGATGCCCGCCTGCTGACACCGTGCAAACCTCCGCCTTCGTTCCGCGCCGCGCTGCCGGCTTCACGATGGTGGAGTTAATCACGGTGATCATCCTGGTCGGGATATTGGGCGCGATCGGCGCTTCCCGGTTTTTCGATAACAGCGTTTTCGAAAACCGGACCTACGCCGACCAGGCCAAGACCATCATCCGCTACGCGCAAAAGCTGGCCATTGCACAAAACCGTTCCATCTTCGTCCGCTCGGACGGCAACAGCTTTGCCGTCTGCTCAAACGCCGCTTGTGATGCGAGCGGCCTCGTTCTCGCTCCCGGCGGCAGCAACAACGGCAGCGCTTCAACCAAACTCTACTGCCAGCAGGGCAATGCCTACGCGCCGCAATGGATGTGCGTCGGCCGACCAACCGGCGTGACTGTCACTGCCACCAGCGCGCGGCCTGAGTTGGCTGCGGGTGGCTTTTTCTCGTTTGATTCGATGGGCCGTCCTTTTAACAAGGATGGCACTCCCATGGCCGTCACGAATCCCATGACGCTCAGCTTTGCTAGCGGCGGTAATACCACCAAGTCGCTGATCTGGCCGGAAACCGGCTATGTGCAAAATGTCCCGTAACGCGCGCCGTCAGCGGGGCGTGACGATCATCGAGCTGGTGATCTTCATCGTTATCGTCGGCATTGCTGCGGCTGCCCTGATGCAGGTGGTGAACCTGTCGACCAGAAATAGTGCCGATCCGCTGCGCCGCAAGCAGGCCATGCTGATCGCGGAGGCGTACATGGAGGAGGTCCAGCAAGCCCAGTTCACCGTTTGCGATCCTGCCGACGCCCACGCCGCTACCGCCACCATCGCCGCTGTTGACGCTAACGATCCTGCCAAATGTGCCACCACTGTGGAAAACTTCGGCCAGAATGCCAACAGCAGCAGGCCGCTCAACAACATCCTTGACTACGTTCGGCCAGGCTATGTGTTGGGTGATGCATTGCGCGCGTTTGCGGTGACCGATTCGTCCGGCAAACAAACCGACGTTGATGTCGCCGGCAACCCGCTGGGCGCCAGCTCGATCGGTGGCGTATTGGGCAACAGCCCGCTGGATGGCATTACCACCACGCTTGCACTCAATACCGTCACCGGATTGGGCGGCATGAATTCGACTTATACCGCTCCGAACAATCTGCAGAATCTGACTGCACTTCGCATTACGATCACCACCACTTATGGTCCGGGCCAGTCCATTACGCTGGAAGGCTACCGCACTCGTTTCGCGCCGGAGGCGAGATGATGCGGCTGCCTCGCAAACGCGATCACGGCTTTACGTTGGTGGAAGCGATCGTCGTCATCGTGCTGACGTCGATCCTGGCCGGCATCATGGTGCTGTTCATCCGCAATCCGGTGCAGAGCTATGTCGATAGCGCTGGCCGGGCGGAGCTGACCGATGTGGCGGAAATCGCATTGCGCCGGATGGCGCGGGAGATCCACGGCGCAGTTCCCAACAGCGTTAGGTTTACCACGTCGGGCAGCACCTCGTTCCTGGAGTTCATTCCCAGCAAGGCCGGCGGCCGCTATTTGTCCGAAGAGGATGGTGCGGACACGACGCAGCAGCCGCATCCGGCGCTGAGCTTTACCGATGCAAACGCCAAAACATTTGAGGTGATCGGCCCTATGCCCCAGGCGCCTTACGCACTGGTGCAGAATGACATTGTCATCATCAGCAACTTTGGCACAGGCTTTACTGATGGTGATGCCTATGCCAATAACGCCAGTAATCGCACGACTGTTAGTCAGATTAACGGAAAGGTGATCACACTTGCCAGCAATCCGTTTGCCGCCCGCGTCAATCCGTCACCGAGCAAGCGTTTCATCGTCGCCGGTACGCCGGTGACCTTCGCTTGCGTGAACGATCCCAGTGGCAAGGGTGTGTTGCGGCGGTATTGGGGCTATGGCTTTATGGCGACACAGGGGGATCCAGCTGCGACTGCGCAAATGGCGCTGTTGGCGGACAACGTGGTGGGTTGCAATTTCTCCGTCCAGGCGACGGCCAACCGACAGACTGCGCTGGTCGGCCTTGCCATTGCATTGGCGCGTGCTAAACCCGGCGCCGCCAATGGCTTCGAGACAGTCACCCTAGCTCAGCAAATTCACGTGGATAACACGCCATGAGACAACCCATATTCCTACGCCGGAGATCCGCCGGCATCGCCATCGTGACGGCGATTTTCCTGTTGGTAGTGGTAGCTGGACTTGCGGTTGCGATCGTCTCGCTGACGACCACGCAAGAAGACGCGTCGGGCAAGGATTTGCAAGGCATGCGCGCCTATCAGGCAGCGCGCGCTGGCATTGAGTGGGCGTTGTATAGAGGCCTGCAATCGGGGCTGACGCCGCCGCAGCCGGCCACCTCCCTGGTGTGCGGTTCGCAAAATAACGTGGCGATGCCGGCTGGGAATACGCTGTCTTCGTTCACAGTGACGGTGCTGGTTATTTGCGACGGACAGGTCAGCGGCATCGCAGGCAAGGACGCCAACGATCCCACGGCGTACCACGTCCTGATCAGGTCGATCGCATGCAATCAGCCCGTCAACGGCGTCTGTCTGAACACGGTGCCGGGGCCGGATTATGTGCAGCGCGAGATCCGGGCGCAGCTTTAATGCTGGATCTGTGCGGAAATGTGGCTGTTTTTGCAGAAGTGTTGCCAATTTGGGCATAAACTTTCCGGTAAGTTGAATATAATCAAGCATCTAGCGCGTAAACCTCGACTGAGATATGGGTTTCTTTAAAAGAGCGAAAAAAACCGATGGCTGGCTGACTGTCACTTTCTTGAGGGACGGCGTCTGCGCGGGCCGCGTGCAGCGCGTGCGCGACGCCAAGGCGGTTGTCGAGGTGGCGGCGTTCTATCCGGCCGACAGCAGTTTTTCGCCGGAAGCGCTGGAGCGCTTGAACAAGGATCAGAAGGCCGGCAGCTATCGCTGCGGCACCATGCTCAGCGGCGGCGAGTACCAGTTGCTGACGGTCGACGCCCCCAACGTGCCGCAGGACGAATTGAAAACCGCCGTGCGCTGGCGCTTGAAGGATATGCTCGATTTCCATATCGACGACGCCACCATCGATGTACTGGACATCCCGGTCGATAGCGCCGCCGCCTCGCGCGGGCATTCGATGTTTGCCATCGCCGCGCGCAATACGGTGATCCAGTCGCGCCAGGCCTTGTTCAGCGAAGCCAAACTGGACCTGACGGTGATTGATATTCCCGAGATGGCGCAACGGAACATCTCGGCGCTGCTGGAAACCGACAACCGCGGCCTGGCCATGCTGTCGTTCGACGCCGATGGCGGCCTGCTGACGATTACCTACAAGGGCGAACTGTACCTGTCGCGCCGCATCGATGTGACGCTGGATCATCTGCTGGAGCAGGATTCGATGCGCCAGCAAATCCACTTCGACAAGATCACGCTGGAATTGCAGCGTTCGCTGGATCACTTCGACCGCCAGTTCTCGTTTGTGAACGTGCTCAAGCTGCTGCTGGCGCCGACCGGGGCCGAGGGTTTGCACGAGCACTTAACCGGCAATCTGTACATGCCGGTGGAGGCGATGGACCTGGGCGATGTGTTCGACCTCAGCAAGGCGCCGGAATTGCTGGACGTCGCGCAGCAGCGGCGTTTCTTCTTGCCCCTGGGCGCGGCCCTGCGGCATGAGGAGGTGCGGCTGTGAGCCAGCAGATTAATCTGTTCAACCCGATCTTCCTCAAGCAGAAGAAGATTTTCACCGCCTTGCCGATGGCCGAGGCGCTGGGCATCGTCGTCGCCGGCGCGCTGCTGTTGAACTGGTATGCGGCACAGCGGGTGGCCGACTTGCAGCGCGAAGCCGATGAGGGCAAGGCCATGCTGGCCGCACGGGAACAGCGTTTGGTCAAGGCCAATGTGCAATTTGCGCCGCGCTCCAGCGATCCCAAGCTGGCGGCCGAGCTGGCCGATGCGCAGGCGGAGTTGAAGGCGCTGCATGATGTGTCGTCGGTGCTGCAAGGCGGCGCGCTGGGCAATACCAATGGCTATGCCGAATATTTCCGCGCGTTCTCGCGCCAGAACGTCAGCGGCCTGTGGCTGCCCGGCGTGACCATCGGCGCTGCCGGCAACGATATCGGCGTGCAAGGCAGGGCCATGCAGGCGACCTTGATTCCCAACTATATCGCCCGTCTTACCGCTGAGCGCGTCATGCATGGCAAGACCTTCGCCAGCCTGGATATCGCCCGGCCGGATGCGGTGGCGCCGGCACCGGCGGCTATGCCTGTAACTGCGGCACCAGCCGCGCCGGTGACATCGCCGTTCGTGGAGTTCAGCCTGCAATCGACTGCCGTGCAGGAGGCCGCCAAATGAAACAGCAGCTGTTGCAACAATGGATTAAGCTGAGCACCAGGCTGGACGCGATGACGCTGCGCGAACGCGCGATGGTGTTTACGGCCGTGGTGGCGGGCATCCTGTTCCTGATCTACACGGTGTCGGCCGAGCCGCTGCTTAAGAAGCAGAGCGCGCTGCAATTGCAGATCAAGCAACAGCAAAACCAGATCACCGGCATCGACCAGGAAATCGTCGCCAAGGCGCAGGGCTTCAAGGTCGATCCGGACGCCGCCACGCGTGAGCAACTGAATACGGTGCGGCGCGACATCGACGCCACCAGCAACAGCCTGATGGCGGTGCAAAAAGGCCTGGTGGCGCCGGACAAGATCGCGCCACTGCTGGAGCAGCTGTTGCGCGGCAACGGCCGGCTGAAACTGATTTCGCTCAAGACCTTGCCGGTGACCGGCCTGAACGAAGCTGCCAAGCCTGCGGCGGCACAAACGCCAGTGCCCGCGCCGACCCCGGCCGGCCAGCCGGCGCCCGCCAAGCCGCGTGAGCTGCTGTATCGCCACGGCGTGGAAATCGTTGTGCAGGGAAGTTACCTGGATATGGTCAACTATATGGCGGCGCTGGAGTCATTGCCGGTGCAACTGTTCTGGGGCAAGGCTAACCTGGACGCCCAGCAATACCCGAACTCGCGCCTGACGCTGACGCTGTACACGCTGAGCCTGGATCAGAAATGGATGAAACTATGAACCGCCTGCTGATGCTGTGCGCCGGTGTGCTGCTGAGCGCCGCCGCCGGCGCGCAAACGCTGGCCGACCCGACCCAGCCGCCGCCGGAGTCGCGCCTGTTGCCGGCCGGTGCGGACATGGCGCCGGTGTATAGCGGCCCGCAGCTGCAATCGGTGCTGATCGGATCGCACGGCCGGCAGGTGGCGGTGATTGACGGCCAGACCATCCGCAAGGGTGAGAAGTTCAACGGCGCCACGTTGGTCCAGGTCAATAAGAATTCTGTCGTGCTGCAAAGCGGCCGCCACAAGCAAGTGCTGACCCTGTTCCCTGACGACGCCAAGAAGCCGGCGCCCAAGGCAGCTTATTAAACGCGAAGAATGCATATGCAAAAACTCCTCACCATCGTTGTCGTGACCACGCTGCTGCTCAGCGGCTGCAAGACGCCGTCCACGCGCGACACTTACGACAAGATCAGCAACGAGGTCAACGCGGCCGCCGCCAAACCGGCGGTGGTGACCCAGAGCGAAGCGGTCGCCAGCGCCTTGCTGCCGCCGGTGTCGCAGATGGCCGACCAGTTGCCGAAGGCACGCGCGGTGCTGGAGGAGCGCTTCAATGTGTCGTTCAACAATGTGCCGGTGCAGCAGTTCTATAACTCGATCGTGGCCGGCACGCGCTACAACATGCTGATCAATCCTGAGGTGACCGGCAACATCACCGCCAACCTGAAGGATGTGACGCTGTTCGAGGCGCTGGACGCGGTACGCGAACTGTATGGCTACGACTACAAGGTGGAAGGCACGCGCATCTACATCCGTCCGCTGACCATGCAGACCAAGATGTTCAAGATTAATTATCTGACCGCCAAGCGCAAGGGCGTGTCCAGCCTGCGCGTGTCGTCGACCTCGGTGTCCAGTGCCGGCACCAGCAATAGCGGCAGCCAGAATAACAGCGGCTCGAATAACAACAATAACAATGGCGGCAATAACGGCGGCAACGATCCGAATAATCCTAACGGCGGCAGCAACCAGCAGCAGCGCGATTCCGCCAACGTCTCCACCACGTCGGAAAGCGATTTCTGGCTGGAGCTGAAGACGGCTCTGGAAGCGCTGGTCGATATCGGCAAGGATGGCCGCAGCGTGACCATCAGCCCGCAGTCGGGCGTGATCGTCATTCGCGCCATGCCGGATGAGCTGCGCAATGTCGACCTGTACCTGAAAGCGACGCAGATATCGGTGGACCGCCAAGTGATTTTGGAAGCTAAGATTCTTGAGGTGGAGTTGAACAGCAACTTCCAGAGCGGCGTCAACTGGGCGGCGTTCGGCAAGTTTGCGGCGGGTGGCAATAATCGCTTCTCGGCGGGCACGCTGCAACCGGGTACGACGCTGGGGCCGCTGGGCACGCCGCTGAGCAGCAGCGGGGCGGGCGGCATCAACGCGTCGCCGGGCAGCACCATCGGCGCCTCGGGCGATGCGATCGGTTCGCTGTTCGGCATGGCCTTCCAGACCAGTAATTTCGCCGCGCTGATTTCCTTCCTTGAGGGGCAGGGCACGGTGCATGTGCTGTCCAGCCCGCGTATCGCCACGCTGAACAACCAGAAGGCGCTGCTGAAGATCGGTACCGATGAGTTCTTCGTCACCGGCGTCAGCACCACCACGACCACCAGCGGCACCGGCACCGGGGTCACCACGCCGACTGTGACGCTGCAACCATTCTTCTCAGGCGTGGTGCTGGACGTGACGCCGCAGATCGATGAGGACGGCAACATTATCCTGCATGTGCATCCGTCGGTCAGCCAGGTGTCGACCGTGAACAAGGGTTTGAATTTGGGTTCGCTGGGTACGTTCACGCTGCCGCTGGCGGCGTCGTCGACGTCGGAGATGGACAGCATGGTGCGCGGCCAGAATGGGCAAGTGGTGGCCATCGGCGGTCTGATGCGCCAGGCCACGACCACCGACAATTCCGGCGTGCCAGGCGCCAACAGTTTGCCGGTGCTGGGAGCGCTGTTTGGCAGCAAGAGCGAGGTGCTGCAAAAGCGCGAGCTGGTGGTGCTGATCAAGCCGACCATTGTCGAGACCTCGTCGGACTGGAACCAGGATCTGCTCGACAGCGGCCGCCGCCTGAAAGAACTGGACCCCGGTCGCAACAAGGGACGCTAATCATGTACAGCAAACACTTCGGCCTGCGCGAAGCACCGTTCAGCATTACGCCGGATACCAGCTATTTCTTCACCAGCCCGCATTCGCAGGAGGCGTTGAATACTTTGCTGGTGGCGGCCAAGAGCGGCGAAGGCTTCATCAAGATCACCGGCGAAGTGGGCACCGGCAAGACGCTGTTGTGCCGTAAATTCATCGCCACGGTGGGGCCGGAGTTCGTCACTGCGTATATTCCCAACCCCTACCTGGAGCCGCGCACGCTGATGCTGGCGTTGGCCGATGAGCTGGAAGTGCCGCAGGAGAAGGATGTCGATCAGCATCAACTGTTGAAGTCGATCACGCACCGCTTGCTGGATCTGGCACGCCAGGGCAAGCAGGTGCTGTTGCTGCTGGATGAGGCGCAGGCGATTCCGACCGAGAGCCTGGAGGCGCTGCGGCTGCTGACCAATCTGGAGACCGAGAAGCGCAAGCTGTTGCAGATCGTGCTGTTCGGTCAGCCGGAATTGAACCAGCATTTGCAGGCGACCGCGATTCGCCAGCTAGCGCAGCGCATTACGTTTCACTATCACTTGGGGCCTTTGTCGCGGGATGATATCGAGTATTACATCGCGCACCGGTTGCGCGTGGCGGGCTATGGTGGTGGGCGGCTGTTCAGCAGGGCGGCGATTTCGCGGCTGTACAAGGCCAGCGGCGGGATTCCGCGGCTGGTGAATATCATGGCGAACAAGTCGCTGATGCTGTGTTTTGGCGAGGGTAAGCAGCAGGTAACGCGGCGGCACGTGAGCCTGGCCGCCAGCGATACCGTGGCGCCGGCGCGCGGACTGCGCTGGCCGTGGATGGCGGCGGGTGTCAGCTTGCTGATCGCCGCTGGCGGACTGACTTGGGCGTTGACGAAATGAGCTTGATTAATAAAATGCTGCAGGATCTGGACGCGCGCGGTGGTGGCGCGGCGTCGGCGGTGCAGCAGGCGGATGTGAAATCGGTGCCGGCCGGGGAGCGCGATCGTCGGCCGTTGGTGATGGGCGGTGCGGCGGTTGGCGTGCTGGTGTTGGCGGCGGGCGGGTGGTTGGGCTGGCAGTATTGGCAGTCGCACCGCGCGCCGGTGGGGGCGGTGCCGACGGTGCAGGGGAATCGCACCCCGGACAAACCGCGCTTCCAGGAACCGCCTGCCAAGGCGATCACTGCTGCCGCACCGGCGCACGTTGATGCTGCGCCAGCCTCGGTGGCCGGCGATGCATCGGCTGCCGCGCACGGCGTAGCAGCCGGCGACGCGGGCACAGCGTCTTCCCGAAGCGCGCAGTTGGCCGCACGCAAGGATGCGTCGGCGGAAGACAGCGATGCGGTGCAAGCGATGTCGTCTCGCGCCGCCGCCAAGCCATTGCGTGCCGCGCACGCGCGCACGGCGGACAGCGAGGGGGCTGAGGCTGGCGACGCCGCTGTCAAGGTGGTGCCGGCAACGCTAGCGCCAATGTCCGCGCGCAAGGCTGCGCGCGGACCGGCGGCAGCCACGCCGGCTGACGGCGTGCTGCTGCGCGAACTGACGCCCAAGCAGGCGTCGGAAAACAGTTATCGCCGAGCGCTGGTGGCGTTGCAGGAAGGCCGCGTCAGCGCCGCGCTGGCCGATCTGGACAAAGCCGTCGAGCTCGATCCGCGCAACGACGCCGCGCGCCAGACCTACGTCAGCCTGCTGCTGGAAAACCGCCGCACCGACGACGCCATCCGACAACTGCGTTTGGCACTCGGCATCGAGCCACGCCAGCCCGGCCTGGCCATGGTGCTGGCCCGTCTGCAACTGGAAAAAGGCGGCCCGGCGCTGGACACGCTGCTGAGAACCCTGCCATACGCTACCGCTAACGCAGACTATCAAGCCTTCCTGGCCGGCGTGCTGCAACGCGACCAGCGTCACGCCGAAGCCGCCCAGCATTACCGCGACGCCCTGGCCATTTCGCCGAGCAACGCCATCTGGTGGATGGGTCTGGGCATCTCGCTGCAAGCCGATCAGCATCTGCCGGAAGCGCGCGAAGCCTACACCCGCGCACGCGGCAACGCCGGCCTCACGGCGGAGTTGAAAGCCTTCGTCGACAAAAAGATCGAACAGCTGTCGCGCTGATCACAGGCTGGCCTGCGCGCCCCAGATCTGTTTCATGCTGAAGCGGGTGGCGGCCTGATCTTCGCTCAGCCCCTCGGCGATGGCCAGTGGGCCGTCATTGAGGCAGCGCGGCAGGGCCGGCGACAGCAGCGTGCCGGCGGCGTCGCGCAGGTAGTGCACTTGCAGGCCGCGGCTACAGCCCTGGCGGCGGCTGACCACGCCGATTTCGCCACCGTCCAGCCGCACCAGGCAGCCGGGCGGGAAGTCGCCAAGTTCGCGCCGGAAGCAGTCGGCCAGATGCGGATCGACCGGCGCCTGCTTGTCGTCGATCAGGTTGCGCAGCGCCAGGCTGGGCAGGATGGACTTGCGGTAGTTGCGCGCCGATACCTGCGCGCAGTAACGGTCGGCAAAGCTGAGCAGCTTGGCGTTCAGCGTCACTTCCGGGCTGGCGATGCCGGCCGGGTAGCCGCTGCCTTCGTCATTTTCGTGGTGCATCAGCACGCAGGAAATCCAGTCGTCATCGTCGATGCCGACGTCGCGCAGCATGTCGGCGCTTTCTTCCGGATGGCGGCGCACGATGGCCATTTCCTCGTGGCTCAACGGCGAGTTTTTATTCTGGAAGCCCTCGTGATGGCGCAGCATGCCGACATTCATGGTCAGCGCGGCGGCGGTCACGGTCAGCGAGTTGGCCGGGTTCAGGTCCATGCTGCGGGCGATTACCACCGTCACCACGGCGGTTTCGATGCAGTGCCGCACTGCGTAGGTGCCGTTGATCTGGCTGAGGAAGATGCAGGCCAGCGCCACGTCCGGATTGATCTCGACCGCGCGGATCACGTCGCGCGCGATGTCGCGGATTTCAGCCTCGGCATTGTGCTCGTTGCGCAGGTTGTGCAGCAGGCGTTCCAGCCGGCGGTTGCACAGGTTGAGCTGATGCAGCACCGACGGCGAGGCTTCCGCAAATACCGGCGCCTCCAGTTGGGTGGTCTCGGACATGGTGGATCCCAATCTTAAACTTTGCCCAGGCGCTCCAGCGCGAGTGCCAGGGTCTCATCTTTTTTGGCGAAGCAGAAGCGCACGATGCCCGACTCCTTGCCCTGCTGGTAAAACGCCGACACGGGAATTGCCGCCACCTTGATGTCGGTGGTCAGCCATTCGGCAAACTCGGCTTCCGTCTGTGATGAGATTTTATCGTAGCGCACGCATTGAAAGTAAGTTCCGTCGGCTGGCAACAACTCAAAACGCGAATTTTTCAGGCCGTCGCGGAACAGGTCGCGCTTGCGTTGGTAAAAGCTTGGCAGTTCCAGATACGGTGCCGGATCGGCCATGTAGCTGGCAATGCCATGTTGCATCGGCGTATTGACGCTGAATACGTTGTACTGATGAACTTTGCGGAACTCGGCCGTCAAGGCCGCCGGCGCCGCCACGTAGCCGATCTTCCAGCCGGTGACGTGGTAAGTCTTGCCGAAGCTGGAGACCACGAAGGCGCGCGCCGCCAGTTCCGGGTAGCGGCTGACGGACTGGTGCTGATGGCCGTCGTAGACCATGTGTTCGTAGACCTCATCCGACAGGATCAGCACGTCTGTGCCGCGCACGATGTCGGCCAGCGCCTGCATATCGGCGGCGCGCAGCACGGTGCTGGTGGGGTTGTGCGGCGTGTTGATGATGATCAGGCGCGTCTTGCTATTGACGGCGGCGGCCACCTTGGCCCATGGCACGGTATAACCGGCGGCGCCGACTTCCATTTCCACCGCCACCGGCACCCCGCCGGCCAGCGTAATCGCCGGCACGTAGCTGTCGTAGACCGGCTCGATGACGATAACCTCGTCGCCCGGATGCACGCAGCAGAAGATGGCCGTGGTCAGCGCCTGGGTGGCGCCGGCGGTCACGGTGATTTCGGTGTCGACGTGGTAGTGGTGGCCGTACAGCGCGCCGATCTTGTCAACGATGGCCTGACGCAGCACCGGCGCGCCGCTCATCATCGGGTACTGGTTGAAGTCGGCCTGCATGGCGTCGTTGACGGCATGGATCAGACTGCGCTCGCAACCGAAATCCGGAAAACCCTGGCCCAGATTGACCGCCCCCGCTTGCGCGGCCAGCTGGGACATGCGGGTGAAAACGGTGGTGCCGACCGCCGGCAGGCGAGTAGTCAGCGAAGGCGTGGTCGGCAGGGAAGTGCTGCTGTTCATTGGCGGCTGAGTAGATGATGGATGACCTATTCTAGCGCAATCCACTTCTCCGGCAATATCACCTTGAACATCCCTTCTCGGGCCAGGCGGCGGGCCAGTTTGAGCAGCGCCTTGTCCTTGGTGATCAGCACCTCGGCGCCGGCGTCGCGGGCGATTTCGAGGAACTTCTGGTCGGCCTTGTCGCTGCACACCGGCAGCTTGATGCTGGATTCCGGCGGCGCCACCACCTTGATCAGCGCGTCGAAGCGGGCGGCGGCCAGCGGCCGGCTATCGTCATCCAGCGGCAGGTGCTTGTAGTGCAGCACGATGTTGTACTCATCGCGGCAATCGGCGCGGGTGACGGCCTCGACTTCGCCGCTTTCGATGGCGGCCACCAGCTTGGCCCAGCGCGGATCGTGAAACACGAACAGGTCGAGGCAAACGTTGGTGTCGATAACGACTTTCTTTGGAACAGGTATCATGGAGGCTAGTTACGTATAAATGTATTTGGAATCTTATGCTGATAGTGCTTTCCCCGGCAAAAAGTCTCGACCTGGAGACGCCACCCACCACCAAGCTGCACACTGAACCGTCGTTTCTCGACCACTCCGAACAACTGATCGACCGGCTGCGGGAATTTTCGCCGGCCGAACTGGGCGAATTGATGGACTTGTCCGACAATCTGTCCGCGCTGAACGTGGCCCGCTATGCGAGCTGGCGCAAGGACACCCGCGAAGGCCGCCAGGCGGTGATGACCTTCAACGGCGACGTCTATGACGGCCTCGACGCGCGCAGCCTGAAGCCGAAGCAGCTCGACTATGCCCAATCGCGCATCCGTATCCTGTCCGGCCTGTACGGCATGCTGCGGCCGCTGGACCTGATCCACCCGCACCGGCTGGAAATGGGCACCCGCCTGAGCACGCCACTCGGCAAGAGCCTGTACGACTTCTGGGGCGAGACCATCACCCAGGCGCTGAACCGCCAGGCGACGGAGCAGGGCGCCGAAACGCTGGTCAACCTGGCGTCCGAGGAATACTTCAAATCGGTCAAGCCAAAATTGCTGGATGTACCGGTGATCACGCCGCTGTTCGAGGACTGGAAGAACGGCAAATACAAAATCATCTCGTTCTACGCCAAGCGCGCGCGCGGGCTGATGGCGCGTTACGCCGCCGTCAAAGGCATCACCGATCCGCAAAAGCTGAAAAAGTTCGACCTCGACGGCTATGCCTACGTGCCCGACGCTTCCAACGACAAGACCTGGCTGTTCCGCCGCAAGCTGGCTGAATAAAAAACCGGGATCCAGGTCCCGGTTTTTTTACGCCGTCTTACATACTGGCGTTGGAACTCCAGAAACGCCACCAGTGGCGCTCGGCTTTTTTGCCTTCGTCCAGGAACTTGGAGTTCGGGTAGTTCAGCTTGAAGACGCGTTCGGTGTCGGTCTTCAGTTCGGTCATGCCCAGCTTGTCGTAGCTGCGGATCATGATGAACAGCGCTTCTTCAATCGCCGGCGTGTCGCGGAAGTCGCTCATGATGCCCATCGCGCGGTTCGCCGCCGCCAGATAGGCGCCACGACGGTAGTAGTAGCGCGCCACGTGGATCTCATACGACGCCATCGCATTCAGCAGATAACGCATCCGGTCCAGCGAATCCGGCGTATACTTGCTGTTTGGGAACTTGGTGACGAGTTCCTTGAAAGCCGCGTACGCTTCGCGCGTGGCTTTCGGGTCGCGCTCGGTGGCGTCCTGTTCGTAGACGAAGTTCAGGAAGCTGACCTGGTCGTTGAAGTTGATCAGGCCACGCAGGTAGTACATATAATCGACGTTGGCATGGTTCGGGTGCAGCTTGATGAAGCGCTCCACCGCCGCCAGGGCTTGCGCCTGGTCCTGCGATTTGTAGTACGCATAGGCGATGTTCATCTGCGCCTGCTGGGCGTAGGTGCCGAATGGATAGCTCGATTCGAGCTTCTCGAACAACTGAATTGCGCGCTCGTAGTGCTGGCCATCCAGTTCTTCGCTCGCCTCCGAGTATAATTTCGATGCGCTCCAACCTTTTGTTTCGTCGATCTTTTCAGAGAAAAGGCCGCAACCGGACAAACCAAGCAGAACAACCGTTGCTGCGACTACCGCTAATTTTTTTTGCATATCTTTTGCAAGAGACTGTTTAACCAAAGTTTTACGAGGCTAATTATAGCCGATAGGATTACCGTGATATTAAACGCAAAGCCGAATGTGGCCGAATCTTCTTCCGAACACGCTGCCGACACTGACGTGATCGTCAATGACGGCGACTTTGGCGACGATGATGACGGCCTGGCTCCCATCGAACTGCAACTCGCTACTGAGCACTGCGGCCAGCGCCTGGACAAAGTCATCTCGGGCCTGGTACCGCAATTTTCCCGTGGCCGCCTGCAGACCTGGATCACCGATGGCTTCGTGACGGTCGACGGCAAAACCGCCAAAAGCACCAAGGACACCGTCTACGGCGACGAGAAGATCGTCATTCTGCCCCAACCGGAGCCGGAAGACGAGGCTTTTAAGCCGGAACCGATGGAACTTAACATAGTTTTTGAGGACGACCACCTGATTGTGGTCAACAAGCCGGCCGGTCTGGTGGTCCATCCGGGCAATGGCAACTGGTCCGGCACGCTGCTCAACGGCCTGTTGCACCACTATCCGCAACTGAGCGGCGTGCCGCGCGCCGGCATCGTGCACCGCCTGGATAAGGACACCAGCGGCCTGATGGTGGTCGGCAAGACGCTGGCCGCCCAGACCGACCTGGTACGCCAGCTGGCCGCGCGCACCGTCAAGCGCGAGTACTTCGCAGTGGTGTGGGGCACGCCGCGGATTAGCGGTACTATTGATGCGGCGATGGGCCGTCACCCGCGTGACCGCGTCAAGATGGCGGTCTCGACCGGCATGGGCTCGAAGCCGGCTATCACTCATTACCAGCTGATCGCCAGCGGCAAGCTGGGCGAGGGCCGTCCGGTGAGCCTGGTGCAGTGTCGCCTGGAAACCGGCCGCACCCACCAGATCCGCGTGCACATGCAGTCGATCGGCTTCCCGCTGGTGGGCGACACGGTGTACGGCAAGCAGCACCTGGCCGATTACTTCCCGCGCCAGGCGCTGCAGGCGCGCCGCCTGGGCCTGGTGCATCCGGCCACGGGTGAGCAATGTGAATGGATCGTGCCGTTGGCAGAAGATTTTGCCGGCCTGCTGGCGCGGGCTGGAATTGAGGAACCGGAACAGATTTGATGGCTACACAGCAGCAGTGGTTGTTCCCGCACTGGCCGGGCTTGCCAGCCAATGTGGGCGTGCTGTCGACCACCCGGCGTGGCGGCGTCAGCCCCGCGCCGTATGGCGACGGCATGGGCGCCGGCGGCCTGAACCTGGGCACGCATGTCGGCGACCAGCCGCACAACGTCGCCCGCAACCGTTCCATCCTGCGTGACATGCTGCCGGATGATCCGGCCTGGCTGTCGCAGGTGCACGGCACCGCGGTGGTCAATCTGGCGGAAGTCGGGCCGCAGCAGGTGCCGGACGCCGACGCCAGCTTCACTGCCATTCCCGGCAAGGTGTGCGTGATCATGACGGCTGACTGCCTGCCGGTGCTGTTTGCCGACAAGGAAGGCAAGACCGTCGGCGCTGCCCATGCGGGCTGGCGCGGGCTGGCCTCCGGCGTGCTGGAAAATACCGTGGCAGCGATGCGCGCGGCCGGCGCCGGCGAGTTGATGGCGTGGATGGGGCCGGCCATCGGGCCGTACCAGTTCGAGGTCGGACCGGACGTCAAGCAGGCTTTCCTGCAAGGCGCGCTGGACGATTCGGACCAGCGCCACGTCGAGGCCGCGTTCAGCCTGATCGACGGCAAGCCGGGCAAATACCTGACCGATATCTACGGTCTGGCCCGTTACCTGCTGCACCGGGCCGGCGTCAAGGAAGTGCATGGCGGCGAGTTCTGCACCGTCTCCAACTCCGGTCGCTTCTATTCCTACCGGCGCGACGGCGTCACGGGCCGCCAGGCCACCTTAATCTGGCTCAAATGAACCTGCATCCCGCGCGGCTTGCTCTGCAGCCCGCCGCCGGGCCTTGCGTTTGCCCGTCCCTGCGATGTAAATCAGGGTACTTAGCGGCAGCACGCAATAGAATAAAAACGTTACAATTCCCGCAACGATGGACGGTTCCGTCAACGCCATCAGGCCGACCACGTAGATCCAAGCAACAGCGACAATCAGCATTGTGTTTAACTCACTTTTAGGGAACCACAGATGAATTTGCCCGATCCGCAAGCCTTTGCCAACTGGATGCAGTCTAATCCCATGGCCGCCATGATGCAGGATGTTGGCGCCCACATCAAGCCGGAGGCGATGGAGGCGCTCAAGCAGTCCTATCTGCAGGATTTCGGCGCGTTGTGGCAGGATTTGTTGTCCGGTAAAACCCCGGCCGTCAGCGATCGCCGTTTCACTTCAGCCGCGTGGCAGGGTAATCCGATGACGGCGTTTAACGCCGCCGCCTATCTGCTCAACGCCAAATTCCTCAACGCGATGGTGGAAACCGTCGACGTCACGCCGCAGCAGAAACAGAAGATTCGCTTTGCCGTGCAGCAGATTGTCGACGCCATGTCGCCGGCCAACTTCCTCGCCACCAATCCGGAAGCGCAGCAGAAGCTGATCGAAACCAAGGGCGAAAGCCTGACCCGCGGTCTGGCCAATATGCTGGGCGACATGGGCAAGGGCCACATTTCGCTGTCCGACGAGTCGGCGTTTGAGGTCGGCCGCAATCTGGCGATTACCGAAGGCACGGTGGTGTATGAAAATCCGCTGTTCCAGCTGATCCAGTACACGCCGAAAACCGCCACCGTCAACCAGAAGCCGTTGCTCATGGTGCCCCCGTGCATCAACAAGTTCTACATCCTGGATTTGCAGCCGGAAAATTCGCTGGTGCGTTACGCTGTGGAGCAGGGCAATACCGTGTTCCTGATTTCGTGGAGCAATCCGGACCAATCGCTGGCGCGCACCACCTGGGACGATTATGTCGACCAGGGCGTGATCCAGGCGATCCGCGTGGTGCAGGAGATCAGCGGCGAGGACAAGCTGAATATGTTCGGCTTCTGCGTCGGCGGCACGCTGGTGGGCACGGCGCTGGCGGTGCTGGCCGCGCGCGGCGAACAGGTCGCCAACAGCCTGACACTGCTGACCACGTTCCTTGATTTCCGCGACACCGGCGTGCTGGATGTGTTCGTCGACGAAACGCAGGTGGCGCTGCGCGAGCAGCAGCTCAAGGACGGCGGCCTGATGCCGGGCCGCGATCTGGCCAGCACCTTTTCCAGCCTGCGTCCGAACGACCTGGTTTGGAACTACGTGCAGTCCAACTACCTGAAGGGCAATGAGCCGGCCGCGTTCGACCTGCTGTACTGGAATTCGGACAGCACCAACCTCCCGGGGCCGATGTTCTGCTGGTACTTGCGCAACACCTATCTGGAAAACCGCCTCAAGAGCGGCGAACTGGTGGTGGCGGGCGAGACGGTCGACCTGACCCGCATCGACGCCCCGGCCTTCGTCTACGGCTCGCGCGAGGATCATATCGTGCCCTGGCCGTCGGCCTATGATTCGCTGGCCATTCTGAGCGGCCCGACGCGCTTCGTGCTGGGCGCCTCCGGCCATATTGCCGGCGTGATCAATTCGCCGGCCAAGAACAAGCGCAATTACTGGACCAACGACAGCGGCAAGGTCGACAGCGCCGACGCCTGGTTCCAGGGCGCGGCCGAACATGCGGGCAGCTGGTGGCCGGAATGGTCGGCGTTCCTGAACCAGAACGGCGGCAAAAAGGTCAAGGCCAAGGCCAAGCCCGGCAATGCCAAATACCAGGCGATCGAACCGGCGCCCGGTCGCTACGTCAAAGTAAAAGCCGATTAACGGCGAAAATTAGTTGCGTTGCAATAAAGGTCGAAACTTATATCAGATTGTGCAAGATATTCTGTTTCGCCTCTATAATAAGTAAAAGTAGGCACGCGGGAAGGGGACCATGAGTCCACTTTCTTTCCGATTTTTAAGAGACATGCGCTGCGGCGCAATAAACGGACTTGTGATGAGTAGTGCGAAAAAAAATGCTGACCGCCTGATCAAAAAATACCCCAATCGTCGTCTGTACGACACGCAGACCAGTTCGTACATCACGTTGACCGACGTGAAGCAACTGGTGCTGGACAACGAAGTATTTACCGTTGTCGATGCCAAGACCAATGAAGACCTGAGCCGTAGCATTCTGCTGCAAATCATTCTGGAAGAAGAAGCCAGCGGCGCGCCGATGTTCTCCAGCGACGTGCTGGCCCAGATCATCCGCTTCTACGGCCACGCCATGCAGGGCATGATGGGCTCCTACCTGGAAAAGAACGTCCAGGCCTTCACCGACATCCAGCGCAAGTTCACCACCGGCACTGCCGTGGGCGGCCAACCGTTCAGCCCGGAAATGTGGACCCAGTTCATGAACGTCCAGGGCCCGATGATGCAGGGCATGATGAACAACTACATCGACCAGAGCAAGAGCCTGTTCGTGCAGATGCAGGAGCAGATGCAGAGCCAGAGCAAGAATCTGTTCGGTACTTTCCCATTTGTCCCGGTGCCGCCGACCGACAAAAAGTAATTTCGCTACGCAGCTTTGCAGTAGCTCAGCGGCACAGTACACCACGGTGGCTGTGCCGTTTTTGTAACTTGATTACAAAATTCCGATAATTCCGTTGACACCTCAATTTCATCAGTATTACTATTGACAACATCAAGTGGAAGCGCTTCCACTCCATGTTTCAGCGAAGGAGTTTTTGTGGTGTCAGTTGCAAATGAGGAAAAGTTCACGCCGCCGGCCGACTCGGTCCTGTGGAACAAGGATTTCCTGATCGGCGCGGCGACCGCTGCCTATCAGATTGAAGGCGCAGTCAATGAAGACGGCCGCATCCCGTCGATATGGGACACCTTCTCGGCCACGCCGGGCAAGACATTGGCCGGCGACACCGGCGAAGTAGCCTGCGACCATTACCACCGCTGGCCGGACGACGTTGAACTGCTGGCGGCGCTGAAGGTCGGCGCCTACCGCCTGTCGATCTCCTGGCCGCGCGTGATGACGCAGGACGGCCAGCCGAACCAGAAGGGCATCGAATTCTATCGCGAGCTGCTGACGGCGCTGCGCGCCAAAGGTTTGAAAACCTACGTCACGCTGTACCACTGGGACCTGCCGCAACACCTGGAAGACAAGGGCGGCTGGGTCAACCGCGACACCGCCTACCGCTTCGCCGAATACGCCGACATGATCAGCAAGCAGCTGGCCGGCCTGGTCGACGCTTGGGCCACGCTGAACGAGCCATGGTGCTCGGCCATGCACGGCTACGGCACCGGCCACCACGCGCCGGGCAAGCAGGACGTGGTGTTCGCCACCCAGGCCATGCACCACCTGCTGCTCGGTCACGGCTTGGCGGTGCAGCACCTGCGCGCCAACGATCCGCAAGCGCAGGTCGGCATCGTCGCCAATGTGGGACGTGGCACCAGCACCGACAGCAGCGCCGCCGGTCAACGCGCCGCCTGGCTGTTCGAGCTTCAGCACAATAACTGGATCCTCGATCCGCTGCTGAAAAAGTCCTATCCATCGGCGCTGTGGGAACTGTGGCCGGGCGCCGAGCCGACCATTCTGGCCGGCGACATGGACATCATCGGCGCGCCGCTGGACTTTTTAGGCATCAACTACTACTTCCGCACCAATGTGATCAGCGACGGCAAGCATGGCTACACCGAAGTCGATCTGGAAGGCGTGGAGCGCACGCAGATGGGGTGGGAAGTCTATCCGGAGGGCCTGCGCCACCTGCTGGTCGGCTTCCACCGCGACTACCCGAACCTGCCGCCGATTTACATCACCGAAAACGGCATGGCCACCGATGACAAAGTCGTCAACGGTGAAGTGGACGACCACCAGCGGATTTCCTTCCTGCGTCGCCACCTGGCGGCGGTGGATGCGGCGGTGAAGGCCGGCGTCGATGTGCGCGGCTACTTTATCTGGTCACTGATGGATAACTTCGAATGGGCCTTTGGTTATGAGCGCCGTTTCGGTATGATCCATGTCGATTACGCCACGCAGAAGCGTACGCTGAAGCGCAGCGCCAAACTGGTTACACAATTTTTGGCGGAGAGAGCCGCACAGTAAGCCGCCAGTAAGCTATCCGAATAAAATGGGCGCACGACGCCCAATGGGAGACAGAATGTTGAAGGCCACAAAAGTGGGCAGCGCCATCGCGCTAGCCCTGGCAGTAAGCGGCGCACAAGCGCAAGCGCCGTTGAAAGCAACCGTAATTCACTGGTGGACCTCGGGCGGCGAATCCGCCGCCGTCAAGCAGTTTGCAGAAGCCTATAACAAGGCGGGCGGCCAATGGGTCGACCAGGCCGTGGCCGGCGCCGACCAGTCGCGCGCCACCACCATCAACCGCATTGTCGGCGGTAACGCGCCGACCGCCGCACAGTTCAACACCTCCAAACAATTCCGCGACTTTGTCGAACAGGGATTGCTGAACAATGTGGATGACGTGGCCATCGCCGGCAAGTGGGACCAGATCATGCCGCCGTCGATCCTCCAGGCGATCAAGATCAACGGCCATTTCTACGCCGCGCCAGTGGACATCCACATGCCGGCCTGGTTCTTCTACTCGAAGGCCGCGTATAAGAAAGCCGGCATCACCAACGAACCGCAGACGTGGGAAGAATTCCTCGCGCAGCTGGGCAAGCTGAAAGCCGCCGGCGTGGTGCCGCTGGCCTTCGGCGGACAGGTGTGGCAGGAGAAGATCACCTTCGACGCCATCTTCGCCATGGTGGGCGGTTCGGACCTGTACCTGAAGGTGTACCGCGACCGCGACCAGAAAGCCGTGATGTCGCCGGCCTTCAAGCAGGTGCTGGTCGAATTCAAAAAGCTGAAAGGCTTTGTGGATGCAGGCTCGCCTGGCCGCAACTGGAACGACGCCACCGCCATGGTAGTTCAGGGTAAAGCCGGCGTGCAGATCATGGGCGACTGGGCCAAGGGCGAATTCGCCGCCGCCAAGCAGGTAGCGGGCAAGGACTTCGGCTGCTATCCGGGCTTTGGTCCGAAGTCGCCGTACATCGTGGCCGGCGACGCCTTCGTCTTCCCGAAGACCAGCGACGCCAATGCCATCAAGGCGCAAAAACTTTTAGCCAATGTGGTAACGTCTCCAACGGCGCAAGTGGCCTTCGCTTCGCGTAAGGGCGCGATCCCGATTCGCGGCGATGTGGACGAATCGCAGCTGGATATCTGCGCGCGTCAGGGCCTGGCGATCATGAAGGACAAGTCGCGCCAGCTGCCTAACACCGAGATGCTGGCGTCGCCGGACACCACCGGCGCATTGCAGGACGTGCTGACCAGCTATTGGAACAAGAACCAGTCGCCGGAAGACGCGCAAAAAGCGTTCGCCCGCGCGATCAAGGGCGAATAAGCCATGACACAGAAACGTCAAAGCGTTTCATTCGCGGCCTATATCGCCATGGTGCCGATGGCGCTGACCGTGCTGCTGGCCTACCTCGGCACCATGCTGTGGACGGCGCGCGTATCAGTCAGCAGCTCGCGCACCTTCCCGGCCAGCGATTTTGTCGGCGCTTCGCAGTACATCCGCCTGTTCAACAACGAGCGCTGGTTGCTGTCGCTGCAAAACGTGGCGCTGTACGGCGTGCTGTTCATCGCCGCCTGCCTGGTCATCGGCTTTCTGCTGGCGGTGTTTATCGACCAGAAGGTGATGGCGGAAGGCGCGCTGCGCACCATCTTCCTGTACCCGTATGCGATGTCGTTCGTGGCCACGGGCCTGATCTGGCAATGGATACTGAATCCGGAACTGGGCATTCAGGAGGTGCTGCACAAGCTGGGATGGACCAGCGCGAAGTTCGACTGGATCGTTGACCAGGACATGGCGATCTACACCATCGTCATCGCCACCGTGTGGCAGGCTTCCGGGCTGGTGATGGCGCTGATGCTGTCCGGTCTGCGCGGCGTGGATGACGAAATCTGGAAGGCGGCGCGCATCGACGGCATCCCGCGCTGGCGCGTCTACACCAGCATTGTGCTGCCGATGCTGAAGCCTTCGGTATCGACCGCCTTCGTGCTGCTGTTCGTCATGGTGGTGAAGGTGTTCGACGCCGTGGTGGCCATGACGCAGGGCGGTCCTGGCACGGCCAGCGAAGTGCCGGCCAAGTTCATCATGGATTATCTGTTTGGCCGTGCGAATATCGGCCTGGCTTCCGCCGCCTCGATCGTGCTGCTGTTGACGGTGCTGGCCATCGTCGCGCCGCTGTACTTCGTGCGCAATCGCCGCGCCGCAATGGGGGCATGATGGGACAAGTTGTGAAACTCGATAAAACTGCGGCAGAAGAAGCCGCAACCGCAGCAGCTGCAGCAGCGCGCCTGGCCGCCGCCAACGACGCCAGCATCCCGACGCCACGTCCGCGCCGCAGCCCGGCATGGACGCCGGCCCGCCTCGGCGTGTACGGCTTCCTGATTGTGGCGGCGCTGTTCTTCCTGCTGCCGCTGTACGTGATGCTGGTGACGTCGGTGAAGCCGATGGAAGAGATCCGCCTCGGTACGCTGTTCGCGCTGCCGCAGCACCTGACGCTGGAGCCGTGGGTGCAAGCCTGGTCCTCGGCCTGTACCGGCCTGGAATGCGGCGGCATCCGCAGCGGCTTCTGGAACTCGGTCGCCATCGTGGTACCGAGCACCATCCTGTCGATTGCCATCGGCGCGGTGAACGGCTATGCACTGTCGTTCTGGCGTCCGCGCGGCGCCGGCCTACTGTTCGCGATCCTGATGATGGGCGCCTTCATTCCGGTGCAGGTGATGATTTATCCGCTGGTGCGGGTGCTGGCGTCGGTGAATCTGTTCAGCTCTCTGCCGGGCATCATCATCATCCACACCATCTTCGGCATGCCGGTGATGACGCTGTTGTTCCGCAATTACTACGCGGCGCTGCCGATGGAATTGTTCAAGGCGGCGCGCATCGATGGCGGCGGTTTCTGGCGCATCTTCCTGCAGCTGATGCTGCCGATGTCGACGCCGGTGATCGTGGTGGCGGTGATCATGCAGGTGACCGGCATCTGGAACGACTTCCTGCTTGGCCTGGTGTTTGCCGGTTCCGAACACCTGCCGATGACGGTCCAGCTGAACAACATCATTAACACCACCACCGGCGAGCGCCTGTACAACGTCAACATGGCGGCGACCATCTTGACGTCGATCGTGCCGCTGGCGCTCTACTTTATTTCTGGCCGCTGGTTCGTGCGCGGCATCGCCTCTGGCGCTGTGAAGGGTTAAATCATGTCTAACGTAGCTATTCGTAATTTGCAGATCCAGCTGGGCGGCAACAAGGTGATTGAATCGCTCAACCTCGACGTGAAGGCGGGGGAGTTCGTGGTGCTGCTGGGGCCTTCGGGCTGCGGCAAGTCCACGCTGCTGCATAGTATCGCGGGCCTGATCGATACCAGCGCCGGCCAGATCGAAATCGGCGGCAAGGACATGACCTGGGCCGACCCGAAGGATCGCGGCATTGCCCTGGTGTTCCAGTCCTATGCGCTGTATCCCACCATGAACGTAGAAGCGAATATGTCCTTCGGCCTGCGCATCAACGGCACGCCGAAGGCGGAGATTACCCGCCGCGTGACGCGCGCTTCCGACATGCTGCAACTCGGGCCGCTGTTGAAGCGCAAGCCGGCCAACCTGTCGGGCGGCCAGCGTCAACGCGTGGCGATCGGCCGCGCCATCGTGCGCGAAGCGGACGTAATGCTGTTCGATGAGCCGCTGTCCAACCTCGACGCCAAGCTGCGCACGGAGCTGCGGCGCGAACTGAAACAGCTGCACAAGCAACTCGGCGCCACCATGATCTACGTGACCCACGACCAGGTGGAGGCGATGACGCTGGCGCAGCGCATGGCGGTGATGAAGGGCGGCGTGGTGCAGCAATTCGACACGCCGGACGTCATCTACAACACCCCGGCCAATCTGTTCGTGGCGACCTTCCTTGGTTCGCCGGGCATGAATCTGTTCAAGGGCACGCTGGAGCAGCAGGGTGGCAAGACCATCTTCAGCAACCAGCACCTGTCGGTCGATGTGACCGGCTATCCATTCAAGCAGCCGCTCACCGGCAAGCACGATTGCGTGCTGGGCGTGCGGCCGGAGGACATCGACGTCGGGCATGGTGACGGCGTCGCTGGCGGTGCAGCAGTGCGCGCATCGGTCTCGCTGATCGAGGCCATGGGCGCGCACCGCGTAGTGTGGCTGGACTTCCACGGCACCCAGGTTGCGGGCATCGTGCAGGACCAGTTGCAGATCGAGACCGAGAAGGACATCCATTTCTCGATCCGTACCAATCGTATTTCCCTGTTTGACGGAGCCAGCGAACAGCGGCTCTAAAGAATCGTAGTTGCTAAATCACCGGGTCTGCCATGGTATGGCCCGACGCCTAGGTGCGTCTTGTGGTGGAACCGGTTCCACTTGGAATAAGCGAGGAGACATCAATGAAAAAAACAGTTCTAGCTTTAAGTATCGCCCAGATGATGTTGAGCGGCGGCGTAGCATACGCGCAGCAGCAACAGCAACCACCTGCAGCCGCCACCCCGGCCGCCGGCGACAACATGGAAAAGATCATCGTCACCGCCACCCGCCGCGACACGCTGGTGCAGGACACGCCGCTGGCCATCACCGCCTACACGCAGGACACGCTGGCCAACAACCAGGTCAAGGACCTGGCGACCATGACCGCCATGGTGCCTAGTCTGGTGGTGGAGCCGCACAGCGATTCGGGCGGCGTCCACGTCTACATGCGCGGCGTCGGCTCGGCCAATCACACGGAGCTGGGCGACCCGGCAGTGGCGTTCTATGTGGACGGCATCTACGTGCCACGTCCACAAGGCGCCACGGCGCTGATGTATGACCTGAACCACGTCGAGGTGGCGCGCGGCCCGCAAGGCACGCTCAACGGCCGCAACTCGACCGCCGGCGCGGTCAACCTGGTGTCCGGCGCGCCAAGCACCGCCAAGGTGTTCGGCTCGGCCAGCGTCACCATCGGCGACTATCATCACATTCAGACGCAGGCGATGATCAACATCCCGCTCAGCGACGACATCGCGCTGCGCATCGCCGCCATCAAGGATCAGCATGACGGCTATGTCGATTTCCTTAAGGGTTCCAACGTCTCGCCGGGCGCGCAGAAGTACGGTGCGGGCAACCAGTCGGGCGCGCGCGCCTCGCTGCTGTGGAAGTTCACACCGGAGCTGAAGGCCACCTTCATCGCCGACTATTACAGCGACACCGGCGCCGGCAATATCTACCTGTCGGCCGAACCAAAGCCGGGCCAGAACCTGCGCTCCGCGCTGATCGATACGCCGGGTAACCTGGACCAGTCGATCATCACCGCCAAGACCAAGGTCGAATGGCGTCCAATGGAAGGCATCGCCACCCAGTACCTCGGCGCGTGGAGTCGCTTGAAACGGACTAACGCCAGCGACGCGGACGCCGGCTTCTACCCAGGCTTCAAGGCCGAGAACCGCACCGAATGGTCGCAGTTCGACAGCGTCTCCAACGAGGTGCAGGTGCGTTCGGAATATGACTCGCCGCTGCAGTGGGTGGGCGGCTTGTTCTTCTTCCGCGAGAAGAACAAGGTACGCTTCGACATCGACCGCAGCCAGATTTCAGAAGCCATGCTGGCGCAGGATATCGCCAACGGCAGCGTGATCTTCGTCCAGCCGACGGTTGGCCAGTACGCATCGGCCATGTCCTTCATTCAAGGTGACCGCGAGCTGCATTCCAAGGCCGCCTTTGCGCAAGCCAGCTACGATATCGATCCGGTCTGGAAGCTGACCGCCGGCGCGCGCTATACCAAGGACCACAAGTTCGACATCGGCGGCCAGAACTGGGCTTGCCCGAACTGGCCGGACAACGCGCCGCGCGGCGCCACGCTGACGCCGAGCCAGATCGCGCAACTGGTCACGCCTGGCGTGGGCACCATCAACACCCACAACATCGGGCCGGGCGGCGTGGTGAATCAAGCCACTTGCGGCAATACCTATGGCGACAACACGGCCGATCTGGCATATGGCCAGGCGACCTGGCTGGGCCGGGTTGAGTACAAGGTATCGCCGGATATCCTGACCTTCGCTTCGGTGACCACCGGCTTCCACTCGCCGGCCATCGGCGACGGCGGTGCTACTACCAAGCCTGAAAAGCTGACCAGCTATGAACTCGGCTTCAAGTCGGACCTGCTGAACAAGCAGCTGTCGCTGAACATCGACGCCTTCTGGATGAAGTACAAGGACAAGCTGGAATCGCAAGTGGTCAACAATACGCTGCAAAACTTCAACGCGGCCGGTGCTTCGGTCAAGGGCGTGGAAGCGGAGTGGATGTGGCGGCCGACCAGCGTCGACCGCTTCAGCGGCAACGCGACGTGGCTGAAGGCGCGCTATGACGACTTCCTGTCGTGCGACGTCGATGCGGCACGCGCCAATGGTCAGGCCTGCGGCACCACCGCGCCGACCGTCAACGTCGGCGGCACCGTGCTGAAACACGCGCCGACCTTTGCCAGTACGCTGATGTACGAGCGTGACTTCGACATCGGCAAGGGCCGTATCACGCCGCGTATCTCGGCGCACTACGAGACCAAGTCGTTTGTCGGTTCGGGCGCGTTCGCCAACGACGTGCCGGGCCATCCAGGCGTGAAGATGCAGGAATCGTACACCACGCTGGACCTGAGCCTGCGCTTCGAGCCGCGCAACAAGGCTTACACGGCGGAGCTGTTCGTCAACAATGCCACCGACAAGGAAGTGAAGTACGACGCGATCGAAGTCTGCACGCAGGTTGGCGCACCATGCCAGCCGACGCAGCAGATCTGGGCGGCGTACTACAACAACCCGCGCACCTTTGGTGGTCGCGTGTCGGTGAAGTTCTAAGTGTCCGACGCCGCGCTCGCGCCCATGGCGGCGCCGGCGCGGCGGTTGGCGTCGTTGTCGCCTGCGCGAAGGCCGCGCAGCGCCGGCAGCAACGCCGCGATCGCCAGCAAGGCTACCGCGCCATGCGTCAGATAGGTCAGCGGATAGCCGAACCGCATGACCAGGTAGCCCGCCACCACGTTGCTCGACGCCGCGCCGATGCCTTGCACCGTCATCACCGCCGCCAGCGCGAGGTTGAAATGACCGCTGCCGCGCGTCAGTCGCTCCACCATGAACGGCGTCAGGATGCCGAGCAGGCCGACGCCGACGCCATCGAGCAGCTGCACCGGGTAGATCATGTCAAACTCGGAAAAATTCCAGGCCAGCAGGCCGCGTAGCGGGAGACTCAGTAAGGCCAGCACGGCGGCCGGACCGGCCCGGCGCGCGCGCAGCAGCCATGGCGCCGCCAGCGCCGCTCCCAGTGCGGCCACTTGCGACACCATGGTGATGACGGCCGTGGTTTCGAACGGCCGCTGCATCTGCACCGCGAACTGCTGCGCGATCAGCCGCGCCAGCGGGGCGTTGCCGAAGTGGAACAGCGCCAACGCCAGGCTCAGCCATAATAGCGGACGGTTGCCGGCCAGCGCGCGCAAAGAGGAGGGCTGGGCCACTGCGCTGGCGCCGACATCGCCGCCGCAGTCAGCGCCGGCCATGCCGCGTGCCGCCGCGTGGTCGATGCTGCCCGGCGCGATAGACAAGGTAGCGGCAACCGTGGCTGCGGTGGTAACCAGCATCAGCGCCGCCACGCCCGGCAGGCCGAACCACACGCTGGCGGCCCAGGTGCCGCCCATCAGCACCAGATTGCCGGCGTGGTTCCACGATTCGTTCTTGCCCAATTGCGGGCCGAAGCGCTGGGCGCCGACCAGCCCCAGCGTGATGGCCGCGACGGCCGGTCCGATCAGCACCCCGGCCACCGCCGCCAGCGCCTGGGTGCTGAACACCATCCAGCGGCTCGGCGCGGCGAGGCACAAAAAACTCATCAGCGTAATCAGCGTGACCGGCGCCACCACCAGCAAACGCTTGGCATGGCTGCGATCGGTCAGCGCGCCGGCCGGCATGCCGGCCACCAGTCCCAGCACGCCGCCGACGGTCGCCAGCAGGCCAAGATACATCGGCGCCCAGCCCTTGGTGCTCAGGTAGGCGTCCAGAAAGGGACCGAGGCCATCGCGCGCATCGGCGAGGAAAAAATTCAGCAGGCCCAGCGCCAGCAGGTTGGCGCGGGACGGTGCGCGCGCTGCCTGCATCATGACGTCACCTGCAACAGCAGCAGCGCCGCCAGCAAGCCGGCCGGCATGACGACGGCGCCCAGCTTGAGGAATTGCCAGGCGCCGACCTGCACGCCTTCGCGCCGCAACATGGCCAGCCACAGAATAGTCGCCAGCGAGCCGCTGACCGACAGGTTCGGCCCGATGTCGATGCCGATCAGCGCGGCCGCGCGCAGTGGCATCGGCGCGGCCAGATGGTCGAGCGTGGCGGCGCCCAGCAGGCCGGCCGGCAGGTTGTTGACCAGATTGCAGGCGACCGCCAGGATGGTCCCGGTGAGTTGGTTCGCCATGCTCGGCGCGGCGGCCTGCAGTTGTTGCTGCTGCACCGCAAGCGCTGCGACGACGCCATGCTGCTGCAGCGTTTCGATCAGCACGAACAGGCCGGCCACCATCAGCAGCACATCCCACGACAAGGACCGCAGCAAGGCGATGGGATTGCCGCCGCCGCGCGCAGCGGTCAGCAGCAGCGCGACACCGGCGGCGGCCAGCGTGACCGGGCCCAGCTCGATGCCGTAGGCCGACGCCAGGCCCAGCACCGCAGCGGTGCCGGCCAGCGCGCTGACGGTCAAGCGGCCGGCCGGCGTCAGCCTCGGCGTGTCGACGTCGGCGCGGATGGTGGCCGGCAGGTCGGTCCGCAGCAGGTAGCGCAGTGCGAAATACGTGGCGAGGATGGCGCCCAGTGACGGCAGCAGGAACAGCGCCAGCCAATGCGCCAGGCTCGGCATGTTGGCGCCGAGCACCACCAGATTGGCGGGGTTGGACACCGGCAGCACAAAGCTGGCGGCGTTGGCGACGAAGGCGCAGATCAACAGATAGGGCAACGGCGGCGCATCGACTGCGCGCGCGACGGCGTACACGGCCGGCGTCAACACTACTGCGGTGGCGTCGTTGGACAGTGTTACCGTGACCAGCGTGCCGGCCAGGTAGACCAGTAGGAACAGCCTGCGGCCAGAGCCGGCGGCGGCGCGCCCGGCGTGCGCCGCCAGCCAGTCGAACACGCCCTGGCGCCGGCCCAGTTCCGCCAGCGTCATCATGCCGGCCAGGAACATATAGACGTCATAGCCGCGCGCCACCCCGGGCAGCACCTGCGACGGCGGAATCAGCTTGAAGACGATCAACGCCAGCACCGCCAGCGACGCCCAGATGGCTTCCGGCAGGCCCCATGGGCGCAACACGATGGCGGTCATGGTCAGGCCGGTGATGGCCCACAATAAGGGTTCAGTCGACATGTGGTGACGGTGGCTGTGGTGGTGAAGGGGGATTGAGAACCGTGGCGGCTGCCGCCCGGGCGGTGGCCAGGTCGCTTGCTGCGACGATCGCTTCCATGGCCAGGCCTTGCGGCCCGCGCGAGCCGATGCCGATGGCGGCGAATAACTGGCCGGGACGCAACGGCGCACGCACCAGGTCCGGCCGGAAGTAAATCAGGCTGCCGTCGGCGAGGATGACGCCGTTGGCTTCGCCGCGCGGACCGTGCAGCACCAGGTCGATGGGACCGGTGGCTTCGCAGCGTTCGAGTGGCTTGCGCGCGGGCGGCGGGGATGGCGGCAGCGCGGGCGGGCTGGGCGGCTGGTCGTCCGCCGTGCTCCCGGAAACCAGGTTGATCACGGCGACGGCGCGAATGGCGCCATCCGCCATTTTGTTGCCGATCACGCGGATGCGCTCGCCGACAGGCGCCGCTGTCGCTACCGAGTTCGCCATCAGTGGACCGAACACCACCACACGGCCGTCGGCGAGGCGCAGGCCATTGAGCTCGCCGTAAGGCGTGGTCAGATAGCGCTGCACGACGCCGTCGGCTACGTCCGACGTGGCTGGCGGCGGCGCATCGGCGCGCACCGGGGCCGCGCCGACGGTCGCCAGCGCGGCTGTGAGCACCAGGGCAGCCAAATGCCGGGTGACGATCATGGTAGCGGTTCCTCGCGCCGGGTTAACGTTGCGGAATAGCCGGAGGCGGCGGTGGCGGCGGGACATCCGCACCTGGCGCAGGTGGCGGCGGCGGTGGAGGCGCGTCCGCGCCGGGTGCCGGTGGTCGCGCGCCCGGATCACGCGGTGGTTGTGGCGGCGGTGGCGCTGGGCGGGCCGGCGCTGCGGCTGCGAGGCGAGCCGCTCTGTCCGGACGCGGCGGCGGTGCTGGCGCCGCAGCAGGTGGTGCCGGCGGGACGCCCGTTGCCCCTTCCAGCGGAACTGGGGGTGCCGGCGGTGGTGACGGTGGCGCGGCCTGGTCAGGCGGTGGCGGCACTTGCGCGGCGATGGCGCCGGTGGTCAGGGTTGCCAGGCCCAGGGCGAGCGACAGCAGGGAAGATTGGATAACGTTCATGATGTACTCCTTCTGTAAGAGGTGTACCCATGACTATGCAGATCCCGTGCCATGCCGGACTGTGCCTGATTTGCGCAAATCAGTGCGGCCGCAACAGACAATGTGTCCGCTTTGGTGACGATGGGCCGTCACCAAAGCGGACAACTGTCACTATTCGATGTCGTATTGCGCCAGTTTGCGGTACAGCTGTTGCCGCGACAGGCCCAGACGCCGCGCCGCTTCGCTGCGGTTGCCGTCGGCGACAGCCAGCGCCCGCCGCAGCATGCAGGATTCCAGCAGTTCCACCGCGCGATCGAGCGGTCCGTCCCAGTCGATCTCCGCGGTGCCGGCCGGCGTGGCTGCCACCGTCACTGGTGCTGTCGCTGTCGCCGCTGTCGCTGCCTCAGTGGCTGGCGCCGCGTCCAGTCCGAGGTGTTCAACGTCGATCAAGTCCCCCTCGCTGAGGGCGATGGCGCGCAGTATGGTGTTGCGCAACTCGCGCACATTGCCCGGCCACGGGTGGCCTTGCAGCGCGGCCAGCGCCGCCGGCGCCAGACGCTTGGCGCGGCCATGCGCATGCTGCCGCAGGAAATGCGCGGCCAGCAGCGCCACGTCGCCGTCGCGCGCGCGCAGCGGCGGCAGCTTGATGGTGATGACCTGCAGGCGATACCACAAGTCGGCGCGGAAGCGGCCGGCCGCCACCTCCGCTTCCAGATCGCGATGGGTGGCGGCCACCACCCGCAAGTCGACCGCCACCGCCTGCCGGCCGCCGACCGGCGTCACTTCGCGCTCCTGCAGCACGCGCAGGATCTTGGCCTGGGTCGGCAACGCCATGTCGCCGATTTCGTCGAGGAAGAGGGTGCCGCCGTCGGCTTCGCGGAAGCGCCCGAGCCGGTCGCTGGCGGCGCCCGAGAACGCGCCTTTGACATGGCCGAACAGTTCGCTCTCCAGCAGCTCGGCCGGAATCGCCGCGCAGTTGACCGCGACGAAAGGACCGGCCGCGCGGGCGCTGTTGGCGTGCAGTGCCTGCGCCACCAGTTCCTTGCCGGTGCCGGTTTCCCCCAGCACCAGCACCGAGTTATCGCTGTCCGCCACCAGTCCGATGCGCTTGAAGATGGCCCGCATCGGTGCGCTATTGCTGAGCATTTGTTCGCCGGCCTGGGTGTCGTCGTCGACCGCCTCGGCGACCGCCGGCTGATGCGCGCGCAGCGCGCGGGCCAGCGCCTGCGCCAGCTCGTCGCGGCCGACCGGCTTGGTCAAATGGTCGAAGGCGCCCAGGCGCATGGCGTCGATGGTGTTGGAGCCGCTGGCATAAGCTGTCAGCACGATGCACGGCAGACCAGGCGCCGTTGTCGCCGCCGTGCGCAGGAACGCCAGGCCATCGTCGCCGGGCAGGCGCAAATCCACCAGCGCCAGATCGATGGCGCCGTCGCCCAGGCTGGCCAGGCCGGCTTCGCAGCTGCCGGCCTGGCGCACCTGGTAACCCAGATCGTCCAGCGTCTCGGCCAGCGTCATGCGGAATGCGGTGTCATCGTCAACGATCAGTATCAAGGCCATGGCAACTCCAGTGCAATGCGGGTGCCGCGCTGGCGTGCGGTGTCCAGGCTGACCCGGCCACCGTGTGCCTGAACCACCTCCCTGACCACCGCCAGCCCCAGCCCGGTGCCACCCTCGCGGCCGGTCACCAATGGGTCAAACAGCGTGGGGCGCAGCGCTGGCGGCACGCCGTTGCCGTCGTCGGCCACCCATATAAGAAGTTGCTCGCCGTCGCGCGCCGCCCCCAGCTCGATATGGCCGCCGACGGGCGTATGGGCCAGTGCATTCCACAGCAGATTATCGATCACGCGCGCCATGTGGGCCGGATCGAACAGGGGCAGGCCGCGCGCCGCTTGCGCCAGTTCCGGCTGGACCGCCAGCGCGGTGGTCAGGCCGAGGTCGGCGGCGGCGTCGGCGTGGGCCAGCAGGCGCTGCGCGAACCAGTCGTCCAATGCCACCGGCGTGCGCTGGGGATGAAACGGCTGTGTCAGCGCCAGCAGGCTGGAGATCAGCGTTTCCAGGCGCTGCACCTGCAACAGTGTGGTGCGCAGGGCTGCGTCGGTGCGTGCTTCGCGCTTGGCCGGCGGTGCCGCCAGTGCGTTGTCCACTTTCATGCGGATGGTGCCGAGCGGATTGCGGATTTCGTGCGCCAGCCCGGCCGCCAGGCTGCCCAGCGCGGCCATCCGTTCGCTGGCGGCCAGCAGAGCGCCGAGCCGCTGCGCCTCGCGGCCCCAGCGCGTCAGCAGGAAGGCGAACCAGCCGCCCGCCAGCAGCAATGAGCCGAGCAGCAGGCTGACCGCCAGCACCAGGTGATTCAGGGTGCCGGCGGCGATGGTGGCGACACGGGTCAGGGTCCATCCGGCCAGGTCGGCCGAGACGGGGCAGGCGCTGTAGACGACCGCCTCGCGCAGGCCAGGCCGGACGTCGAAGACCGCCGCGCCGCCGGCCAGCGCCTGCTGGGACAAGGCGGCAATGCGCGGCAGTTCTGCTGCCGGGGCGTCGTTCTTGACGCCGCTGCCGTCATACGTGGGAAAGGCGTACGCATACACGCCGCGCTGGGTCGTCCACAAGCCGCCTTCGAAGCCGGCGTCCTCGCGCAGTGCCATGTCGACCACGGCGCGCTCCAGCGCTTCGCCGCCGGTCTGGCGCACATTCATGCGTTCGACGCCGGAGCGCATGATCTGGCAAATCACCGCCGCGCGCGCGCGGGCCGATGCCACCTGGGCATCAGCGCCTTGCCGTCCCAGTTGCAGCAGCAGCCAGATCAGCGCCATCACCATGGCGGCAATCGCTGCCCACAGCCAGGACAAATCGCGTTTCAGCATGCCGCTCAGCGCCACGGGAGTCTTTCATCGTTGATGTTGCAACGATTATAGGCGGCGCTTGCGGGTTTTCTGTATCGTGGCGTACATAGCTCAGCGATTGGCGTGGCGCGCCACCGAGCCGCGCACCGTCACCGTTACCGGGAACGCGCGCGCGATTTCGTGCTGGGTGCCGTAGCAGATGTTGAGCAGCCAGCGCACCGCGTTCTGCGTCAGCTGCTGCATCGGGATGTGCACCGAGGTCAGGCCCGGTGACGAGAATTCCGCCGAATAGTCATCGTCATAGCCGACGATCGACACGTCATCCGGCACGCGCACGCCGGCGCGGTGGAAGCACGACATGGCGCCGACCGCCATTTCATCATTCGCGCAAAACAGGCCGGTGAACTGGCTGCCTTCGTTGAGCAGCTGCTGGGTGGCGCCAAAGCCGCCTTCGCGCGAGAAGTCCGATGCGATCAGGCGCACGGCATCGCGTTCGATGCCGTGGCGCGCCAGTTCGTCGAAGAAGCCGTTCAAACGCTCCTCATTGTCCGAGGTGCCGATCGGGCCGGAAATCACCGCCAGCTGGCGATGGCCGGCGTCCAGCAAGGTGCGCGCCGCCAGTTCGCCGCCGTGGTAGTGGTCCGGGCAGAACGACGACGCCTCCAGGCCCGGACTGCGGCGGTTGAGGAAGGCCATCTTGGGATGCATCTTGTGCAGCATCTGCATGTCTTCATCCAGCAAATCGTGACCCAGCACCACGATGCCGTCGCAATCGCGGCCGATCAGGAACTTGACCGCTTCGATGGCTTCATCGCGCGGCGTGCCGTCGCCGCAGCCGGTGGCCACCACCACGTGGCGGCGCATGGCGCGCAGTTCGATGTCGGTTTGCTTGAGGATGGTGCCGTAGTAGGCGCCGAAGAAGGAGGGGCAGAAAATGCCGATCATGCCCAGCGACTGCGCCGACAGCGAACGGCCGATGGAGGAGGGGCGGAAGTTGAGTTGCTCGATGGCGGCTTGCACCTTCTTCATCGCTTCCGCCGAGACCGGGCCGGCGCCGGAAATGGCGCGCGATGCTGTCGACATGCCTACACCTGCAAGCATTGCGACGTCTTTCAGTGTTGCCACACAATCTCCTCTAGCAATGGGCGTTAAGCCACTATCGTAACATGGTATAATCGTCGATTGCTCGTAATTATTGTGAAGCTTTAGGCAACCATATGCAATCGCAACCACTCTCCCGTTTTCCCCAGCCAGCCGCCGGCGCGCCAGCACCGAAAGTGGGCTTTGTATCGCTCGGCTGCCCTAAAGCGCTGGTCGACTCCGAACAGATCCTGACCCAGCTGCGTGCTGAGGGTTACGAGACCGCCAAGTCCTACGCCGGCGCCGATCTGGTAATCGTCAACACCTGCGGCTTCATCGACGCCGCCGTGCAGGAATCGCTGGACGCCATCGGCGAAGCGCTGGCCGAAAACGGCAAGGTGATTGTCACCGGCTGCCTGGGCGCCAAGAAGGACGCCGCCGGCGACGACATCATCACCAAAGTCCACCCGAAGGTGCTGGCCGTCACCGGCCCGCACGCGCTAGCTGAAGTGATGGATTCGGTCCACCTGCACCTGCCTAAACCGCACGAGCCGTTCATCGACCTGATTCCGGCGCAGGGCATCAAGCTGACGCCGAAGCATTACGCCTACCTGAAAATCTCGGAAGGCTGTAACCACCGCTGCTCGTTCTGCATCATTCCATCGATGCGCGGCGACCTGGTGTCGCGTCCTATCGGCGAACTGCTGCTGGAAGCGGAAAACCTGTTCAAGTCGGGCGTCAAGGAACTGCTGGTGATCTCGCAGGATACCTCGGCCTACGGCGTCGACGTCAAGTTCCGTACCGGCTTCTGGAACGGCCGTCCGATCAAGACCCACATGACGCAGCTGATGGAAGCGCTGGGCGAACTGGCCAAGTCCTACGGCGCCTGGGTGCGCATGCACTACGTATATCCATACCCGCACGTCGACCAGGTGATCCCGCTGATGGGCGAACACATTCTGCCGTATCTGGACATTCCGATGCAGCACGCGCATCCCGATGTGCTGAAGCGCATGAAGCGTCCGGCCAGCGGCGAGAAAAACCTGGACCGCATCCTGGCCTGGCGCAAAATGAATCCGGACCTGACCATCCGCTCGACCTTCATCGCCGGCTTCCCTGGCGAGACGGAAGAGGAATTCGAATACCTGCTGGACTTCCTGAAGGAAGCGCAGATCGACCGCCTGGGCTGCTTCGCCTACTCGCCGGTGGAAGGCGCCACCGCCAACGAACTGGCCAATCCGGTGCCGGAAGAAGTGCGCGAAGAGCGCCGCGGCCGCGTGATGCTGCTGCAGGAAGAAATCTCGAAAGCGCGCCTGAAAGCGAAAGTCGGCAAGACCGTGCGCGTGCTGATCGATGAAGTCAACCGTACCGGTGGCGTGGGCCGCTCGGCTGCCGACGCGCCGGAAATCGACGGCGTGGTGTACGTCAAGCCGCCGTACGAACCGCACAAGAAGCTGGCCGTCGGCCAGTTCGTCGATGTGAAAATCACCACGTCCGACGCGCATGATTTGTGGGGCGAGGCGCTTTAAGGCGTTTTTCTCGATACATCCACTATAATAAAGGCGGACCGGCGTTATCGCGGTCCGCCTTTTTTTGTTAGTGAGCCTTATGCGTGACTTGAAACTCCCGGCGGCGCTTGCCGCCTGCCTGCTGGCCTGCCTGCTGGCGCGGCCTGTCATGGCCGCCGAGGCGGTCATTGCACCTGTGATGCTGGAAGAGATGACCAGCACCGAGCTGCGCACCCGCATCGACGCCGGCGCCACCACCGCCATCATTCCCATCGGCGGCACCGAACAAAGCGGTCCCTATATCGCGCTGGGCAAGCACAATGTGCGCGCCACCGTGCTGGCGCGAATGATCGCGCAAAAGCTCGGCAATGCGGTGGTCGCCCCGGTAGTGGCTTACGTCCCGGAAGGCAGCATCACGCCGCCGGCCGGCCACATGAAATTTGCCGGCACCCTGTCGATTCCTGAATCCACCTTCGAAGAGCTGCTGGTCGCCACCGCGCAGAGCCTGCGCCAGCATGGCTTCCGCCGCATTGTCTTCATCGGCGACCATGGCGGTTACCAGAAAAGCGAAACCCGCGTGGCGCAGAAACTGAACAAGGCCTGGGCCAAGGACGGCGACGCTGCGGCCCTGGCGCTGCTGGCCTACTACGACGTCACGCAGGAACCGTTTATCGCCGACCTTGAAAAGCGCGGCTACAGCAAGGCCGAAATCGGCCTGCACGCCGGCCTGGCCGATGCGGCGCTGATGCTGGCTACCGATAAATCCCTGGTGCGTACCGAGGCGCTGGCCAAAGGGCCGTCGCCGACCGCAGCGCAAGGCGTGCGCGGTGACGCGCGCCGCGCTACCGCCGAATTGGGCAAGCTTGGCGTGCAGCGCATTGTCGACGCCTCGGTGGCAGCGATTTCCGATTTTGCGGCGCATGGCGCGCCGTCTACTTCTAGTAAAGCATCCAAATGAAAACTAATCGTATCGTCTTTGCGGCGCTGGCCGTCGCTGGTTTGATCGGCGCTGGCGGTTTGCTGGCTGTCGCCAATATGGAGAATGCGCAGGCTGCACAAGCCGCGCCGGCCGCCGGTACTGCGCCTGCGGCGGCGCCGGTCAACGTCTACGCCGGCATCGGCCCGGCCAATATGAGCCCAGCCACCAAGGACCAGCTGCAACGCGTCTACGTGCCTAACCTGCGCTCCAATGACGTGTATGTGATCGATCCGGAAACGCTGAAGGTGGTCGACAAGTTCAAGGTCGGCGTCGGCCCGCAGCACGTGGTGCCGGCCTACGACCTGCAAACACTGTGGGTGGCGAATAACGCCGAGCGCACTAACAAGGGCAGCCTGACGCCGATCGATCCGCGCACCGGCAAGCCTGGCCCACAGGTGGCGGTGGACGACCCATACAATATGTACTTCTCGCCGGACGGAAAATCCGCCATTGTGGTGGCGGAAGCGTTGCACCGCCTGGACTTCCGCGATCCGAAGACGATGGCGATGCAGTACGCGATCGATGTGCCGCAATGCGGCGGCATCAACCACGCCGACTTCTCGCCGGACGGCCGCTACGCCATGTTCACTTGCGAATTCGACGGCGCCGTGGCGCGCATCGACCTCGCCGCCCGCAAGGTGGACGGCTATCTGAAGCTGTCCATGCCGGCCACGCGCTTCTCCGAAAAAGACCCGATCGACCAGTTGTTGGCGAATGAGGTGTGCAGCAAGAAGAAGGGCATGCCGCAGGATATCCGCGTCTCGCCGGACGGTAAGCGTTACTACATCGCCGACATGGACGCCGACGGCGTGCACATCGTCGATGCGTCCACCTTTACCAAGGTCGGCTTCATCCCGACCGGCGTTGGCGCGCACGGCCTGTATCCAAGTCGTGACGGCACCAAGCTGTATGTGGCCAACCGTGGCACGCACAATATTCACGGCAAGCGTAAAGGCAAGGGCCGCGTGACGGTGATCGACTTCGCCAGCGAAAAAGTGGTATCCCAATGGGCGATTCCCGGCGGCGGCAGCCCGGACATGGGCAACGTCAGCGCCGACGGCAAATACCTGTGGCTGTCCGGCCGCTTCGATGACGTGGTCTACCGCATCGATACCGCCAACGGCGACGTCAAGCAGGTCAAGGTCGGACAGGAGCCGCACGGCCTGACCGTATGGCCGCAACCAGGCCGCTACTCGCTGGGCCACACCGGCAATATGCGCTGATGGCGACCGTGAAAAAATCCCCACAGACGGCGCTGATCCACACGGATTACAAGGCGCCGGAAGGTTTCGACGCTTTCCCGGTCGGCATCCATCACGCCTCCACGGTGCTGTTCAAGAACGTGGCGGCGATGCGCTCGGGCGAATGGAAAGACAAGAACGCCTATACCTATGGGCTGCATGGCACGCCGACCACGTTTACGCTGGAGGCACGTCTGGCGGAAATCGAAGACGGCAAATACTGCCTGCTGGCGCCGAGCGGCCTGGCCGCGATCTCGATGGTGGATTTCGCATTGCTCAAAACCGGCGATGATGTGCTGCTGCCGGATAACGTCTACAACCCGAATCGGGAACTGGGGCGCTGGCTGTCGGCCGATTTCGGCATCACTGCGCGCTACTATGATCCGCTGATCGGCGCGGGCATCGCGGCGCTGATCCTGCCGAATACAAAGCTGATCTGGACCGAGGCGCCGGGATCGGTGTCGATGGAAGTGCCGGACCTGCCGGCCATCTGCAAGGCGGCGCATGAACGCGGCCTGCTGGTGGCGCTGGATAACACCTGGTCTGCCGGCCTGGCGTTGCGCGGCTTCGATCTGGGCGTGGACATCATCATGCAGGCGCTGACCAAGTACCAGTCCGGCGGTTCCGATGTGCTGATGGGCGCCGTCATCACGCGCGACCGCGAGCTACATGACCGCATCAGCCTTGCGCACATGCGTCTGGGCCTGGGTGTGGGGGCGGACGATGCGTATCTGGTTCAGCGCGGCTTGCCGACCATGCGCCTGCGCTTCGACGCGCACGACGCAGCGGCGCGCAAGCTGGCGGCCTGGCTGCAAACGCGGCCCGAAGTCACCAGGGTGCTGCACCCGGCATTCCCGGAATGTCCCGGCCATGAAACGTGGAAGCGCGATTTCAGCGGCGCCGGCGGCCTGTTCTCGGTGATCTTTGACGAACGTTATACCGAAGCGCAGACCGACCGCTTTGTCGATGCGCTCAAGCTGTTCAAGATCGGCTATAGCTGGGGCGGCGCCAACAGCCTCGTCATGCCGTACCGCATCCAGCATATGCGCAAGGACTGGACCGACAAGGGCATACTGATACGCTTCAACGTGGGCCTGGAAGACGTCCATGATTTAATCGCCGATATCGAGCGGGCATTTGAGGAAATGGCATGAGCAAGTTCTGGAGCAAAGTCGTTCACGGCCTGACGCCATACACGCCGGGCGAACAGGTGCAGATGCCTGGCCTGGTCAAGCTGAATACCAACGAAAATCCCTATGGCCCGTCGCCCAAGGCGATCGCCGCGATGCAGGAAGCGGCCGGCGATGGCTTGCGCAAGTATTCCGATCCGTTCAACGCGGTGGTGAAGGATGCGGTGGCGCGCCGTTTCGGCCTGGCGCGCGAGCAGGTCTTCGTCGGCAATAGCTCGGACGAAGTGCTGGCACATACCTTCCACGCTTTGCTCAAGCACGACTTGCCGCTGCTGACGCCCGATATCAGCTACAGCTTCTATCCAACCTACTGCAGCCTGTATGGCATTGAGGCGGTGTATGTGCCGCTGAACGAGCGCTTCGAGATCGATGTGGCGGATTATCAGCAGCCGTGCGGCGCGATCATCCTGGCCAACCCGAATGCGCCGACCGGCATCGCGCTGCCGCTGGCGCAGATCGAGTCGCTGCTGGTGGCGCATCCGCAGCAGGTGGTGGTAATCGATGAAGCCTATGTCGATTTTGGCGCGCAGAGCGCCTCTGCCTTGCTGGGCCGCTTTGATAACCTGCTGGTGATTCAGACTTTGTCCAAATCGCGTTCGCTGGCTGGATTGCGGGTCGGCTTTGCGCTCGGCCATCCGGACCTGATTGCGGGCCTGGAGCGCGTGAAAAACAGTTTCAATTGCTATCCGCTGGGGCAGGTGCAGCAAGCCGGCGCGGTGGCGGCGCTGGACGATGTGGCCTACATGGAGCAGACGTCGAACGCCATCATCGCCAGTCGCGGGCGGCTGACGGCGCAGATGCAGGCGCTGGGATTCGAGGTGCTGCCATCGCAGGCCAACTTTATTTTCACGCGTCATCCGCAGCACGATGGCGCGCAGTTGGCGGCTGCGCTGCGCGAACGCGCCATTCTGGTGCGCCACTTCAAGTCGGCGCGTATCGACCAGTTCCTGCGCATCACCATCGGCACCGATGAGGAATGCGCCAAGCTGGTGGAAGCGCTCAAGCAAATCCTGGCTTAATCCCGCACCACGCCGGAAGGGCCGATGCGCTGGGCGTTCGGTACGTCCGACATGCGGATGCGGATCAGGTGGCGGCGCTCGTCGGTGTAGGTGGTGCGGCCGTGCAGCATGCGGTGGTTATCGGCCAACATCAGCGTGTCGGTCGGCAGCTGCTCCATGAAGCGCGGCGCTTCCTGCTCCGCCACGCGGTGCATGATCTCTACCGCATCCGCCAGTGCTGGATTATTCATTTCCGGCCGCGCCGCCAGGCCCTTCTTGATCGCGTCATACCGCCAGCGCATGGTGAAGCGGTCACCCGCGCGCAACGGCGGACCAAACACTGGCGCCACATGAAACTCCATCGTCTCATCGCCCGCCGCATACACAGCCGGCACGCGGAACGGCACCGGCGTCGTGCGCAGCAGTTCAAACGCCGCCGTGCCCTCCGCCGTGCGATGCAGCGCGGTATAGATATCGTCCGCATCGATCAGAGTCGAATGGCCGCCGTGGCACTGCGCCGCATTCACCACGTACAGAATGAACTGCTCCTCCGGCATCGGATAGAACGACGAATCGGTATGCATATCGGCGCTGCCCACGCGCTCTGAGAAGGTGACGAAGCGGCCATCGATGCCGGTGTCCGGCCGCGCCTTGACGTCCCACGCCACGCGGCCGGTGCGCTGGTCGGTGGAGGTAGGGTAGCCGAGCATCAGCGTCAGCGCGTACAGCACGGCGTTGCGGCGCTCTTCCGGCAGGCCGCTCAGGCCCAGTCCGCGCAACACCAGCGCATTGGCATCCAGCGCGCGTATCCGTTCGCTCAATTTGCGCAGCGTTGCGACTTCCTTCAGCTCCTGGCGCAGCGCCACTTCGTCCGGATGCGGATAAAAGCCATTGTCATTAAAACCATCGAATCGCCGGCCTAATATCTCAAAGATAATATTGAAATCATTATTCCATGAGAAATCTGCTTCCGCCTGCGCGATGTTTCCTTGATATTTAATTGATGCCAACATGATTACCTCCCCGGTTGTTGAATTTATTCTAGGGATTTTTAATAATCGGTTTGTAGTTTAATTCTGACAGTGACTCCGAAAAATGATCTGCTTGCGTTATGATGATTTTCAAGGAAGAGATAAGCGACTTATTAACCGGGGAATATCATCATGCGATTAACTGAATTGCCTATTGCAACCAAGCTGACAGCCTCATTCTGTGCGGTTTTGTCCATGACAGCCATCGTGGGTATCTTTTCAATAGTAGAGCTGTCACAAGTAAATGAAATATCGACACGATTATCTTCGCGCTGGTTACCAAGTGTGAGAATTATTGAGGATATTAAATCTCAAATAGCGCGAATACGCACGCGGGAGTTTCAATATATTATCTCCAGCGATGCCAGTGAGATGGATAAATACGATAAAGTCATCGCCACCGATCTGGATGATCTGAAAAAGATGCAGGATGAATATCAGGCGCTGATGGAAACGCCGGATGAGAAAGCCATGTATGCGCAAATTACCGAGCAGTGGGGGCGTTATATGGAGGAAGACGCTAAGATCCGCGCCGCCATGCGCGCCGGTGATGTGGAAAAAGCCAAGAAGCTGATCCGGGGCGACTCGAACAAGTTGATTGTCTCGATGCGCGGCCAGGTGGACAAGCTGGTCGACCTCTACACCCAGGGCGGGAAGGACGCGGCGGCCGAAGGTTCCAAGCGCTACTCGTCGTCGCGGGTGCTGATTATTACGCTGATGCTGGTCAGCGTGGTGCTCGGTGCGGCCGGCGCCTTCCTGATCACGCGCCGCTTGATGCGCAGCCTGGGCGGCGAGCCGGCGTATGCGGTGGATATCGTCAACCGTATCGCGGCCGGCGATCTGTCGGCGCAGGTGGAGCTGCGGTCGGGCGATAGCCGCAGCCTGCTGTTCGCCATGAAGACCATGCGTGACAACCTGGCCAAGATCGTCACCGACGTGCGCGGCTCGACGCATGTGATTGCGTCGGCCTCCGGCCAGATCGCGGCCGGTAACCTGGACCTGTCCTCGCGCACCGAGCAGCAAGCCAGTTCGCTGGAAGAGACGGCGGCGTCGATGGAAGAGTTGACGTCCACCGTACGGCAGAATTCCGACGCGGCGGCGCAGGCCAATCAGCTGGCCGGTTCGGCCTCCGACGTGGCGCAAGCGGGCAGCGAGGTGGTAGGCCGCGTGGTCAATACGATGGAGTCGATCAATGCGTCATCGCGCAAGATCGGCGACATCATCACCGTCATCGACGGTATCGCGTTTCAGACCAATATTCTGGCGTTGAACGCGGCGGTGGAGGCGGCGCGCGCGGGCGAGCAGGGACGCGGCTTTGCGGTGGTGGCGTCGGAAGTGCGCAATCTGGCGCAGCGCTCGGCCGGCGCGGCGCGCGAGATCAAGGAGTTGATCGGCAATTCGGTCAGCCAGGTGGAGGAGGGCAGCAAGCTGGTGGCGGAAGCCGGCACCACGATGGAGCGCGTGGTCTCCAGCGTGCAGCGCGTGACTGATCTGATTTCCGAGATCACCAATGCGGGCCGCGAGCAAAGCCACGGCATCGAACAGGTCAACCAGGCCATCGCGCAGATGGATACGGTGACGCAGCAGAATGCGGAACTGGTGCAGCAGGCAGCAACTGCGGCGCAGAGCATGCAGGAGCAGGCGTCGTCGCTGGCGGAGCTGGTCAGCGTGTTCCAGCTTGACTCGCACGAGGAAGGCGCGCTGCGGCGGCTGATGGCGCCCGCGCCACAGCCGCGCCGATTGTCCATGACAAAATAAGCTTTGTGGGAGGTTTGCTGATATACTGTATGAAAATACAGTGTATCGGGAATGTGATGGAGATCAAGGACAAGCTGGAAATCCTGGCCGATGCGGCTAAATACGACGCCTCGTGCGCCAGCAGTGGCGCGCCGAAGCGCGATTCCATCGGCAAGGGCGGTTTTGGCGCGACCACTGGCATGGGCATCTGCCACAGCTACACGCCGGATGGACGCTGCGTCTCGCTGCTGAAAATCCTGCTGACCAATTACTGTTTGTACGATTGCCAGTATTGCGTGAACCGGCGTACCTCCAACGTGCCGCGTGCGCGCTTTGCGGTGGCGGAGGTGGTGCGGTTGACTACCGATTTTTATCTCCGCAATTACATTGATGGGCTCTTTCTCAGCTCGGGCATCATCCAGTCGGCTGATTACACCATGGAGCAACTGGTGCAGGTGGCGCGCGAACTGCGCGAAGTACATCAGTTTCGCGGCTATATCCATCTGAAGACCATCCCGGATGCCGATCCGGCGCTGATCGAGGCAGCGGGGCGCTATGCGGACCGGCTGAGCGTCAATATCGAGCTGCCGACGCAAGACAGCGTGCAGAAGCTGGCGCCGGAAAAGAGCGTTCATACGATCAAGCTGGCAATGGGTTCGATCCGCCGCAAGCTGGATGAGAAGGCGGAGGAACCGAAGTCGCCGCGCTTTGCGCCGGCCGGGCAAAGCACGCAGATGATCGTCGGCGCCGACGCCAGCGATGACCAGCAGATTTTGTCGACGGCGGAGACGCTGTACGGCAGCTATAAACTCAAGCGCGTGTACTACTCGGCATTTAGCCCGATTCCGCAAAGTCCGAAGAGCGTGCCGCTGGCGCCACCGCCGATGATGCGCGAGCATCGGCTGTATCAGGCGGACTTCCTGATGCGCAGCTATGGATTTCAGGCGCAGGAGTTGTTGCCGGACAGCGGTGGCAATCTGGCGCTGGATATCGATCCCAAGCTCGCATGGGCGCTGGCGCATCGCGAGCATTTTCCATTGGACCTGAATCGTGCGGAGCCGCACATGATTGCGCGCGTGCCTGGCATAGGATTACGCAATGCGCAGCGCATCGTGGACTTGCGCCGCTTGCGGCAGGTGCGCTATGCGGACTTGTCGCGTTTGCGTTGCAGTATGAAGAAGATTTCGCCGTTCATCATCACGGCCGATTATTTCCCGGCGCGCGACACCAGCCCGTCCGAGCATCTTCGGCGATCGATGGCGGAGGCGCCGCAGCAAATGAATTTGTGGCCGGAGTTGCAGGCAGCATGATACGCAAGGTGGTGCAGTCGTTTGACGAGTGGCGGACGGCGGTGCGGCAGTTGGTCGCGCAGCGCGTGCCGCCGGAGTCGGTGGAGTGGTCCGGCAGCGAGGATGAGGGTGATTTGTTCTCGTCCGCCGCCACGGCGCCCGCTTCCGACGCCGCCGCGCAGCCGGTCGCGTCGACGGCTGCGTTGCGTCTGCCGCGCGAACTGGTGGAGATGCTGGCTAGCGCGGCGTGCTTCAGTGCCGCCGACCGCTGGGCTTTTCTGTATAAGGTAGTCTGGCGCTGGCAGCTGGGCGAACGCGATGTGATCTCGGCGGCCGATCCGGATGGTGCGCGCCTGTACACCATGGTCAAAGCCGTCCGCCGCGAGGAGCACGACATGCATGCCTATGTACGATTCCGCGAACGTAACGAGGAAGATGGCGCGCCACGCTTCGTCGCCTGGTTCGAGCCGACGCACGAGGTGCTGCCACAAGTGGCACGGCACTTCGCCCGCCGCATGGGCGACGCCACCTGGATGATCGCCACGCCCACCGCCACCGTGCTGTGGGACGGCCAGCAGTTGCACGACGCACCGCCCCGCATGCGCAGCGCCGCCGACATCGACGACGCCGGCGAAGCGCTGTGGCTCACCTATTATCGCAGCATCTTCAACCCGGCGCGCCTGAACGCCGATCTGCTGCGCAGCCATATCCCATCACGCTTCTGGAAGAATCTGCCCGAAGGCGCCATCGTGCCGACCATGATCAGCGCCGCCGCCAACGGCGACCGCCGCACTGGCCAGACCATCACCGTCGGCCAGCGTAGCGGCGCCACCACCATCGCGGTAACGGCAGAACGCGCGCAACCGCAACGCGATCAACCGGCTACGCTGGACCAATGCCGCCGCTGCGAACTTTGGCGCAACGCCACCCAGGCCGTGCCTGGCGTCGGCCCGCGCAAGGCACGCATCATGCTGGTCGGCGAACAGCCGGGCGACCAGGAGGACCTGCAAGGATTGCCGTTTGTTGGTCCCGCCGGCGCGGTGCTGGACCGCGCGCTGGCCGAAGCGGGCGTAGTTCGCGACAGCGTCTACCTGACCAACGCCGTCAAGCACTTCAAGTGGGAACTGCGCGGCAAGCGTCGTCTGCACAAGACGCCGGCGCAGCGCGAAGTCAGCGCATGCCACGTCTGGCTGGAGCAGGAGCTGGAGAAGGTCGGTCCGGAAGTGGTGGTGGCGCTGGGCGCGACCGCATTAAAGTCGGTGCTGCAGGATGGCAGCGCGACGATGAGCGCCGTGATCGATGCGCCATTCCAGCATGAAGGTCGCTGGGTAGTAGCGGTCTACCACCCGTCCTTTGTGCTGCGCGCGCGGGATGAGGAAAGCCGCCGTCAGGCTTACGACGTGATTGTCGCAGGCCTGCGGCAAGCACTTACACTGGGGCCGGTTCGTTCCGATTGATGCGGCTGATGCCGACGATCAGGCGATATGCCTTCCACAGCCAGGCGCCGATCCAGATCAGCCATGCCACCGGAATGCCGATGATGGTCATGAAAAACACGGCGCCGACGACCACCCACACCACATACCACCAGAACGAACGGATCATCCAGGTGTGATGGCTATGAACGAAACTGCCCTCGGTGCTGGGCCGTTGCAGGTAGTTGAGGATCAGCGGGATGATGGAGAACGCGCCGAGCGAAAATACAAAGCTGACGGCGTGGATCACATACAGCCACCATGCGGTGGTCTTGGCCGATTCCAGGCGGCCTTCCAATACGAGTTCTTGCGACATGATCTCTCCTTTCCTTGTTGATGGCTTGAGTATAGCTAGCCGGCGGCCGGCGTGTCGCACAGTGTCCGCCGCAGGAAGGCAGTCACGTCGGCGAAGAGCGCGGGCTGGATGCTTTCGCGGTCGAAGCCTTCCGGGTCTTGCGACGGCTTGAAGTTCGGCCTGGTCATCTCCGGCGGGAATTTGCTCATGAACGCGAAGTGGCCGCCGCCGGGAATATCCTTGTGCTCGACCAGCGACGGCTCGGCCACGCCTTCGATGATCTTGTGGGCGTGCTCGATTGGCGTAACGTCATCCTTCTCGCCGGTGCGGATCAGAATCGGCACTTGCACCGGCCGCAGCGAACCGGCGATAAACCAGAACGTGGCGGGATTGAGCAGCACCAAGGAACGGATGCGCGCATCCGGCGTGACCGGCACCGGTTCCGGCAGCGCGTTGGAGTTCTTGCGTTCATATGGGCCGGTCCACGGCAGGCCGCCGGCAGCCGCCAGCGCGGTGTAGCCGCCGATCGAGTGGCCGATGACCGCCACGCCGTTGCGGCTGACGTGCGGCGCCAGCGTGGCATCCGCCAGCACGGCGTCGATAGTCAGCGTGATGTGGCGCGGCCGGTTGGCCAGGTTGGCGGCGGTGCCGGCCAGCGAGTTGTCGGTGCGGGTGTTGCCGGTATGCGCGGGCAGGGCGACGATGAAGCCCGACAGCGCCAAATGCTTGGCCAGCTGGCGATACGCCCATGGCGTGCCGGAATGGCCGTGCGAGATCACCACCAGCGGGTAAGTGCCAACGGCCGGCGCTGCGTTGCTGGCCACGTCCAGCGAGTAAGGGCCAAAGTGTTCCGTATGTTCCTCGCCGAGTGCCGGATACAGCACCGCCAGCGGGATATCCGCGCCCTGTACAGCATCATGCACCTTGCTTACGCGGCAGCCGCAACTCAAATTCATGCTCGATCCTTTTTCGCATAGAATGCAACGATGATGATTATATAAGGAGCGGCGACGATGGCGAAACCAGTATCGGTGCTGTTTGTCTGCATGGGGAATATCTGCCGCTCGCCGACGGCGGAGGGTGTGTTCCGCCAGCGCGTGGAGGCGGCCGGCTTGAGCGACCGCTTCGTGATCGACTCGGCCGGCACGCATGGCTACCACATTGGCGCGCCGCCAGATGAGCGTTCGATGGAGTATGCGTCGCGTCGCGGCTACGATCTGTCGGCGCAGCGTTCGCGCAAGGTGACGGTGCAGGATTTCGAAGACTTCGATCATGTGCTGGCGATGGATCACGATAACCTCAAGCTGCTGCTGGCCGCCTGTCCGCCGCAGCATCGGCACAAGCTGGGCATGATGATGGCGCACGCCACCCACAGCGGTGTGGATGCGGTGCCCGATCCTTACTATGGCGGTGGCCGCGGTTTCGACGATGTGCTGGACTATCTGGAAGACGCCAGCGACGGTCTGCTCGCCAAGTTGAAGAAACAGTAGCTCGCAGCGCTTTGAGGTATCATGACCCTGACTACGCCCTTACAAGCATAGGAGATCCTTTGGAACAGCCAGGTATGCCCTTCGATGAAGCCGTCCGGCTTGCAAGTCTCAAGTCGTTGAATGTCCTCGACACGCCTGCCGAGGAGCGCTTCGACCGCGTTACCCGCATGGCCAAGCGCATGTTCCGTGTTCCGATTGCGCTGGTCAGCTTGGTCGATGAGAACCGCCAGTGGTTCAAGTCTTCCCAGGGACTGGACGCCTGCGAGACGCCGCGCAATATCTCCTTCTGCGGCCACGCCATCCTGGGCGACGGCATCTTCCTCATTCCTGACGCGCTGGCCGACCGGCGCTTTGCCGACAATCCGCTGGTGGCAGGCGCGCCGCATATCCGGTTTTATGTCGGCTGTCCGCTGCGGGCGCCGGATGGCGCCAAGGTGGGCACGCTGTGCATCATCGACACGGTGCCGCGTGAATTTGACGAGGAAGACGCGCTGGCGCTGCTGGACCTGGCGTCGATGGTACAGGACGAATTCACCGCATTCCAGACTTCCACCACCGATGATCTGACGCGCATTTCCAACCGGCGCGGCTTTTTGCAGCTGGCGGAATATGGCCTGAATTTCTGCGTGCGCAATCGCCAGCCGGCTGCGCTGGCGTTCATCGACCTGGATCGCTTCAAGCCGATCAACGATCAGTTCGGGCACGCGGAAGGTGACATTGCGCTGGCGGCGTTCGCAGAGGTGATGCAGGCCAGCTTCCGCAGTACGGACTTGTTCGCGCGGCTGGGCGGTGACGAATTCGTCGTGCTGCTGACCGGCGCCGGGAAGAACGACGCGGAACAGGTGCTGCACAAGTTCGGCAGCCTGCTGGCCGATTACAACGCCAGGGCGGCGCGTGGCTACGACTTGCAGTTTTCGGCGGGCGTAGTGGAATTCAATCCGGCCGCGCCGCAGTCAGTGGAGGCGCTGCTGGCCGCCGGCGACGCGCAAATGTACGCGGTCAAGGCGGCGCGCAAACGCCGGCATTAAATCGGATCAGGTCAGCAGCGGCAGGATGCCATCGAGGCCGACGAAGTTGAGCGCGACGTTGGCCTGTTCGCGCACCACCGGCTTGGCGCGGAACGCCACCGACATGCCGGAAATGCTCATCATCTTCAGGTCATTGGCGCCGTCGCCCATCACGATCGCTTGCGACGGCGAGATGCCCAGCTCTTTGCACACGCGTTCCACCGTGCGCTTTTTCTCTTCGGCGTCGACGATACCGCCCACTACCTTGCCGGTCAGTTTGCCGTCGACGATTTCCAGTTCGTTGGCGTGGGTGTAGTCGAGGCCCAGCCGCTTTTTCAGCCGCTCGGTGAAGAAGGTAAAGCCGCCCGACACCAGCAGCGTTTTCATGCCGGCCGCCTGCACCGCCTTCAGCATGGTCTCGGCGCCCGGCGACAGTTGCAGCCGTTCGTCGTACACGCGCTCCAGCGCCGAGGCGTCCAGGCCTTCCAGCAGCCCCACGCGGCGTTGCAGACTTGCGGCGAAATCCAGTTCGCCGCGCATGGCCGCTTCGGTGATCTCCGACACTTGCGCCTTCAAACCCTGCATGTCGGCGATTTCGTCGATGCACTCGATGATGATCAGCGTCGAATCCATGTCCATCGCCACCAGCTTGTAGTCGCTCATCTTGTGCAAGCCGATCGAATAGGTGGCGTCCAGCTGCGCGGCTTGCGCCGCCACTTCCAGGGTCTGGCGCAGCGCCGGCGAAAAGGCAATGCCTTCGCAGCGCAGCGCGCGCTCGCCCAGCCAGGTCAGGTTGGCGGACGCGGTGAGGGCGCCGATGCGCTCCAGCCGCGCCTTGCAATCGCCAACCCCTTGCAGGACGAGGTTCATGGCGGTTTTTGCGATAGTCGTGGGCATAAATGTGGTGTCAGTAGTGGTTATGCGGTGAGCTGCTTGATGGCGGCCTTGATCTGTGTGACGCGCGCGGCCAGGTCAGGCATGGCGGCGGTAATCTTCAGTTTATCCTGTCCGTTCAATTTGATCTGACGATTTTTCTGGATCAGCTCAATGATGCGCATCGGGTCGATGGGCGGCTTCGCCATAAACTGCAGGCTGGCCGCTTCTGTATGCGCGTCGATCTTGATGATGCCCACCGTCTTGGCGGCGATGCGCAGGCGGTGGGTTTCGATCAGCGCCTTGACCGGGTCCGGCAGCTTGCCGAAACGGTCGATCAGCTCTTCCTGCATGTCGTCGATTTTGCCTTGCGTTTCGCAATTGGCCATGCGCTTGTAGATCGATAGCCGTTCGTGGACATCGCCGCAGAAATCGGCCGGCAGCAACGCCGGCACGTGCAGGTTGATTTCGGTAGTGGTTGACAGCGGCGCCGCCAGGTCCGGCTCCTTGCCGGCCTTGAGCGAACGCACCGCTTCGTTCAGCATGTCCGAGTACAGCTGGAAGCCGATCTCGGTCATCTCGCCGGACTGGTTGTCGCCGAGGACTTCGCCGGCGCCGCGGATTTCCAGATCGTGCATGGCCAGATAGAAGCCGCTGCCCAGTTCTTCCATCTGCTGGATGGCGTCAAGGCGGCGCTGCGCCTGTTTGGTCAGCGACTGCACGTCGTGCACCAGCAGGTAGGCATAGGCCTGGTGGTGCGAACGGCCGACGCGGCCGCGCAGCTGGTGCAGTTGCGCCAGCCCGAATTTGTCGGCGCGGTGCATGATGATGGTGTTCGCGGTCGGCACGTCGATGCCGGTTTCGATAATCGTGGTGCACAGCAGGATGTTGTAGCGCTGTGCGACGAAATCGCGCATCACTTTTTCCAGGTCGCGTTCGTGCATCTGGCCGTGGGCGACGGCGATGCGCGCTTCCGGCAGCAGCTCGGTCAGCATCGCCATGCGGTTCTGGATGGTCTCCACCTCGTTGTGCAGGAAGTAGACCTGGCCGCCGCGCTTGAGTTCACGCAGGCAGGCCTCGCGGATAATCGACTCGCCCTCGCTGCGCACGAAGGTCTTGATCGCCAGCCGCTTTTGCGGCGCGGTAGCGATGACCGAGAAGTCGCGCAGGCCTTCCAGCGCCATGCCCAGCGTGCGCGGGATCGGCGTGGCGGTCAGCGTCAGCACGTCGACTTCGGCGCGCAGCGATTTCAGTGCTTCCTTCTGGCGCACGCCGAAGCGGTGCTCCTCGTCGATGATCACCAGGCCAAGGCGGGTGAACTTGACGTCGTCCGACAGCAGTTTATGCGTGCCGATGATGATGTCCAGCGTGCCGTCGGCCATGCCCTTGATCGCCTGCGCGATCTCCTTGCCGGTGCGGAAGCGCGACATTTCGGCGATGCGCACCGGCCAGTCGGCGAAGCGGTCGGCGAAGGTTTGCGCATGCTGTTCGGCCAGCAGCGTGGTCGGCGCCAGGATGGCGACCTGCTTGCCGCCCATGACGGCGATGAACGCTGCGCGCAACGCCACCTCGGTCTTGCCGAAGCCAACGTCGCCGCACACCAGCCGGTCCATCGGTTTGCCCGAGGTCATATCCTTGATGACGTTGTTGATGGCTTCCTGCTGGTCCGGTGTTTCGTCGAAACCGAAGCTGTCGGCGAAGCGCTCGTAGTCGTGCGCTGAATACTCGAACGAATGGCCCTGGCGCAGCGCGCGGCGGGCGTAGAGGTTGAGCAGTTCGGCGGCGGTGTCGCGCACCTGTTCGGCGGCGCGGCGCTTGGCTTTTTCCCACTGGCCGGAGCCCAGCGTGTGCAGCGGCGCGTCGTCCGGCGAGGCGCCGGAGTAGCGCGAAATGACGTGTAGCTGCGAGACCGGCACATACAGCTTGGTCTCTTTGGCGTATTCCAGGTGCAGGAATTCGGCATCGCCTTCGCCCAGGTCCATGCTGGTCAGGCCCATGTAGCGGCCGATGCCGTGATTGATGTGCACCACCGGATCGCCGATCTTCAGTTCCGACAGGTCGCGCACCATCGATTCGACCTGGGTGACGGCTTCTTGCTTCTTCTTGCCGGCGCGGCGGCCGGAGCCGGCGTACAACTCGGTCTCGGTGATGAAGATCAGCGGCTTGCCGTCGACCGACAGTTCGAAGCCGGCGTGCAGCGGCGCCACGCCCAGCGCTAGTTTGGCGTCCGAGGCGATAAAGCCGTCGAAGCCTTCCACCGGCGCCAGTTCCAGACCGTATTCGGTGAAGTACTGCTGCAGCGTTTCGCGGCGGCCGTTGGATTCGGCGCAGATCATCACGCGCGCGCCGGACTGCATCAGGTAGGCGCGCAGATTGGTCAGCGGGTCATCCAGGTGGCGGTTGACGGCGATGTTGGGCACCGGCGCCGACAGCTCGGAAGCGCCGGCGTCCGCGTTCTGGCGGATGGCGATCTGCGGATACGGCTTGGCCAGCACGAAGAACTGTTCGTCCGACAGGAACAGCTGTTCCGGCGCCATGATCGGGCGTTCGCGGTCGGCGCGCAGGAAGCGGTAGCGCGAGCCGGTGTCGGTCCAGAAGCGCTTGATGGCCGCTTCGATGTCGCCCACGGTGGCCACCACCGCGCCTTGCGGCAGGTAGTCGAATAGCGTGGCGGTGTCGTCGAAGAACAGCGGTAGATAGTATTCGATGCCGGCCGAGGCGATGCCGGCGCTGATGTCCTTGTACACCACGGAGCGCGACGGATCGCCTTCGAAGTGCTCGCGCCAGCGGCTGCGGAAGGCGGTGCGCGACGCTTCGTCCATCGGGAATTCGCGGCCCGGCAGCAGGCGCACCTGCTTGACCGGGTACAGCGAACGCTGGGTGTCGGCGTCGAAGGTGCGGATGGTTTCGATGGTGTCGCCGAACAGGTCGAGCCGGTACGGCAGCGCGGAGCCCATCGGGAACAGGTCGATCAGGCCGCCGCGCACCGAGTATTCGCCGGGCGACATCACCTGCGTGACATTAGTGTAGCCGGCCAGTGTCAGTTGGGCTTTCAGGCGCGCTTCGTCCAGCGATTCGCCTTGCTGGAAGAAGAAGGTGTAGGCGGCCAGGAAGGACGGCGGCGCCATGCGTACCAGCGCAGTGGTGGCCGGCACCAGCATGACGTCGCACTGGCCGCTGGAGATTTCGTGCAGCGTGGCCAGGCGCTCGGACACCAGGTCCTGGTGCGGCGAGAAGGCATCGTAGGGCAGCGTTTCCCAGTCCGGCAGCAGGTGGCAGCGCAGCTGCGCGCCGCCGAACCAGGGGATTTCGTCCAGCAGGCGCTGGGCATCGCTGGCGTTGGCCACCACGATGGCCAGCATCTGGCCGCGGGATTTGAGTTCGAGCGCGATTTGCGCCAGGGCGTACGCGTCCGCCGAGCCATGCAGCGCGGGCAGGGCAAAGCGGTTGCCGGGTTTTGGGATGGATTTAGTTAAGGCTGACGACACAACACACATTCAACGGTTATCCAGGCATCGCCCGGGTGGCCATGCCGCTCACGACATTATAGACGAACCCCCAGCAGAAGGGGTCTGACCCCGTGCGGGGTCAGACCCCGGCGCAACGCCGTGCGGGTTAGCGGTTGGCGATGCCGAACGGGATGTGCACCATCGGAATGTTGCCTGCCGGCGATTGCAGGTGGCTGAGCTGGTCATCGAAGAACATATGCGGTTTGAAGATGCCCAGCACCCGCGCTTTTTCCATGCCGCCCAGGAAGAAAGTTTCGTTGGCCGACACGCCCCAGCTTTTCAGCGTGGTCACCACCCGCTCGTGCGACGGCGCGCTGCGCGCCGTGATAATGGCGATGCGCAGGATTTTTTTGTAGGCCGGATCGGCGCGCTGGGCGTCTTCCTCCAGTTGCTGCATCAGCGACAGCTTGCGGAACAGATCGGCCAGCGGTCCGGGCTGGTGCGGGATGGCGACCCGCTCGGTCTCGTGGGCGTGGAATTCGCTGACGTCGTTATTGCGCTTGAAGATAGTTTCAGATTCGTCGTCGGCGATCACGCCGTCAAAGTCGAAGGCGATGCGCAGTTCGCCGTCGGCCTCGTCGTCCTCGGTGCGCGACGGCAGCACCAGCCCGGCCGGATAGTTGGCCGCCAGCGCGCGCTTGACGTCTTCCTCGTTGGCCGACAGGAATAGCGAGGTGTTGAACGCTGGCAGGTAGCGGTACGGCGATTCGCCGGTCAGGAAGCAGGCGCGCGAGATGTCCAGGCCGTAGTGGGCGATCGAGTTCATCACCCGCAGCCCGGTCTCCGGTGAATTGCGCGAGAACAGCACCACTTCCACCGGCGCACTCTGCGGGTGGAATTTGTTGATATTGAGGAAGCGGCGGATGAAGGGGAAGGCAACGCCCTTGTCCAGCACGGTGGACAGTTGGGCTTCCTGGTACTTGCGGTAGGCTTCGGCGCCGTGTTCCAGATACACCTGGTGCGAGGCAGTCAGGTCAAACAGGGCGCTGGAGGCGATGCCGATCACCAGCTTGTGCTCGATAGGATAGGGCATGGAACGACAGGGAATGGATGATGTGCGTTACTGTACCCGATTCGGGGCGGACGGTTGGCTTTCTTTTCTGCAATTTAATTATTGCCTCCAAGCAGTCACTGCGCTACATTGACAGTTCATTACATGGATGCTGGTGTGCTGAATCTCGATACTCTTCTACTGGTGCAAGTTTGCGTGACGCTGCTGACCACGGCGTTGCTGGTGGCCTCGGCGTGTTACACCGAAAGTCCGCCGGAACAGCGCTGGTGGGCCGGCGGCAATGTGCTGGTGTGCGTCGGCCTGGCGCTGACCGGCATCGAGTCGCTGCCGGTACTGCTGCATGGCGTGATCGGCTATGGCGTGATCGCTTTCGGCCTGGCGCTGGCCTTGCGCGGCTTGCGCGTGCATTGTTCCTCCACTTTGTCGTGGCAAGCCATCGCGGTGATTACCGTGCTTGCCTTGCTGATTCCGGGCTGGTTCACGCTGGTGGCGCCGAGCTTGCGCGCGCGCCTGTGTTTCAGCGGGTTTTATTTCGCGCTGCTCAACTGGCTGTGCGCGGTGGTGGTGGCGCGGCATGGCGTGTGGCGCGTCAGCATCGTCAGCCTGACCGGATTTATCCTGCTGGGGCTGGCGCTGTTCCTGCGTGGCGTGCACATGCTGCTGCACGTCGATCCGATGGACCACACCAGTTCGCTGGTGATGGGCTTGAGCACGCTGGCAATTCCGTTGGCGCAGATCTGCATCGCCTTCGGCCTGATCCAGATGGTGATGTGGCGCTATGCCGAGCGCCTGCGCCGGCTGTCGGCGCTGGACGCACTGACCGGCGCCCTGAACCGCGCCGGCCTGGAAACCCAGGGCAAGCGGGTCGGTCTGCGTGCCTTGCGCGCCGGCCGCAGCCTGGCGGTGATCATGATCGACGTCGATTACTTCAAGCAGATTAACGATAACCACGGCCATCCGGTGGGCGACGAGGTGCTGCGCCATCTGGCCCGCCTGCTCAAGGTGGAACTGCGGCCGCACGATTTGATGGCGCGCTTCGGCGGCGAGGAATTTGTGCTGGTGCTGGATGGCGTCGACCACGCGGCGGCGCTGAATATCGCCGAGCGCGTGCGCGCACGCATCGAGCACGAGGTGGTCGAGTGGGACGGCATGTCGGTACGCTACACGGCCAGCCTGGGCGTGGTCTGCTCGGATCAGCACAGCTACGATCTGTTCCGCCTGATTGCGGCCGGCGACGCCGCCATGTACCAGGCCAAGCGGGCCGGCCGCAACCGCGTGGCCGCCGGCTGAGAGATTGTGCGCGCCACGCCACACTGGGCACGAATGTGATTGACGGTTACGTTGTCGGGGTCGCATATTAGTTGGGTAGGAACAATATTCACCAAATCTAACCAATGTGCCGGAGGCCGGATGTTCAAAAATCTGCTCATCAAGTGGAAGCTGGCGACCTTGGTCGCCATTATGATGGTGGCGCTGCTGGTGGTGGGCGCGGCGGGCTATCGAGGGATTGCCAAGGTGGGCGGCGCGGTGAATGAGATCGGCGTGGTGCGTCTGCCTTCGATCCAGGGGTTGCTGGTGATGAGCGAGGGACAGACGGCGGTGTCGGCGGCCACGCTGTATGTGGGCACCTGGTCGCATGAGTACCAGTCGCAGGACAAGTTCGCCGAGGCGATCGAGATGCGCAAGAAGGCCTGGGCCAATATCGACCGCGGCTGGAAGCGCTACGAGCCATTGCCGCAGACGAACGAGGAAGCGGTGTTGTGGAAGCAGTTCACCGGCGAGTGGGCGGCATGGAAGGCGGCCGACGATAAGCTCGGCGCCATCATCGCCAAGCTGGCGGTCAACAAGGACGAGCAGACGCAGAACGCCTTGTTCGGCGAGTTTTATCAGATCTTCAATCCGTCGCGCCCGTTGTTCCAGAAGGCCGAGTCCACGCTGATGAAAATCGAACGCCTCAACGAAGGCATTTCCGATGCCAGCGTGCGGGAGGGCATGGCGGCGGTCAGCAGCGCCGAGTGGGCGATGCTGATTGCGGCGGTGATCGCGGCGATGGTGGCGATCGGCTGCGCGGTGTACATCGCCGGCGCCATCACCAATCCGATCAACGAGGCGGTGCGGGTGGCGCAGACGGTGGCGTCGGGCGACCTGACCAGCCATATCGAAGTGGCCACCAAGGAGGAGACCGGCCAGTTGCTGGGGGCGCTGAAGGAAATGAACGATAGCCTGATCCGCATCGTCGGCCAGGTGCGCGGTGGCACCGAGACGATTGCCACGGCGTCGGCGCAGATCGCCAGCGGCAACCTGGATTTGTCGTCGCGCACCGAGGAGCAGGCCAGTTCGCTGGAAGAGACGGCGTCGTCGATGGAGGAGTTGACCTCGACGGTGCGGCAGAATGCCGACAATGCGCGCCAGGCCAATACGCTGGCGGCGTCGGCCTCCGGGGTGGCGCAGCGCGGCGGCGAGGTGGTGGCGCGCGTGGTGCAGACCATGGATTCGATCAATGCGTCGTCGTCCAAGATTGTCGACATCATTGCCGTGATTGACGGCATTGCGTTCCAGACCAATATTCTGGCGCTAAATGCGGCGGTGGAGGCGGCCCGCGCGGGTGAGCAGGGACGCGGCTTTGCGGTGGTGGCGGGCGAGGTGCGCACGCTGGCGCATCGCTCGGCGGCGGCCGCCAAGGAGATCAAGCAGCTGATCGGCGATTCGGTCGAGCAGGTCGGCGCCGGCAGCAAGCTGGTGGAAGAGGCCGGCGCGACGATGGGCGAGATCGTCACCAGCGTGCAGCGCGTGACCGATATCATGGGCGAGATCAGCATGGCGACCCAGGAGCAAAGCACGGGCATCGATCAAATCAATATGGCGGTCGGGCAGATGGATACGGTGACGCAGCAGAATGCGGCGCTGGTGGAGGAGGCAGCGGCGGCGGCGGCATCGCTGGAGGAGCAGGCGGCGCAGCTGGCGGAGGTGGTCAGCGTGTTCCGCATGGATGCGGTGTCGGCGCCACGCGCGCCGGCGATGGCGGCGCGGCGCACGGCTACGGCCACGGTACCGGCAGCTGCGGCTGCGACGAAATCGCGGCCGGCGCTGAAGTCGGCTGCCACCAAGCCAGCGGCGGCCTCAGCTTCTTCAGCGGCCAAGGCGCCGGCCCGGCAAATGGCGACAGCGGCGTCGGACGATTGGGAAGAGTTTTAACCAACAAGAACGTAAGCCACGTTTGGCGTAGTAGTACACTAAGGCAGCCTCGCGGCTGCCTTTTTTTCGTTTGATGCACATCAAACGCGGCCTGCGGTGCGGTGATAGCTTGGTGACTCATCAAGGAGGCCCATCATGCCAGCCATTGACAGCCCGCCCCATGCGGAAAACGGCGAACGCCCGCCCACTGAAGTCCGTCTGATGGCGTTGGAAACACGCCTGACTGCGCTGCAGGTGGATCTGGCGGTGATCCGCGTCAGCTTTGCCACCAAGGATGATATCCAGCGGGTGCTGACCCTGTTGCATGAAAATAAGCTTGAGTTTCAAGCGGCGCTGGCCAAACACCGAGAGGACTCCAACGCGGCACTCGCCAAGCAGCGCGAAGACTTCAATGCGGCGCTGGCCAAGCAACGTGAGGATCTGCACAAGTCCTTGATGAGCCATATGTGGAAGCTGTACGGCTTTGCCTCGCTGATGCTGGGCGGCGTGTATTTCATCGCCCGCTATGTGCATTGATTATTCGTAGGCGGGCAAACGCTTTTGTTCGTCGGGCGTAAAGCCGGCGTCGCGCAGTTGCTGCAGCGCGTTGGCGTCGCTGGTCGATTGCTGTAGTTGGCGTCGCTGGGTTTGGTAGGCGCCGATGCGGCGTTGCCAGTCGGCTTCCTCGCGGTCGACATCGGCCAGGCGCGCGGCGGCCGAGGGCGACAACGCAGTCGCGCGCAGGCGGTAGATTTCGTTATCGTCGGCGCCTTGCGCGCGCGCCTGACTGACCAACGCTTCCAGCTTGATGATGCGGGTCGGCGCTTCGCGGTCTTCGCGCAGCTTGGGCGGCAGGCGGGCGTCCAGCGCGGCCAGCCGTTGCTGGCGTTGGGCGTCGCTCAGGTTGGCGTCGCTGTTGATGTCGAGCCGGGCGATGGCGTCCAGGTCGTAAGCGTCGCTGGCGGCGAACAGGCCGGCGCTTTCGTCGTTGCTGAAGTAGGCGCTGCGCAGTTGCTGAACGGCGGCCAGGCGCTGTCGTGCGTTTTGCACGGGGTCGGGGGCTGGCGGCAGGTCACGTTCGAGGTCCACCAGCGCGCGCTTGTAGGCCAGGTAGGCGTCCAGCAGGCGCCGCGCTTCGGCTGCCGGAGCGGGGCGCAGGCGCTTGTCCAGTTCACGAATGATGTCGGCACGGATCGCTTCCAGTGGACGCTGGCCCAGGCCGGCCAGATAGTAGTCGAACAGGTAGGCCAGTTCGGCGTTGACTTGCAGGCGGTCGTTTACGTCGGCGCGCACGGCTCCATCCGGCTGCGTGTCGGCGGCGGCGCGGCCGACGGGCGAGCCATCCGGCGCTGGCGCGGCAGCCGCGTCGCTGGCGGGATCAGCGGGACCAGCGCCGGCCGTCGCCGTCAACCAGGCCGGCGCGGCCGGCGCATCATGGTGCAGCAACAGGCCGACGCCAGCGCCCGCCAGCACGCCGACCACCATCAGGCGCAGCACGGTGCGCGTCACAGTCTGCATTACAGTCCCAGTCCTTGCAGGCGGTTGGCCTGCTGGCGGTACAAGGTGACTGGATTGGTCTCGAACAGGTTGGTGATGCCGATCAGCTGGTTGACCTCGTCCAGGTGATTTAGCGCGTAGTCGTCGCGCAGCACGCGGCCCAGGTGGCTGGAGCAGCTGCTGACCAGACCGTCATTCTTGGCGCCGTTGAAGGCCAGCGCGGTCAGGCCCAGCACCGGGTCGCTGGCGTCCAGCACATTGGTCAGCGGCTTGGCGCCGCTCCACGAGAAGTAATATACGCCGTTGACCTGATACGCGCCTTCGCCGCAGGCCGTGGTCGGCACACCTTCCGGGTGACGGGCGTTGAAGGCGGCCGTGCCGGCGGTGCTGAGCGAGACCGCCGCCGCGCGCGCATTCTGCGGCAGCGTCGGGCTGCCGGACAGGAAGCTGATCAGGCCCGACACGGCGTTGGCGACGCCGTACGTCACATCCGGCACCGCGCCGATCAGCACGTCGGCCACGCGCGAGCCCTGGTTGACGCCGCCCACGCTGGTGACCGAGGCGATTAGGTCCGGCCGCACCGAGGCCACATAGCGCGAGGTCGGCGCGCCGTGGCTGTGGCCGATCAGGTTGACCTTGGCGGCGCCGGTGGCGGCCAGGATTTGCTTGACCTGCAACAGCAGCTGTTCGCCGCGCACTTCGGTGCTGTTGGCGGCTGAGACGGAGGTGACGTAGACATCGGCGCCGCCGCTGCGCAGTGCCGGCGCGATGCCGTAGAAGTAGTCGACCGGACCGACGCGGTCGAAGCCGAACAGGCCGTGCACCAGCACGATCGGGTAGTGGGTTTGCGTGTAGCCGGCCGCCGACGCTGGCGATGGCACGGCGGCAAATAACATCAGGCACACGGTCAGGCATTGCAGGAAGCGGTGGCGCATGGTGGTCTCCGAGATGATATTGTTGTTGTGGCCGGACTCAGCCTGGCCCGGTGTTCCGAATGTAGCACCGGCGCGCGGGCCTTGCAGTCCGCACGCAGGGCCTGCGGAGCCAATTTGCAGGCCTGCTGAGCGGGCGGCGGGTGGGGGCAATCGGCTGCGCTATAATCATAGCCAAAAATAAACTACAGGGACAACCTTGCCGGCGCCATTCGACTTCCACCAATTCCAGGCGATGACGCCGCTCGACGGCGTCAATATCTGGGGCTATCTGCTCGACCGCTATGCCGACCGCATTACGGTCAAGCGCCGCAAGCCGGCGCTGGAGAACCTGGAAAAAATCTTCAACGCCACCTTCAAGCTGGCCAACGCGGTCGGCTTCCGCGCCATGAATCTGCGCGATCTGTGCGGCGAGACCGGGCTGTCGATGGGCGGCTTGTACGGCTACATCAGCAACAAGGACCAGCTGGCCGAGATGATCGAGGATGTGGTGCGCCACGCAACCCACGAGGTGCCGAAGATGTTCGCCGACGTCGCCGATCCGCTGGACCGGCTGGAGGCGCTGATCCGCGCGTCGATTTATGTGTCGGAGATTTTGCAGCCGTGGTTTTACTTCGTCTTCATGGATTCGCGCGTGTTGCAGGCCGAGCAGCGCGGTACGGCCAAGGAGTCGGAGCTGCATGTGCAGGCGCTATTTGCCGCGGTGATCGCGCAAGTGCCGGGACTGCGCGGCAGTCCAGACCTGATCGCCGCGCATATTCTCGCCACGTTCCAGGACTGGTACGTCAAGCGCTGGAAGTACCGCGCCGCCGACATCGGGCCGGACCGCTTTGCCGACAGCGCCGTGCAGATGATGCGCGGCTATCTGGCGGCCTAGCGAAGCCCGGCCTGGCCCGGCAAGCCCAGTTTAGCGGCCGGGCCCGGTCGGCACCGGCTTGATGTTTTCCGCGCCCGGCGCTGCCGCCGGAGCCGTTGTCGGCGCACCCGGCGCACCCGGCGTCAGCACTTCGCCCGGCGTCACATTCTCGGCGCCGGCCGGCTGGTCGTCCATGTCCAGCGTATGGCGCGCGGCGTCGCCGGTGAATTCATCGTACAGCCATTCGCCATCCACCTGCGTCAGGCCTGCCGGCACCGGGCGCTCTTGCGGCGGCCGGCTCTGCATCGCCACTTTCATGTAGTCGATCCAGATCGGCAGCGCCACGGTGGCGCCGAATTCCTTGCCGCCCAGCGAACGCGAGTCGTCATAGCCCATCCATGACACGGCGACGATGCCGCCGCCGTAGCCGGCAAACCAGCCGTCGACCGCGTCGCTCGACGTGCCGGTCTTGCCGGCCAGGTCGGGACGGCCCAGGCGGGCCACCGCGCCGCCGGTGCCGGTACGGGTCACCTGGCGCAGCATCGAGTCGGTGACGTAGGCGTTGCGCGGGTCGATCACGCGGGCGTCGTCCGGCAGCGTGGCGCGCGGCTTGACTTCGGAGATGATCTTGCCGTCGCCATCGACGATCTTGGCGATCAGATACGGTTCGACCGAATAGCCGCCGTTGGCGAACACCGAATAGGCGCCGGCCAGCTGCGCCGGCGTCACCGCCCCGGTGCCCAGCGCCATGGTCAGGTTCTTCGGATGCTTGGCCAGGTCGAAGCCGAACTTGCCCAGGTAGCCGTGTGCGTACGGCACGGTGATGGCGCGCAGGATGCGCACCGACACCACGTTCTTCGATTCCGACAGCGCGGTGCGCATGGTGATCGGGCCGTCGAACTTGCCATCGTCATTCTTCGGCGACCACGCTTCGTTGCCGGTTTCGGCGCCGGTCAGATTGAGCGGGGCGTCGTTGATGATGGTGGCCGGCGAGAAGCCGCGCTCCAGCGCCGCCGAGTAGACGAACGGCTTGATCGACGAGCCCGGCTGGCGCCACGCCTGCGTGACGTGGTTGAACTTCTGCAGGTTGAAATCGAAGCCGCCCACCATCGCGTGGTAGCCGCCGGTGACGGCGTCGAGCGAGACGAAGCCGGCCGAGACCTGCGGCACCTGGCTGACCGCCCAGCCGCCCTTGTCCCCCTGCAGGATGCGGATCACCGCGCCGGGCCGCAGCCGGATCGCGTCCTTGGCCTTGTCGCTGAGCGCGCCGGCGGCCAGTCGCAGGCCGTCGCCGCTGATGGTGATTTCTTCGCCGGACGGGTTCTGCACCTTGATGGCCTTGGCGCCGACTTCCAGCACCACGGCCGGAATCAGGCCGTCGCTGCCGGGACGCTTTTGCAGCGCGTCCTCGATGGCGTCGTCGCGCTCATCCTCGCTGGCCGGCAGCGTGATGAAGGCTTCCGGGCCGCGGTAGCCGTGGCGCTGGTCGTAGTTCAGCACGTTGCGGCGCATCGAGTCGTAGGCGGCTTTCTGGTCGGCCTTGAGAATCGTGGTGTAGACGCTGATACCGCGCGTGTACGATTCTTCCTTGAACTGCGCGTACACGGTCTGGCGCGCCAGTTCGGCCACATATTCGGCGTGGACGTCAAAGTCCTGGCCCTTGCGGTTGATGTGCAGGGTTTCATGCGACGCTTTCTGGTACTGGGCGTCGGTGATGTAGTCGAGGTCGCGCATGGCGCGCAGCACCACCTGCTGGCGTTGCTTGGCGCGTTTCGGGTTGACGGCCGGGTTGTGGCGCGCCGGATTCTGCGGCAGCCCGGCCAGCATCGCGGTTTCCGCCACGTCCAGGTCCTTCAGCGGCTTGCCGAAATAGGTCTGGGCGGCGGCGCCGAAGCCGAACGAGCGTTGGCCGAGGTAAATCTGGTTCATATACAGTTCCAGGATCTGTTCCTTGCTCAGTGCGGCCTCGATCTTCAGGGCCAGCATCACTTCGGTCAGCTTGCGGCTGTAAAACTTGTCGCGCGTCAGGAAGAAGTTGCGCGCCACCTGCATGGTGATGGTGGAGCCGCCCTGGCGCATGGCGCCGCCCAGGTTGGCCTTGGCCGCCCCCAGCGCGCGCTTCCAGTCGATGCCGTTGTGCTCGTAGAAGCGCTTGTCCTCGATCGCCAGCAGTGATTTTTTCATCAGCTCCGGCATGTCCTTGATCGGGATGAAGTCGCGGTGTTCTTCGCCGAATTCGCCGATCAGGGCGTTGTCGGCGGTGTAGATGCGCAACGGGATCTTCGGCCGGTAGTCGGTGATGGCGTCCAGCGACGGTAAATTGGGTGCGACGTACAGCAGCAGATACGCCAGCAGCAGCCCGCCGCCCACCAGGGCGGCCAGGCCGGCGCCGATGGCGGCACGGATCAGATTGCGGCGGTTGACCCACGCCGGCAGGTTGGAGGTTGTCAAAGCACTATCTCTCGGTTGCGGAAGTATGCGCGATTATAGAACAAGGCTATTGTTACTTGGCGTCACTTGACGTAACGTACAGGGATATAACTCCCAAGGCATTACATGGCGCAACCCCAGCATATTCTCGATTGCGATGTCCTGATCATCGGCGGCGGCATCAATGGCGCCGGCATTGCGCGCGACGCCGCCGGCCGCGGGCTGTCGGTGGTGCTGTGCGAGAAGGACGATCTGGCCGCCCACACGTCGTCGGCGTCGACCAAGCTGATTCACGGCGGGCTGCGCTATCTGGAGTATTACGAATTCAACCTGGTGCGCAAGGCGCTGCGCGAACGCGAGGTGCTGCTGCGCGCCGCGCCGCACATCATGTGGCCGCTGCGCTTCGTGATGCCGCACGCGCCCGGCCAGCGGCCGGCGCTGCTGATCCGCGCCGGACTGTGGCTGTACGACCGGCTGGCGCGGCGCGATCTGCTGCCGGCCTCGGCCGCCATCAAGCTGCGCGGCCAGGCGCTGGGCCAGCCGCTCAAGCCGGAATTTGCGCGCGGTTTCGTGTATTCCGATGGCTGGGTCGATGACGCGCGGCTGGTGGTGCTGAACGCCATCGACGCTGGCGAGAAGGGCGCCACCATCCTGACCCAGGCGGTGTGCACCAAGCTGGAGCGCCAGGCCGCCGACTGGCAGGCCACGCTGTTCAAGCCGAGTTGCGGCGAGATCCGGGTCAACGCCCGCTATGTGGTCAATGCGGCCGGGCCGTGGACCGCCGCGTTGCTGCACGCGACGCTGCCGAAGGAGGACGGCGGGCATCTGCGGCTGATCAAGGGCAGCCACATCGTCGTCAAGCGGCTGTTCGCGCATGACCACGCGTATATTTTCCAGCATGCGGATGGGCGGATCGTATTTGCGATTCCGTACGAGGGCGAGTTTACGCTGATCGGCACCACCGACCTCGATTATGAGGGGGACGCCAACCAGGTCGCCATCAGCGAGGACGAGATCGCCTATTTGTGCCGCCTGGCCAGCCAGTATTTTGTCGCGCCGGTGGTGCCGGCCGATGTGGTGTGGAGCTATTCCGGCGTGCGGCCGCTGGTCGAGGATGGCGCCGACGCCAAGGCCGTCACGCGCGATTACCGGCTGGAGATTGATAGTCACGGTCCGCCGATCCTGAGCGTGTTCGGCGGCAAGATCACCACCTTCCGCAAGCTGGCGGAGGAGGCGGTCGACCACATCGCCAAGGCGCTCGACAACCGCCACGGCGGCTGGACCCACGACGCCTGCCTGCCGGGCGGCGACCTGTTTGGCGCCACGCCGCAGAACCGCGCGGTCAAGGAATTCGATGGCTGGGTCGGCGCCCAGCGCAGCCGCTACGGCTGGCTGCCGGCGGCGCTGCTGACGCGCTATTGCCGCGCCTACGGCACCCGCATCAATACGCTGTTGGACGGCCGCGCCGCGCTGGCCGACCTCGGCGAGGAAATCGTCCCTGGCCTGTACGCGGTGGAAGTGGAATACCTGCGCCGCTATGAGTGGGCGCGCACCGCGCAGGACATCCTGTGGCGCCGCAGCAAGCTTGGCCTGCATCTGCCGGCCAGTGCCGCCGACCAGCTGCAAGCCTGGCTCAACGTCCATCCGCTCAGTCGTTAGGCCGCCAAGCACCAAATAAAAACGGCGCCCGCGGGCGCCGTTTGATTTATTTCACACCGTGCATTAACTTCTGGATCAGCGGGGCGATCAGGAACAGCAGCGCGCCGCCGATGATCAGCGACCAGAAGCCGAAGGTGTAGCCGTGCAGCGCCGATGGCACCGACATGCCGCCTTCGCCCGACACCGCCGAGGCGAAGATGCCCGACAGGTTGTTGCCTATGCCGGTCGACAGGAACCAGCCGCCCATGCCCAGACCCACCAGACGGGTCGGCGCCAGCTTGGTCACCATCGACAGGCCGATCGGCGACAGGCACAGCTCACCGATCGATTGCAGCACGTAGACCATGAACAGGGTCCAGAACGGGATCTTGTTGTTGGCGTCCACCAGGCTCGATAGCGCGAACATCAGCAGCAGGAAAGCGGTGCCGTTGAAGATCAGGCCCAGGCCGAACTTGCGCGGAATCGACGGGTTGGCGCGCCCCATGGCCACCCAGATGAAGGCCACCAGCGGCGCGAAGGCGATAATGGCCAGCGAATTGACGGTCTGGAACCAGGCCACCGGGAAGGTCCAGTTGAACATGTCGCGGTCGACGATTTTCTCGGCCAGGAAGGTGAATGAGCTGCCGGCCTGCTCGAAGAAGCACCAGAACATGATATTGAAGAAGAAGATCAGCAGCATGGCGATCACTTTGTCACGCGCCACTTTGCCATTCTTGATGCCTTCCACCAGCAGCATCACCGCCAGCAGCACGAACAGCACCGACAGCACCACTTGCAGGTTCTTGGCGCCGGTCGCCAGCAGCGAGTACACCACCGGGATCACGCACACGGAGCCGAGCACCACGTACAGCAGGCGTTTCGGATCGGCGTTGCGGGCGTCTGGTGCACCGATGCCTTTCAGTTGGGCGCGGCCGATGTAGAACCACACCAGGCTGACCAGCATGCCGACGCCGGCCGACATGAACACCACTTTATAGGCCGGCATGCCGCCGGTGCCGAAGACGGCGGTCGCCAGCCATTCGGTCAGGACCGGCGCCACCATCGCGCCGGAGTTGATGCCCATGTAAAAAACGGTAAAGCCGGAGTCGCGGCGGGTGTCGCCGGTGCTGTACAGCTTGCCGACCATGGTCGAGATATTCGGCTTGAACATGCCGTTGCCGACGATGATGGTGGCCAGACCGAACTGGAACACCGTCTCGTTGGGGAAGGCGATCATGAACAGCCCGGCCGCCATGAAGGCGGCGCCGACCAGGATCGAGCGTTGGTAGCCGAGCACGCGGTCGGCCACGTAGCCGCCGAACAGCGCCGCTGCATACACCAGCGCCAGGTAGGAACCGTACACCAGGTTGGCCGACGATTCGCCCGCCGCATCGCCGTTGTAGAACTGTGCCACCACGTAGAGCACCAGCGCCCAGCGTATGCCGTAGAACGCAAAGCGCTCCCAGAACTCGGTCATGAACAACATCCACAGTGGGGCGGGATGCCCCAGGATCTGCTTGAACTCCGGAATCGCTGCTTCCGTGTTGGTGGTGGTCGCACCGCTCATGCGGTTCCTCCTAATAATTATGGTCTAAGGAACTGGACACCCTTGTGGGGCGGCCAAATTGGGCGCCATTTTAATCTACAAAGTGGCTGCTGATGCACTTTTTGATGCTGCCCCTGCAAACTTGTGTCATTTGTGTTAATCATTTGCCAGCCCACAAGTGACGAGTTTGTCGTATATTGGTGGCGCACCACTTATAGAAACTGAATAGGATTTACGCATCATGGAACATGACGTTGTCGATACCCAGATTTCCCCCGAAGGCCACCTGGAGATTCTCTCCAAGGCGGAAGTAAATAAACTGCTCGATACCAGCCAGGGCGGCTTGTACAACGTGTTTCGCAAATGCGCGCTGGCGGTGCTCAATAGCGGCAGCACCATCGACGATGGCAAGGAGCTGTTGGAACGCTATCAATCGTTCGACATCAGCATCGTCCAGCGAGAGCGCGGCATCAAGCTCGACATCAAGGGCGCGCCGGCCATCGCTTTTGTCGACGGCAAAATGATCAAGGGCATCCACGAACACCTGTTCTCGGTGCTGCGCGATATCGTCTTCGTCAGCAACGAAGTGACCGACAACCCCAAGTTTGACCTGGATAAAACCGAAGGCATCACCGACGCCGTGTTCCACATCCTGCGCAACGCCGGGGTGCTGAAGCCGATGCTCAATCCGAATCTGGTGGTGTGCTGGGGCGGTCACTCGATCAACCGCGCCGAATATAACTACTCGAAGGAAGTCGGCTACGCCATGGGCCTGCGCGACCTGGATATCTGCACCGGCTGCGGCCCGGGCGCGATGAAAGGCCCGATGAAGGGCGCCACCATCGGCCACGCCAAGCAGCGCCTGCACCGCGGCCGCTATCTGGGCATCACCGAACCGGGCATCATCGCCGCCGAATCGCCGAATCCGATCGTCAATGAGCTGGTGATCATGCCGGATATCGAAAAACGTCTGGAAGCGTTTGTGCGCACCGGCCATGGCATCGTGGTGTTCCCGGGCGGCGCCGGCACCGCCGAAGAGATCCTCTACATCCTGGGCATCCTGCTGCATCCGGATAACGCCGAGATTCCGTTCCCGCTGATCTTCACTGGTCCGGAAACCTCGCGCGAATACTTCGTGCAGATTAACCAGTTCATTCACGATACGCTGGGGCCTGAGGCGCAGCAGCGCTACAAGATCATCGTCGACGATCCGGAACTGGTGGCGCGCGAGATGCAGGCCGGGATCAAGGCGGTGCGCGAGTTCCGCAAGTCGCGCAGCGATGCCTACTACTATAATTGGGGCCTGAAGATCGACGCCGAGTTCCAGCGTCCATTCCCGCCGACGCACGAGAACATGCGCAATCTGAGCCTGCACAAGGACCAGCCGGTGCACCTGCTGGCGGCCAACCTGCGCCGCGCGTTTTCGGGCGTTGTGGCCGGCAATGTGAAGGAAGAGGGCATGCGCGCGATCGAGAAGTACGGTCACTTCGAAATCCACGGCGACAAGGCCATCATGGGACCCATGGACGCGCTGCTGGCATCCTTTGTCGCCCAGTCGCGCATGAAGCTGGCCGGCAAGCCGTACACGCCGTGCTATCGCGTGATCCAGTAAGCAGAACATGGGCGAGGGGAGCTAGTTCTCTCCCCCTGTGATAAAAAAAAGCCGCTCGATGGAGCGGCTTTTTCGTGGATGCTGAAGATTACTCTTCGCGGCGCAGGTGCGGGAACAGCAGCACGTCGCGGATGTTTGGCGAGTCGGTGATGATCATCATCAGACGATCGATGCCGATGCCGCAACCGCCGGCTGGCGGCATGCCGTATTCCAGCGCGCGGATGTAGTCGGCGTCGTAGAACATCGCCTCTTCATCGCCCGCGTCCTTGGCAGCGACTTGCGCCAGGAAGCGCGCCGACTGGTCTTCCGCATCGTTCAGCTCCGAGAAGCCGTTGGCGATCTCGCGGCCCACCATGAACAGCTCGAAGCGCTCGGTGATGCCGGCGGCGGTATCGGACGCGCGCGCCAGCGGCGACACTTCGGCCGGATAGTCGATGATAAAGGTCGGTTCCCACAGCTGCGCCTCGGCGGTTTCCTCGAACAGCGCCAGTTGCAGCGCGCCCAGACCGGCGGTGGCGAACGGCTTGACGCCGAACTTCAGCAGTTCCTTCTTGATGAACTCCGCATCGCCCAGCTGCTCCGGCGTATAGCCCGGCGCGAACTTGTTGATCGCTTCCACGATGGTCAGGCGGTGGAACGGCTTGGCCAGATCCAGCTCGCGCCCGCCGTAGGTCAGCGTTGCGGTGCCGTGCGCGTCGATCGCCGCCTGGCGGATGATCTCTTCGGTGAAGTTCATGATCCACTTATAGTCGGTGTACGCCGCGTAGAATTCCATCATCGTGAATTCCGGGTTGTGACGGATCGACACGCCTTCGTTGCGGAAGTTACGGTTGATCTCGAACACGCGGTCAAAGCCGCCGACCACCAAACGCTTCAGGTACAGCTCCGGCGCGATGCGCAGGAACATCTGCATGTCCAGCGCATTGTGGTGGGTGATGAACGGCTTGGCCGCCGCGCCGCCTGGAATGGCGTGCAGCATCGGCGTTTCCACTTCCATGAACTCGTTCTTTTCCATGAAACGGCGCATCGACGAAATCGCGGCGGTACGCGCCTTGAAGGTGCGGCGCGTCTCTTCGTTCATGATCAGGTCCACGTAGCGCTGGCGGTACTTGGTTTCCTGGTCGGCCAGGCCGTGGAACTTGTCCGGCAGCGGGCGCAGCGACTTGGTGATCAGACGCAGTTCGGTGACCTTGATGGTCAGCTCGTCGGTCTTGGTCTTGAACAGCGTGCCGACCACGCCCAGGATATCGCCCAGGTCATAGTGGTGCAGCGCGGCCATGGCGGCTTCGCCGGTCAGGTCCAGCGTGGCGTAGATCTGGATGCGGCCATCAGCCTTGGCGCCCGACGAATCCTGCAGCGTGGCGAAAGCGGCTTTCTTGCCGGCTTCGCGCTTCAGCATCATGCGGCCGGCCAGCTTGACGGTGACCGGCGCCGCTTCCAGCTCTTCGCGCGTCTTCTCGCCGAACTGCGCGTGCAGGTCGGCAGCCTTGTGTTCCGGTTTGAAGTCGTTCGGGAAGGCGATGCCTTGCTCGCGGATGGCGGCCAGCTTGGCGCGGCGCTCCGCAATGATTTTGTTCTCGTCAGGAGCGGCTGCTTGGTCTTGAAGATCCGTAGTCATGGTCTTTACTTTGATTGAGGTGATGATTAATTGGTGGCGGAGGCGAACAGCTCGTCCACATCCAGCGCGCTGAAATCGCTGACGACAGCGATCACATTGTCGAATTCCGCAAACGCCTCGGCCGGCAGGGTGGTGGTCAGCACCACCGCGCGCATGCCGGCGCGGCGTGCCGCTTCCACGCCCAACGGCGCGTCTTCGAACACGATGCTGTTGGCCGGCAGCGTGCCGGCGCGTTCGGCTGCCAGCAGGAACACGTCCGGATTCGGCTTGCCGCGCGCCACGTCGGCGGCGCCGGCGATGGCGTGGAACTGCTTGCGCAGATCGAGGCCGTCGAGCGTGAAGTCGATGTTCTCGTTCGGCGCGGCGGTGGCCACGGCCAGCTTGATGCCGGCCGCCTTGGCGCGTTCGATGAAGTCGACGAAGCCGGCGGTCGGCGCCAGGTGCGGTGCGTACATCTCGCGGTACAGCGCTTCCTTCTCGAAATCGAGCGCCGCGCTTTCTTCCTTGCTGAGCGACTTGCCGAAGTAGGTGCTCATGATTTCATGGCCCTGGCGGCCGGCCGTGTTGCGGAAGAAGTCCTCCGCATCCAGCACGTGGCCGCGGCGCTGGAAAAACTCCAGCCACGATTTCACATGGAACGACATATTGTCGACAATGGTGCCGTCCATGTCGAAGATAAAAGCACGCTGAGTGGTCCGCTGAGTAGTCATTACACGCCTTGTTTGAGCGAAGCGGAGATGAAATCGTCGATGTCGCCGTCCAGCACACCCTTGGTGTTGCCGGTCTCGAAGTTGGTGCGCAAGTCCTTGATGCGCGACTGGTCCAGCACATACGAGCGAATCTGGTGGCCCCAGCCGACGTCGGTCTTGGAGTCTTCCAGCTTCTGCTGCTCGCTCATGCGCTTGCGCAGTTCCAGTTCGTACAGCTTGGCCTTCAGCATTTCCATCGCCTCGGCCTTGTTGCGGTGCTGCGAACGGTCGTTCTGGCATTGCACCACGATGCCCGACGGGCCGTGGGTCAGACGCACGGCGGAATCGGTCTTGTTAATGTGCTGACCACCGGCGCCGGACGCGCGGTAGGTATCGATGCGCAGGTCGGCCGGGTTGATCTCGATATCGATCGAATCATCCACTTCCGGGTACACGAACAGCGACACGAACGAGGTATGGCGGCCGCCGGCCGAGTCGAACGGCGACTTGCGCACCAGGCGGTGCACGCCGGTCTCGGTGCGCAGGAAGCCGTAGGCGTATTCGCCTTCGACCTTCAGCGTGGCGGTCTTGATGCCGGCCACCTCGCCGTCCGACTGCTCCATGATCTCGACCTTGAAGCCCTTGCGTTCGCAATAGCGGGTGTACTGGCGCAGCAGCATCGAGGCCCAGTCCTGGGCTTCGGTGCCGCCGGCGCCGGACTGGATGTCGACGAAGCAGTTGTTCGGGTCCATCGGATTGTTGAACATCCGGCGGAACTCCATGCCTTCGATGACCTTGCGCACTTCCTCGGCGTCGAGGATCAGCGCTTCCAGCGTGTCGTCGTCGCCTTCTTCCTTGGCCATGGCGACCAGGTCGGCCATGTCTTTCAGGTCGGCGTCAGCCTTGGTCAGCGAGAAGACGATGGCTTCCAGCGATTTTTTCTCTTTGCCCAGGTCCTGGGCCTTTTTCGGGTCGTTCCAGACGGCTGGATCTTCCAGCTCGCCGTTTACTTGTTCCAGTTTCTCCGACTTGCGATCGAAGTCAAAGATACCTCCGAAGTTCGGCTTCGCGCGTGGTCAGATCGGCGAGCAGTGAGGTGAGGGCGTTGATACGTTCGGCTTCCATGGTTTTCTTCTTCTCTTAGGCTGAAATCAAACCCTGAATTATACGCTAGCCGGGCCGGCTCTCCCAGTGCCGCGCGCCGCCGGCCGCTTCGCGCGCGCAATGCTGCCATTTTTGCCACAATATTTGCCGAAAACCAGATAGAATGCTGCAGCCTGTAAATTCGCTATTTCGCCCAATTCGCCCAGCCCATGCGTCTCGTCTACCTCGCTCTGCCCCTGCTGCTTGCCGGCTGCGCCGGCTTCCCGTTCAATAACGGCCCGCGCGCCGGGGCGCAGGCCACGCTGGCGCTGCTAGAGACTACCGACCTGCACGCGAATGTGCTCAGTTATGATTACTACAAGCTGCAGGCCGATCCCGCCCTCGGCCTGGAACGCACCGCCACGCTGATCAAACAGGCGCGCGCCGAATACCCGAACAATCTGCTGATCGACAACGGCGACGCCCTGCAAGGCACGGCGCTGGCCGACTATCAGGCGCTGGTCCAGCCGGTGGCCTGCGGCGACACGCTGGCCATCTACAAGGCCATGAACCAGCTGAAGGTCGACATCGCCGGCATCGGCAACCACGAATTCAACTACGGCCTGGCCTACCTGAATCAGGTCACCGCCAGCCACTTCGACGTCGACGGCGTACCTGCTGACGCGCCGCGCTGCGCCGGTCCCGACTTCCCCATCGTGCTGGCCAATATCTACAGCGCCAAGACCAAACAGCCGCTGTTCGCGCCATACCGCATCCTGACCCGCGAGATCATCGCCACCGGCCCGGAAGGCAAACCGCTGCGCGCCACCATCAAGGTCGGCGTGATCGGCTTCACGCCGCCGGGCGTGCTGTCGTGGGACAAGCGCTGGCTGGAAGGGAAGGTCTACGCCGAAGGCGTGCGCGAAACCGCGCAAAAATACATCCCGCAGATGCGCGCCGAAGGCGCCGACCTGATCGTCGCCGTTTCGCACGGCGGCGTCGATGGCGCCCCGTACACGCCGCAAATGGAAAACGCCAACTACTACCTGGCGCAGGTGCCGGGCGTGGACGCGCTGCTGATCGGCCACGAACACCTGCCATTCCCGGACGCCGCCAGCCAGCGCGCCGGCTTCAACCTGCCGGGCGTCGACAAAGTCAACGGCACCATCTACGGCGTGCCGGCCGTGATGGCCAACCTGTGGGGCAAGCACCTGGGCGTGATCGGCCTGCACCTGACCTATGACGGCAGCCGCTGGGTAGTCGACAAGCGCCGCACCACGGTCGAAGCGCGCAGCACCAAACAGGCCGACGGCAGCTACGTCGCCGCCGACCCGGCCATCGCCGCGCTGGTGAGCAGCGAACACGCCGCCACCATCCGCTACGTGCAAACGCCGGTCGGCACCAGCGACTTCCGCATGACCAGCTACTTCGCCGACGTCGGCGACATCAGCGCCATCGAACTGGTCAACCAGGCGCAGACCGCCTACGTACGCGACTACGTCAAGGCCAACCTGCCGCAGTACGCCGCGCTGCCGGTGCTGTCGATGGCGTCGCCGTTCAAGACCGGCGCCGCCGGCGTGGCCGACTACACCGACGTCAAGCCGGGTGCGGTGGCGCTCAACAACGCCGCCGACCTGTATCTGTACCCGAATGCGCTGCACGCCGTCAAACTCAACGGCGCCCAGCTGAAAGCCTGGCTGGAAAAATCCGCCGAGCGCTTCAACCGCATCGACCCGGCCAGCAGCGCGCCGCAGGAGCTGGTCAACACCGGCTTTGCCGGCTTCAACTTCGACATGCTGACCAATGCCGACATCCGCTACCAGATCGACGTCACCCAGCCGGTCGGCCAGCGCATCGTCGGCCTGCACTACAAAGGTGCGCCGCTGTCGCCGACGCAGGAATTCCTGATCGCCACCAACAACTACCGCGCCAGCGGTGGCGGCGGTTTCCCCGGCCTGGATGGCAGCCGTACCGTCATCGCCGCGCCGGACTCCAGCCGCGACGTGCTGATCGCCTACATCAAGCATACCGGCCAACTGACGCGCGCAAACAACGGCGCCACGCGCAGCTGGCGTTTTGCCCCGGCCGCCGTCAAAGGCCCGGTGGTGTTCCACTCCGCGCCCAACCAGCTGGAGCTGGCCCGCGCCGCCGGCCTGGCCAACGTCAGCCAGCTGAAAGCCGACGACGGCGGCGGCAAAGGCTTCGCCCTCTACGGCATCGACCTGAGCAAATGAAGACCGTGCGCCGCGCTTTCATCGTCCCCGTCATCCTTGCTGCGCTCGCCGCCAGCCTGGCGCCGGCCGGTGCGGCATCGATTGGCCCGCCGCTGTCCCGGTCGACGCCGGCCAGCCCCGTGGAAGAGGGACGCCAGTGCCTGCGCGGCAGCGACCAGACGCCGGCCAACCTGCCGCGCGCCTTCCAGCTGTTCAGCGGCGCCGCGCAAAAAGGCGACCCAATGGCCGCCTACTACCTCGGCATGATGTACCAGAACGGCATGGCGGTCGCGCGCAACATGCCGGCCGCCGCCCACTGGCTGCAATTCGCCGCCAACCGCGAAACCCCTGCCGCCATGTTCGCGCTGGCCAAACTCTACCTCGCTGGCGACGGCGTCAAGCGCGACGAACTGGCGGCCCGCCGCTGGATCGAAAAAGCCGCCGACCTCGACTACCCGGAAGCCGTGATGGCCATGGCCATCGGCCTGCGCGACGGTTCCATGGGCTTCGAGCGCAATGAAGCGCTGGCCGAAACCCAGATGCGCTTCGCCAACCGCGCCCTCAAGCTGGCCGGCGCCAGCCGCTAATCTGCCGCTAATCCAACGCCAGGCCGCCGCTGCGGCTTGTTGCGATGCCGCACAGCTATCTGTTGCTGATGAAGTTCTACTAACCTACAATGGGTTTCCGATGGGGCGACTATCCAGCGTACGACTACGATAAAAATCGTTGTATAACAGGAGATGGCACATGAACTTCAAGTTGAACATGCTTGTAGCAGGTCTGGCACTCGGTTTTTCGGCATCCGCGCTGGCGGCGGAACCCATCAAGATCGGCGTCGCCGGTCCGTTCACCGGCGGCTCCGCGCCGATGGGCGTGTCGATGCGCGACGGCGTCAAACTGGCGGTAGCCGACATCAACGCCAAAGGCGGCGTCCTCGGCCGGCAAATCCAGCTGATCGAACGCGACGACGAAGCCAAGCCCGAACGCGGCGTGCAGATCGCCCAGGAACTGATCAACAAAGAAAAAGTCGTGGCCACCGTCGGCTACATCAACACCGGCGTCGCGCTGGCCTCGCAGCGCTTCTACCAGGACGCCAAGATCCCGGTCATGAACAACGTCGCCACCGGCTCCATCATCACCAAGCAGTTCGCCGATCAGCCGGACAATTACATCTTCCGCAACTCCGCCAACGACCAGATCCAGTCGCAGATGATCATCAAGGAAGCGGTCGATAATCGCAAATTCAAAAAGGTCGCGATCCTGGCCGACTCCACCAATTACGGCCAGCTGGGCCGCGAAGACCTGGAGAAAGTGCTGACCGCGCGCGGCATGAAAGCCGTCGCCGTCGAAAAGTACAACATCAAGGACGTCGACATGACCGCCCAGCTGCTCAAAGCCAAGCAGGCCGGCGCCGACGTCGTGCTCACCTACGGCATTGGCCCTGAGCTGGCGCAGATCGCCAACGGCATGGAAAAACTGGGCTGGAAAGTGCCGTTGATCGGCAGCTGGACCCTGTCGATGGCCAACTTCATCGACAACGCCGGCAAGAACGGCAACGGCACCCGCATGCCGCAGACCTTCATCCAGGACCCCAACACGCCGAAACGCAAAGCCTTCATCGACGCTTACGTCAAAGCCTACAACCCGCCGCAAGGCCGCATGCCGTCGCCGGTGTCGGCCGCGCAGGGCTACGACTCGATCTACCTGCTGGCCGCCGCCATCAAGCAGGCCGGCAGCACCGACGGCCCCAAAGTCAAGGCCGCGCTGGAGAACCTGAGCGAAAAAGTCGACGGCGTCGTCACCACTTACGACAAACCGTACAGCAAGGACAACCACGAAGCCATCAACGCCCAGACCACCGTCTTCGGCGAAGTCAAAGACGGCAAAGTGGTGCTGGCCAAGTAAGCCAGCAAGGCCGCATCGCGCCACTGTGGCCAGACTTGTGCCGTTCCGGCAGCAAGCCTGGCCATTTTCTTGTCGTCCAGGGGGCTTACCATGGAAATTCTGTTGCAACTGGTGTTCAGCGGCATCGCGCTGGGCATGATCTACGCCGTCATCGCCTTCGGCTACCAGCTCACCTTCGCCACCTCCGGCACACTCAACTTCGGCCAGGGGGAGTCGCTGATGCTTGGCGCCCTGGTCGGGCTGAGCCTGGTCGGCACCATCCACGGCGGCCCCTACATGAGCTACCTGCTGATGATTCCGCTGGTGATCGTGTTTGGCGCGCTGCAAGGCATGCTGGTCGAGTGGATCGGCGTGCGGCCGGCGATCAAGATCAAATCCGAATTCGGCTGGATCATGTCCACCATCGCGCTGGCCATCATCTTCAAGAACGTCGCCGAAAACATCTGGGGCAAGGACGACCTGACGTTCCCGTCGCCGCTGTCATCGGCGCCGATCGATATCCTGGGCGCCAACGTTCAGCCGATGCAGATCGCAGTGGTGGTCGGCGCGCTGGCCATCATGGCGGCGGTGGAGATTTTCAACCGCAAATCGATCTACGGCAAGGCCGTCGTCGCCACCGCCAACGACCGCGACGCGGCCGGCCTGATGGGGATTAATACCCGCGCCGTGATCACCTTTTCCTACGCGCTGTCGTCGGCGGTGGCCGCGTTCGCGGGCGTGCTGGTAGCGCCGCTGACGCTGACCGGCGCCACCATGGGCGCCTCGCTCGGTCTCAAAGCCTTCGCGGTCGCCATCATCGGCGGCCTGACCTCCGGCGTCGGCGCCATCGTCGGCGGGCTGATACTGGGCATCACGGAAACCACCGCCGGCTACTACATCTCCACCGGCTACAAGGACGTGCCGGGATTGGTGCTGCTGTTGCTGGTGCTGGCGGTCAAGCCGTCCGGGCTGTTCGGCAAAGCCGCCATCAAAAAGGTCTGACCCATGAATAAGACGATCGTCGCGGCAAGCGTGGTGGGACTGGCGGTGCTGGTGCTGTATCCGGTGCTGATTCCTAATCCTTACTATATCCATCTATTCGAAACGATTCTGATCTACGCCATACTATTATTTGGCCTCGACATCGTGGTCGGCTACACCGGCCAGGTGTCGCTGGGCCACGCCGGCCTGTTCGGCATCGGCGCCTATGTCACCGGCGTGGTGGTGTTCAAGCTTGGCGCGCCGTTCTGGATCGCGATCCCGGCCAGCGTGATCGGCGCGGCAGTGTTCGGCGCCATTCTCGCGCTGCCGGCGCTGCGCGTCACGGGGCCCTACCTGGCGATGGTCACGCTGGCCTTCGGCACCATCATCCAGATCCTGATCAACGAAATGACCTTCCTCACCGAAGGCCCGATGGGCATCAAGATCGCCAAGCCGATGCTGTTCGGCGCCAAGCTGGATGAAGTGCAGTACTACTACATGGTGGCGGCGCTGATGGTGATCTCGCTGATCGTGGTCCACCGCATCCTCAAATCCAACCTGGGCCGCGCCTTCGAAGCGCTGCGCGACAGCCCGATCGCCTCCGACTGCATGGGCGTTTCGGTCTACCGCTACAAGGTCTATGCCTTCATCATCAGCGCCGGCTTCGCCGGCCTGGCCGGCAGCCTGTACGCGTATTCGGAGGAGTACATCAACCCCAGCACCTACACCTTCGAGCTGACTATATTGTTCCTGCTGGCGGTCATCATGGGCGGCCGCAAGACCCGCTCCGGCGCGCTGATCGGCGCGCTGATCGTGGTCATGCTGCCCAGCCTGCTGGCCGACATTGACCTGTTCCGCAAGATTGCCGTGGTGGCCGCCGTGCTGGGCGTGATCGGCGCCGCACTGGCCATCGTCCGCCAGCGCGCCACTGCGCGCAGCGTCGCCGTGCCGTTGGTCGCCGTCATCGGCATGGCGGCGTTCTCCTTCAAGCTGGAAAATATCGTCGACTGGCGCCTGACCATCTTCGGTCTGATGACACTGTTCGTCGTCTACTACCTGCAGGACGGTATCGTCGGCTTCCTGCAAGGACTGCTGGGCAGGGCGCGTGTGCATGCGCAGCCGCTGGCATCAGGCGCCGGCGCCGAACCGTTCCCGCGCGCGCAAGGCGGCAAGGACGGCGACACGCTGCTGTCCGTCGACCAGATCCTGATGCAGTTCGGCGGCCTCAAAGCGCTTAACCAGGTCAACCTGAATGTCGCCCAGGGTGCGGTGCACGGCCTGATCGGCCCCAACGGTTCCGGGAAGAGCACCATGATGAACGTGCTGACCGGGATCTACAAACCCACCGCCGGCAAGGTTGCCTTTGCCGGCGCCGTTATTTCCGGCCGCACGCCGTCCGAGATCGCGCTGGGCGGCGTCGCCCGCACCTTCCAGAACGTCCAGCTATTCGGCGAAATGACCGCCACCGAAAACGTCCTGGTCGGCCTGCACAACACCTTCCACTCGAACGTGCTGGACGTGATGCTGCAAACCCCGCGCTATAGGCGCGAAGAGCAGGGCGCGCGCCAGCGGGCCGCCAGCATCCTCGAATTCGTCGGCCTGTCCGACCTGGCAGGCGAAGAGGCGCGCAACCTGCCGTACGGCAAACAGCGGCTGCTGGAAATCGGCCGCGCGCTTGGCCTTAGCCCGCGCCTGCTGCTGCTGGACGAACCGGCCGCCGGCCTGACCGCGCCCGACATCAAGGAACTGATGGCCATCATTCGCAAGATCCGCGACCACGGCATCACCATCATCCTGATTGAGCACCACATGGACGTGGTGATGGCCTTGTCCGACACCGTCACGGTGCTGGACTTCGGCCAGAAAATCGCCGAAGGCAAACCGGCCGCCGTGCAAAGCGATCCGAAAGTGATCGAAGCCTACCTGGGCGGCAGCAGCGAAGAACACGGCGGCGCTGGCGCCACGGCGCACTGACAAGGACACCACATGCTCTCGATCACCAACCTGCACGCCGCTTACGGCAAAGTCGACGTCCTGCACGGCATCTCGCTGGAGGTGCCGAAAGGGAAACTGGTCACCCTGATCGGCTCCAACGGCGCCGGCAAGACCACCACAATGCGCGCCATCTCCGGCATGCTCAAGCCGAAGAGCGGTAAAGTCACGCTGGCCGGCAAGGACATCACCGGCAGCGACTCGCACCAGATCGCCCGCGCCGGGCTGGCGCATTCGCCGGAAGGGCGGCGCGTGTTCGCCTCCATGAGCGTTACCGACAACCTGCTGCTGGGCGCCTTCCCGCGCTTCACCCGCGCGCGGCCCAAAGGCGACATCCAGCGCGACCTGGAAAAAGCGCTGGAACTGTTCCCGCGCCTGAAGGAACGCCAGCACCAGCTCGCCGGCACGCTATCCGGCGGCGAACAGCAAATGCTGGCCATGGCGCGCGCGGTCATGCTCAATCCCGACGTGGTGCTGCTGGACGAACCGTCGATGGGCCTGGCGCCGATCCTGGTGGAGGAGGTGTTCCGCATCATCCAGCGCCTGAAAGCGGAAGGCGTCACCATGCTGCTGGTGGAACAATTCGCCGCCGCCGCGCTCAACGTCGCCGACTATGGCTATGTGCTGGAGAATGGCCATATCTCCGTCCACGGGCCGGCCGAGAGCCTCAAAACAGATCCCAAGGTCATCGCCGCCTACCTTGGTGGCGGCCACTGACCACGGAATCAGACGGTCTTGAGGAATTTGAGCAGGTGCTCGAAGTAATAGGCCTGCGCATCCCACATGCACAGATGGCTGCCTTCCTCGCAAATCACCGAGGTGGCGCGCGGCATCATGGTGGCCATCTTCTTCATGTCCTGCGGATCCATTTCGTCGTACTTGGCGCCGATGGTCAGCGTGCGCACCTTGATTTCATGCAGGCGATCCCAGCGCTCCCAATCCTTCAGGTTGCCGGTGACGAGGAACTCGCTTTTACCCTGCATCTGGTTGTAGATCTTCTGATTGGCATGGCGGAACACCCGTTCCACCGCATCCGGCCACGGCGTGGTGCGGCAGATAACTTTGGGATACAGGTGCTCCATCATGATCTGCTCGTATTCGGGCGCATCGTAGGCTTGCGCCGCTTCCAGCGCCTGCAGCTTGACCTGGATCTCCGGCGGCAGCTGCCGCTTGATGACCTCCAGATGCTGCAACAGCGACTGGATGCCGGCGGTCATATTCGAGATGACCAGTCCGCGCAGATGACGCTGGTGATGCAGCGCGTACTCGATTGCCAGCACGCCGCCCCACGAGTGGCCGTACAGCACGAAGTTGTCCAGCCCCAGTCCAATCCGCACTTCCTCGACTTCTTCCAGATAGCGCGGCAGCGTCCACAGCGCCGGATCGTCCGGCTGATCGGAATTGCCACAGCCAAGCTGGTCGTAGTAATACATCTCGATCCCAGCCTGCGGCAGGAACGACTCCATCGCCTCCAGGTATTCGTGCGTAAAGCCCGGGCCGCCATGCAGCAGCAAGACCTTGACCGGGCCGCTGCCGATTTTCTTGGTCCACACTTTGTACTTGCCGCCGACCACCGGCACCATCTTGACGCCAGCGGTGCGGACGCCCGGCGGATTCAGACCGTCTGGCTTGCTGACGGTGATCTGGTCGCTCGGCGCGCTGCTACGGGTGGCGGCAGCGACGGCTGTAGAAGCGGCGCCGGCCGCCACGGTGGCGGCGCTAGTGGTAAGAAAATGACGACGATCCATTGCGACTCCTATCTTAACTTTACAGTGTAAAAACCGCAGAATACATGATCGAGCTTACACTGTAAAGTCGCTCACCTGGCAGCGATAGTTGAATCGCCATCCAACCTCCCGGAAACCGGCGCGACGGATATTGTTCAGCGAGTGCCGGGTTTCGCCTGCGGGCGGCGCTTCCGTCTCGATGCCGGCGACGGTGCAGCCGGCCGCCTTGGCCGCCGCCAGACGCGCGGCGAGCAGCATTTGCTGGCATCCCTGCTGGCGCGCCTCGGGCAAGGTGGCGCCCATGCCCAGCCACGCATGCGGGCCGTCGATAAACAGCGCGGCCGACGCCACTGGCACGCCGTTGGCGTCGCAAGCGAAATACACCTGCCAGCCTGGGCGGCCCACCACGGCGCCCATCCACGGCGCCAGCGCCGGCGCCATGCCGAAGCTGCGGCAGACGATATCGCCGCTCAACAGCGTCTCGTCGGCGTGGGCTTGGCGCACCTTCAGCCCTAAATGCGGTCGCGGCGCCGGCAGCGGGCCGTCCAGGTCGCACAGCAGCTTGACCCAGGCCGCTTGCTCGTCTGGCTGCCAGCCGCGCGCCGCGTAACCGGCTTGCAGCGCGGCGTCGGCCGGCAAGTCCCAGGCATGCAGCCAGAACTCGCCGATGCCTCCGTCGGCAAACGTCTGCCTGATCCAGGCCAGCGTCTGGTCCGTCAGGGCGCTGCCGCCGGCCAGACCGACCACCCGGTTCATGGCCGGGGTAGGCATGGCTGGCACGCGCATCAGCGTCGCGGCGGTACCGGGCACCTGAACGGCCAGGCACGCGAAGTCCGCTGGCGCCGCAGCAAACAGCGCCAGGCGTGCGTTCACTTCAATCAAGTCGGACAACTCCAGGTCGGCCGGTTCGGGGATATGTTGAGGCACTGCTAACGCGTCCTTTCTAATGCGATAATGTGATTCATAAGGTCATACACTACACTGCAAAAAACAATCAATGACAGCTGAAAAGAAGAGCGCCAAAGCCAAGGCCGAACCATTGGACCGCAATCGCATCGCCCAGGTCGCCCTGACGCTGATTGACGAGCAGGGCATCGATCAGCTCAGCATGCGCAAGCTGGGCGGCATGCTGGGTGTCGAGGCCATGGCGCTGTACCATCATTTCCGCAATAAGGCCGAGCTGCTGGACGGCATCCTGGACATCATCCTGGCCAACGTCGCCTCGCGCCTGACGCCCGACGGCACGCCGCTGGAACGCGTGCGCCGTACTTTCGACGCGCTGCGCACCATCGCCATCGAGCATCCGCATGCCTTCCTGAGCATGGTCTCGCGGCGCTTCCGTACGCAGCAGGCGCTGGAATTTTACGAGCAACTGCTGCTGCTGTTCCACCAGGCCGGACTGAGCCCGGAGCAAAGCGGCCGCTATTATCGGCTGATGGCGAACTTTACCGTCGGCGCCGGCGTTGCCGAGGTCGGCAGCCGCGCCAAGCAGCCGGACGCCACCCCCATCATCCTGGAAAACTTCTATTCGCCAGAGGAGTTCCCCCGCATCACCGAGGTCATGCCGTTCCTGCGGGTGTCCGAGATCGACCAGATATATTGCGCCGGCATGGACATCTTGTTCACCGCCCTGAACGGGGAATTGACGCAAGCTGTAAAGCGTGATGCGGTGTCATAAATGGATGAGGCTGTCAACATGCAATGAGCAGCCTTAGTTGTTTTTACGACAAAATAATTATTGTTGAAAAGTTTTCAATCTGACTTGCAATTCAGTATAGAATTGGTTGCACAAATGATATGCAAAAGAGTCATTTGTATTTCAATTTCGTACACACATAGGACAGAGTGATGACTAAACAGATTCGCTTTAAACAATCGCTGCGCACCCTGGCTGGCGCTACCTTGATGACGCTGGCGGTGGGCGCTGCCCACGCTGGCACAGTGACCGAGAGCGGCGACGCCGGTCAACTGCTCGGCTCTGCCCAGACCTTTTCCACGGGCGTGATTTCCACCATCAGCGGTTCGCTGCTGACCACCTCGGCCACCGATTACGCCGATCTGTTCCGCGTCTACCTGTACGCCGGCACCACCTTCAGCGCCACCACCACGGCGTCGGCCTTTAACACCAACAACTTCGACACCGCGCTGTTCCTGTTCGACAGCGCTGGCCACGGTGTAGTTGCCAATGACGACGATCCGAACGTGGGCCCGACCTCTACCATTACCATCACCAAAAACGTCATCTCCACCGGCTATTACTACCTGGGTATCGCCGGCGCCGGCTATACCCCGGTCAGTTCCACCGGCCCGATCTTTGGCAGCCTGATCGGCAAGGACCAGGTCCTGCCGATCAACGGCGGCACCCTGACCGGCTGGCAGAGCGAGAGCCAGGAGGGCGATGCCTATGAGATCAAGCTGCAAGGCGCTTACGCCAATGCCGCGCCGGTGCCGGAACCGGCCACCATCAGCATGCTGATGGCCGGCCTGGGCCTGGTGGGCGTGGCGGCACGTCGTCGCCGCCGTTCGCAAGTCTGAATTCGTTCAACATACGATTGTGAAGATGAGATCCATGAAAACCGCACACATCACTCCATTACTGGCGCTGCTGCTGGCTGGCGCTACCGGCCTGGTCCAGGCCCAACACGCTAAACTCGACGCCGGCCTGTCCGACCTGCTGGACAAGCAGAAAACCCCGGCCGCCGCCCGTCAGACCGTCACCAACGGCCTGCAAGCCAACTACGACGGCCTGACCGACCGTAGCGGCCGCGTGCTGGTCGATATCTACCTGGATGGCCAGAATTCGCTCGACAGCGTAGTTGCCAGCCTGAAAGCGGCCGGCGCCAACGTCACCGGCGTGAATAAGGCATTCCGCCATGGCGCCGTGTCGGCCTATGTGCCGACCAATCAGATCGAAGGCCTGGCCGCCATCAGCGGCCTGCGCGTGATGAAACTGTCGCTGCGCCCGCAACGCAATATCGGCGTGACCACCTCGCAGGGCGCCAAGGTGCTGCATTCGGACGTAGCCAACGCCGCCGGCATCACCGGCGCCGGCATTACTGTTGGCGTGCTGTCGGACTCGTATGATGGTTCGCCGGCCAGCTTCACCAGCATCCGTGCCGCCACCGACATCGCCAGCGGCGACCTGCGCACGCCGAAATTCGTGATCGACCTGGTCGACGCCGGCAATACCGACGAAGGCCGCGCCATGATGCAGATCGTGCAGGACGTGGCCCCGGCCGCCGACCTGTGCTTTGCCACCGCCTTCGACGGCGAGGCCGCGTTTGCCGACAACATCCGCACGCTGCGCACCCACGCCAGCTGTCGCGCCGACGTCATCGTCGACGACGTGTTCTACTTTGACGAGCCGTTCTTCTCGGATGGCCAGGTGGCGCAGGCGGTCAACGATGTGGTCACCAGCACCACGCTGCCGGGCAAGCAGGTCAGCTACTTCTCGTCGGCCGGCAACCAGGGCGCGGCCGGTGGTGGCGGCGCCATCGACGTGCCGAACGCCACTTTCTCGACCGCGCCGGCCAACCTCGGCAACATCAAGCTGGCATCGGCCGCTACCTGCACCAGCTCGCCATCGTCCGGCTCGACCAAGGCCAACGTCGGCGGCGGCTGGCTGGACTTCGGCGGCGGCAACTATGTCCAGCGCATCAACTACACGTCGGCCGGCTCGCGCCTGGTCCTGCAGTGGGATGATCCGTTCTACGCCGGCGCCGTCAGCACCGACCTGAATCTGTACCTCTTTGATGATGCCGGCAACTGCGTATTCACCTTCGCCAGCAACAACATCGCTACCGACAACGGTATGGAGTACATCAGCCTGTCCGGCGGCGGCAGCCTGAACTCGTTGCGCGTCATGATCGGCCGCACCAGCGCCGGCGCCCAAAGCGCCACCCGCGTGCGCCTGGTCAACTTCGACGGCTTTGACGGGGGCCCGTTCGCGGTCAACACCAGCCCGACCACCTTCGGTCATAGCGCCGCCGCCAACGCCAACAGCGTGGCGGCCTACCGCTACACCTATCCGGCGACGCAGGTATCGCCATACAAGCCAGTGCTGGAACCGTTCAGCAGCCCAGGCCCGGTGGTGATCGCGCTGGACGCTGATGGCAACCGCCTGGCCGTGGCGGAAACCCGCAAAAAGCCCGATCTGGCCGCACCGGACGGCGGCGACACCACCTTCTTCTATCCTGGCCAGGATTTCGAAGGCAATGGCCGACCTAACTTCTTCGGCACCAGCGCTGCTGCACCGCACGCTGCCGGTGTTGCGGCGCTGCTGCTGCAAAAGGCCGGTGGTCCTGGCAAGCTGCCGCCAAAACAGCTGAAGAGCCTGTTGCAGACCTCTGCGCCAGCCCGCGTGCCGCCTTATTCGGTCGCCGGCACGGCGGCGTCCAAGCTATGGAGCGTGTATGACGGCTTTGGCCTGATCGACGCCACGGCCACGCTGAGCAAGCTGCCTTAATCGTCGTTAGCCCAGAGAATCCGGCGCCCCTAGGCGCCGGATTTTTTTTATACTGTCGGTTCGACGAAATGGGAGACCGTATGAAGACGCTGAAGATGGCCGGACGGGAGGTGCCGGCGCTGGGGCAGGGCACATGGAATATGGGCGAGCAGGCCGCACGCCGGCAGGACGAAGTACGCGCGCTGCAACTGGGCCTCGACCTGGGCATGACCCTGATCGACACCGCCGAAATGTACGGCGAGGGCGGCGCCGAGGAAGTGGTGGGCGAAGCCATCGCCGGCCGCCGCGACCAGGCCTTCATCGTCAGCAAAGTTTATCCGCACAACGCCAGCTTCGAGGGCGTGCAGGAAGCCTGCGAACGCAGCTTGCGCCGCCTGAAGGTCGACGCCATCGACCTGTACCTGCTGCACTGGCAGGGCCACCACCCGCTGGCCGAAACCTTCGACGGCTTCGAGGCGCTCAGGCAGGCCGGTAAAATCAAGGCCTACGGCGTCAGCAACTTCGACCTGGAGAACCTGGAGGAATCGCTAGCCTACGGCGCTCCCGCCACCAACCAGGTGCTGTACAACCTGATGAAGCGCGGCATCGAGTTCGACCTGCTGCCGTGGGCACGCGAACGCCAGCTGCCCATCATGGCCTACTCGCCGCTGGAAACACATGGCCGCGAACAGGCCGCGTTGCTGGCCAACCCCGGCCTCAAGGCGGTGGCCGACGCCCATGGCGTCACGCCGGCGCAGATCGCGCTGGCCTGGGTGCTGCATCAGGATGGCGTGATCGCTATCCCCAAGGCCGTCGATCCTGTACACTTGCGCGCCAACCGCGCCGCGGCCGAGATCGAGCTTTCCGCCGGCGATCTGGCCGCATTGGACCAGGCATTTCCGCCGCCGCGCCGTCGCCGCGCGCTGGATATGCGTTAAAAGATAACTAATTATGCTCAATCGACTGAAGCAGCTGTTCTCTCCGAAGGACATCAGCAACCACATCCTGCTCAATGCCTACTGCACCGTCGGCGACCTGCCCAAGCCGGCGTTCCCGCATGTGCTGAACGGCCGCCGTGACATCAGCGACGCCGAACTGGCGCCGCACCTGAACGGTTTTATGCACTATCTGGCCGAACAAAACGGCGGCGGAATGACGCGCACCCGCTATCACGTGATCCGCCACCTGCAACGCGTGCAGCATCATCTGAGCTTTGCCGTCGATCCGGCCGATATGGCGGCGTTCCACGCGTGGGCGGAAAGCGCCAACGCGCTGTTGTTCATGCAGGACGGCACGGTGCGCGATCCGCAAGGTCGCATGCTGCTGGCCGCTTCTGGCGAGGATGCCGAAGCCGGTGTCGGCGCGGTGACGCCCGCCGTGATGCCCTATCCGCCGCAAGCCTGGCAGCGCAAGGCGCGCTCCGACGCGCAACTGGCCGCGCTGAAAATCGACGTGCCGGCCGACCTGCCGCCGCTGGTGTCCGAGCCGGAGCTGCGCCTGCGCGCGCCGGAAGACATCCTGCGCCGCATGCTGGCCCTGTTCGTGGTCGCCATCCGCGCCGAATCGCTGACCAGCAAGACGCCGATCACGGTGGCCGATTTGCAGCAACGCTTCCCGCCGGCCTTCGCCGCGCTGACCGACGCCGAACGCGCCTTCCTGGCGCAAGACACGCCCAGCGAACAGGAAATCACCCAATTCCTGTGGCGTTACGAAGCGATCCTGGTGCTGCAATGGGCACTCGGTTTGCAAGAGGCGCTGCCGTTCGCCGATGCCATTTGCGATGTGGCGTCGATATCCAGCACCGTCATCGACCGTGGCACGGAAGGCTTGCGCAAGCAGCCGGTGGCGCGCGCGCCGGGCGAGATCCTCGATGCGCTCGACCTGCATTACCGCCTGCACTGGGCCAGCCGCCAGGCCATTCTGAAGAAAACGCCGGCGCCGGCCGGCATCAACGATGGCGTGTTGCAGGAGCGTCACCACGCCCTGAACTGGCTGGTGCGTTTTGAAGACCGCGAGTGGGACGACGTCGATACCCCGACCTGAGCAACGTTCGCTAGCGTACAGAACAGTTTGTCGGTCCAGGTGTAAGCTGATTCCTATCGAAGCAATGACTAGGAGTTCAAAATGAACCACAAACTGATTACCGCTGCCGTGCTGGCAGCCTTTATTGGCGTCACTGGCGCGGCTTCGGCGCAAGACCGCCACCGTGACGACGACCGTCGTGGCGGCCCGGATTTCAGCCGATCCGACGAGCGCCGTAACGATCGCGCCGATTACCAACAGAATGATCGTCATGACGACCGCCGTGCCGATAATCACGACAACCGCCGTGACGACCGCGGCGCCGGTCCGCGTCATGATCTGCGCAAGGGCGGCCGTCTGCCACCTGAATATCGCAACCGCCAGTACGTGGTCGATGACTGGCGCGGTCACCGTCTGAGCGCGCCACCGCGTGGCTATCATTGGGTTCAGACCGGCGGCGATTATGTGCTGGTGGCGATCACCACCGGCATCATCGCTAGTCTGCTGCTGTCGAACTAACCGGCTCTGCTAATATGCTGGACAGTCCAACTGTCCAGCATATTTTTTATGAGCCTGCCCAAGCTACACCGCTTTCCCTGGCGATGCATGTCCGCCGTCTTGGCTGCCTTGGCGGTGGTTAGTGCCGCCCAGGGCGCCGTCGAGCGCATCGAGGTGCTGGAACGCACGCCGTTCGCGCCGGGCGTCGCCTTCGGCGACTATGGCGGCTATGAAAAGATACGCGGCATCGCGTACTACGCGCTTGATCCCAGGGCGGCGGCCAACGCATCCATCGTTGATTTGAAGCGCGCGCCGCGCGACAAGCAAGGCCGCGTGCTGTTCTCCAGCGAGTTCGTGCTGCTGCGGCCTGCGGGCGCGCAGCCCACCACCTTGCTTTATGATGTGAACAATCGCGGTAACATCGCCATCCTCGGGCAAGTAAACGGCCGCAGTCCTGCGCAAAACGATCCAGCCACCGCAGCTGACGCCGGCGACGGCTTCCTGATGCGGCACGGCTTTTCGCTGCTGTTCTCCGCGTGGACGTGGGACGTGGCGCCATCCTCGCCAGCCGCCGCCGGCACTCCTGCGCCGCGGCCGCTGGTGTTTGCGCCGCCCGTCGCGAAAGGCGTCAAGGGCAGGGTGCAGAACGAATTTACTGTCAACGCACCAACCGATGCTGTCACCTACGCTGGCATGCGCGGTCTGACCTACGAACCAGCAACGCCCAACGATCCACATGCACAGCTGACCGCGCGCGCGCGTCCGGGTGACAAGCGCCGTCTCATCGCCCGCAGCGCCTGGCGTTTTATGGCGCCTGAACTGAAGGGCGGTCCTGGCCGCATGCAGCTCGATGGCGGCTTTCAGCCCGACACCATCTATGAACTAACCTATGTGGCGAAAGACCCGTACGTCACCGGCGCCGGTCTGGCCGGCATCCGCGATTTGCTGTCGTGGTTCCGCGATCACCCGTTTGAAAACGCCGCCGTACCGCGCAACGTCCTGATGTTTGGCATCAGCCAGTCCGGCCGCGTCATCGGCCGCATGCTGCATGATGGCCTGAACGTCGATGAGGGCGGCAAGCTGGTATTCAGCGGCGCGTATCTGCAAGTGCCCGGTGCAGGCGGTTCGGCGGGTTTCAACAGCCGCTTCGCACAACCGACGCGTCATCCGTCGATGATGGAGGAGCACGACTATCCCGCCGACGCGTTCCCGTTCACCAGTGCGCCGTTGCGTGACCCAGTCACCGGCGTCACAGCATCGACGCTCGACAAGGCGCGCGACAAACAGGGCAGGCTGCCCAAGCTTATCTACGCCAACACCTCGACCGAATTCTGGAACCGTGGCGCCTCGCTGATCGCCACCACGCCGGATGGCGAGCGCGATGTGGCGCCGGCCGACAATGTGCGGATCTATGGCTTCATGGGCGCGCAGCATTACGTCGGCCGCTCCACCAAACGTGCGCCGTTCACCGCCTGCGTCTCGACCAGTGACCACTACTTGCCGATGCGCGCGCTGATCGTCGCACTCGACGAGTGGACCGTCACCGGCAAACAGCCGCCCGCCAGCGCCTACCCGCAGCTGGCCGATGGCACGCTGACCACCGTTGCAGATTACCGCGCCATTTTCCCCAAGGGCTTCGGCCTGACGCCGCCGGAGCAGAACCTGCGCGAACCGCGCCTGGGCTTCGGCCGTCGCTTCTCCACGCAAGGCATCGCCGACACCGTCCCGCCCAGGCACGGCGACGACTACGAAACCCGTGTGCCAGCGCCGGACGCCGACGGCAACGACAGAGGCGGCGTACGGCTGGTCGAGCTGCAGGCGCCGCTGGGCACCCACACCGGCTGGAACCTGCGCGCTGTGGATACCGGCTTCGCCTGGGCCACCTCGCGCTTCGACGGCAGCTTTGTGCCGTTCGCCCGCACCGAGGCGGAGCGTATGGCGGCCGGCGATCCACGGCCTAGCCTGGAGGCGCGCTACCCAACGCGTGACGATTATGCGGCCGCCGTCCGCGCCGCCGCTGAACGTCAGGTCGGCGCCGGCCTGCTGCTGGCCGAAGATGTCGCGCGCACCATGCAGGAAAACCTTGGCCTGTACGACCGTATCCTGGCCCGCGACAGCGCCGATCAAAGCTGCAACTACCTCTACGCCAAATGAGCAAGACACTCCTGATTAAAAACGCCCGGGTGCTGGTTACCATGGACCACGCGCGGCGCGAGATCGCCGACGGCGCGGTCTACATCCGCGACAACGTCATCGAACAGGTGGGCGCGAGCGGCGACCTGCCGCAAACAGCCGATGAAGTCATCGACGCCAGCGGACATGTGGTCATGCCCGGCCTGGTCAACACCCACCACCATATGTACCAGAGCCTGACGCGCGCCATCCCGGCCGCCCAGAATGGTGAGCTGTTCAACTGGCTGACCAACCTCTATCCGCTGTGGGCGGGCCTGACGGCGGAAATGATCCACGTCTCGACGCTGACGGCGATGGCGGAACTGATCCTGTCCGGCTGCACCACCAGCAGCGACCACCTCTACATTTATCCCAACGACTGCAAGCTCGATGACAGCATCGAGGCCGCGCACAAGATCGGCATGCGCTTCCACGCCGCACGCGGCGCCATGAGCGTCGGCCAGTCGAAAGGCGGCCTGCCGCCGGACCGCGTGGTGGAAGAGGAGGACGCCATCCTCAAAGACACGCAGCGCCTGATCGAGACGTACCACGATAGCAGCCGCCACGCGATGCAGCGCGTGGTCGTCGCGCCATGCTCGCCGTTTTCGGTATCGCAGGAGCTGATGAAGGAATCGGCCCGCATGGCGCGCAGCTTCGGCGTGTCGTTGCACACGCACCTGGCGGAGAACGTCAACGATATCGCCTACAGCCGTGAAAAATTCAATATGACGCCAGCCGAATATGCTGAAGACTGCGGCTGGGTAGGGCCTGACGTCTGGCACGCCCACTGCGTGCGGCTGGACGACGACGGCATCCACTTGTTTGCCCGCACCGGCACCGGCGTGGCGCACTGCCCATGCTCGAACATGCGTCTGGCCTCCGGCATCGCACCGATCCGCAAGATGCTGGACCGTGGGGTGCCGGTGGGCCTGGGTGTTGACGGCAGCGCCTCCAACGACGCCGGCCACATGATGGGCGAAGTGCGCCAGGCGATGCTGCTGCAGCGGGTGGGATTCGGTCCGGACGCGATGACCGCGCGTCAGGCGCTGGAAGTGGCGACGCTGGGCGGCGCCAAGGTGCTAAACCGCGACGACATTGGCGCCATCAGGCCGGGCATGTCGGCGGACATCGTCATGTTCCGGCTGGACGGCATCGGCATGGCCGGCGCGCTGCACGATCCGGTGGCGGCGCTGGTGTTCTGCACGCCGCCCAATGTCGCCTGCAGCATCATCAACGGCAAGGTCGTAGTGCGCGATGGGAAGCTGTGCACGATCGACCTGCCGGTGATCATTGAGCGCCACAACGCGCTGGCGCTGCAGTTAGTTTAGCGCCTTCTGTTCCTGCACCAGGATGAAGGGGCTGACCACGCTGGCCCACAGCTGCGCGTCGGCTTCCAGCCATGCGGCAGCCTGCTGGTCGTTGACCTTGGCCAGTAGGCCGGAGTGCATCCACTGGCTGATGTTGGCCTTGTCGTCGTGCGAGATGCGCACGGCGACATCGACCAGGTCCAGCGAATTGGCCACCCACACCACGTTCCCCTGGGCGAAATGCTTCAGCAGCTCGCTCCACGGCAGGCGTGCTGTTTCGCGGTTAACTTTGGCGCGGAGTTCGGTGTCTTTGTCTGGATTGGTTTGCATATTAAATAATTTCTATCTTCGGTACTGGGCTACCTTGCCATGTTAACCGATAGACCGCGCCTTTGCGAACATTGCCCACCAGGGCAGGGCGGAAGCAGGCCAGGTTGACGCCGCCGTTGCGCCGCACGCTTGGGTAGAGGATGCCGAGCGAACCGCCATCCAGCAGCCGTTCGGCCAGCGTTTGTGAGGCGACGTAGCTGTCCGCAGCCAGGCAGTCGTCGTAGCGTGGCTGGTTGCGCAGGTCGTGGAAGGTGGCGGTGAAATCGGCCAGCATGCATTGATACTGCACGCTGTCGTCGAAGCGGTTGATTTCCGCATACTCCACCGCTTTATGGAAGCTGACTTCCGCCAGCGCCGTCTTGGCGTCAAACGCGCAATACCAGGCGCCGCGCCGGCCGTCGTTGAAGCGGCTGCCCTGCGGATGCGCATAGGTAAACGCGGCGTTGACGATGCGGAAGTTGGGCACGCCGAACACCAGTTCATCGACATTGATGCCGGCCGCGCCGCCGTTCTGCGTGCGCAGCCGGGCGTTGGTGGCGTTATCCAGGTCGAACAGGTCGCGCAGGTGGGCGTCGCTGTCGGCCAACGGCGCCAGCACGGAATCCTCCACGTCCGCAAAGCGGGAGGGCAGCAAACGGCAGGTGTCGAACTGGCGCAGCGCGGTTAAAGGCGGAACAAGGCTGACCGGCACTTACAGTCCTCCGCGGCGGGCGTCCAGCAATTGGCGCACGGTTTGCATGGCCAGCAGGCCGCCGCCCAGCATATAGGCCAGCGGCGTGCGGCCCTCGAAAATCTGGTTGTTGTTGGGCAGGCTGATCCATTCATCGGCGAGCTTGTCGCCGTAGATGATGTGCAGCGCCTTGTAAATGCCCAGCAGGTAGGAAATGCGAGTGATGCAATCGACTTCCAGCGTACGTTCCGGGTTTTTCTTCCAGTCGTAGTAAGCGCTGTTGGACAGGCCGCCCAGTAGTTGCCGTGCATCTTCGTCGCGCACCTTCCAGGTGGCGACCAGCTTGAAAAAGCCCTTCAGGGCCGATTGCGACAGCCGTTCGCGCTCGGCCTTGGCGTTGAGATCCACCAGGACGGTCGGCTCGAAGCGGCTGCGAGGGTAGGCATAGTTCAGCATAAATCCTCCGGTAATGGATTCTTTATACTCCGTTTTTGGATAAAATACAATCCGTTTTCAATTATGCCGCCTCGGCGTGCTCCACCAGCAGTTGCACTTTCGTCACGCCGTTGTACTCGTTGGCGTCCAGCCGGAACGCGACTTTGGCGCGGTCGCCCAGCGCGTCGGTGTGGCCGAACCAGATGGCGTCGTAGCGGGCGCCGTTTTTCTCCAGCAGTAGCTTGAGGTGGCGCTCTTTCAGAATGCGCTGGCTGACTACGCGGAAATCGTCGCAGAATACCGGCGGCGCAAAGCCTTGACCCCACACCTGGCCGGCCATCAGTTCGATGAAATTGGTGGTGTAATAGGCGTCTTCCAGCGGGCCGTCGGTTTCGACGACGCGTTCCAGCTGCTGCTTGCTGAGCCATGCGCGGCCGACTTCCTCGAAGGCCTTGGCGAAGGCGTCGAAAGCGTCGGCGCGCAGCGTCAGGCCGGCCGCCATCGCGTGACCGCCGAATTTGTCGATCAGCGACGGCGCCTTTTTATACACCAGGTCCAGCGCGTCGCGCAGGTGGAAGCCGGGAATCGAGCGGCCCGACCCTTTGATCCAGCCATCCGCGCCGGGGGCGAAGGTAATGGTCGGGCGATAAAACTTCTCCTTCAGGCGCGAGGCGACGATGCCGATCACGCCCTGGTGCCAGGAGTCGTCGAACACGCAGATGGTGCTGCTCTCGGCCGGCTCGAAGGCGTCCAGGTGCAGCAGCGCCGCGTCCTGCATGTCGGCTTCGATCTCGCGCCGTTTCAAATTGATTTCGTTAAGCTGCTGCGCCAGCTGCCATGCGCGGTCTTCATCGTCGGTGACCAGGCATTCGATCCCCAGCGACATATCTTCCAGCCGGCCGGCCGCGTTCAGGCGCGGGCCGAGCGCGAAGCCCAGATCGAACGGATTGGCGTTGCGTGGCTCGCGGCCGGCCACGCGGAACAGCGCCGCCACGCCGGCGTGCATGCGGCCGGCGCGCATGCGCTTCAGGCCTTGCGCCACCAGGATGCGGTTGTTGGCATCCAGCTTGACCACGTCCGCCACAGTGCCCAGTGCCACCAGGTCGAGCATGTTGTCCAGCTTGGGCTGCGTCTGGGCGTCGAACACGCCGCGCTTGCGCAACTCGGCGCGCAAGGCCAGCAGCACATAGAACATCACGCCGACACCGGCGATATGCTTGCTCGGGAAGCCGCACTCCGGCTGGTTGGGATTGACGATCACGCGCGCGGCGGGCAGGGTATCGGCCGGCAAGTGGTGATCGGTGACTATCACTTCGATGCCGCGCCGGTTGGCTTCCGCCACGCCGTCGATGCTGGCGATGCCGTTGTCGACGGTGATGATGATGTCCGGCTGCTTTTCGCGCGCCGTCAGCTCGACGATTTCCGGCGTCAGGCCGTAACCGTACTCGAAGCGGTTCGGCACGATGAAGTCGATATCGGCACCCATCGCGCGCAGCCCGCGCAGCGCCACGGCGCAGGCGGTGGCGCCGTCGCAGTCGTAATCGGCCACGATCACCATGCGCTTGCGCGCGCCGATGGAGTCGGCCAGGAACACGGCGGCGGCGTCGATGTGCAGCAGGCCGGATGGCGGAATCATGGCTGCCAGTTCGCTGGACAGTTCTTTCGGATCGGTCAGGCCGCGCGCGGCGTACAGGCGCGCCAGCACTGGGTGGATGCCGTTCTGGCGCAGCATTTCGGATTCGCGGAACGGGATGTTGCGGGTGGCGATACGGGTCATGATTGCTTCAACAAAGGATTCAGGGTCGGCTGGCGCCAGAATTTGCGTTGCGCCAGTTTGCTGCTGGTGACGCTGCTGGTGCCGAAGCGGTGGCTCAGCACCAGCTTGACGCTGCCGATGCGGCCATCCTTCAGCGCGGCCAGCAGCGGCGCAAACCAATCCTGCTCGAAGCGCAGCATGCGCGCCAGCCAGTCGGACCAGTCGCCCACTTGCGCTGGGGCGATCAGGTCGGCCAGCAGCGCCGCGCCCGGCTGGTCGATCAGTTGCTGCGCGGTCGGCTGGCGCCGCTCCGGCGCTGCCAATGCCGCCATCCATGCGGTGTCGGCGCTGATGGCCACTTGGCCGCTAGTCGCTGCCGGACCGGCGCCGCCCCACAGCCAGCAGGAATTCACCGGTTGCAGGCCGCGCGCCTGGCGCGCTTCGTTGATCGGATGTTCATGCCACAGCATCTGGATTTCGTTTTGCAGCTTGCGGAAGGCGCGCGCGTGGTCGCCCTCCGGCAGCCAGTCGCCCATGCTCTGGGTGGTGGCGGCGTCTGGCGAGGCGGTGCTCAGGCTGGCCCATTCGTCGGCGCGCACAAACCACAGACCTGGAGCGCCGTGCAGCAGCGGCTTGCCGATATCGTCGAAATACGGCCGCGCCACCTCGTACAGCGCACGCGAATCGGCCTCGCTCAGTTGCAGGCCGCGCAGGTCGGTCAGTAAAAAATGGGTGCGCGAGATCTGCACATACGCCGGTTGCAGCATGAACCAATGGCCTTGCTCGGCTTCCGCCGCCAGCCCGCAGCCGCGCATGCAGGCGGTGGCTAGCGGGGCGTTGTCGCCAAGGCCCAGCGCATGACTGAGCCACGCTTCGTGCGGCAGCACGCGGCTGTTGTGGTCGAACTCACTATATTGCAGTGTGCTGTGACGGCCCAGCAGGGAGGCCAGCGATGGTGTCTTCAGCGCGCGCAACAGATCATTGGCCAGTTCAGGCGGGGGCAGGGCAAAGGGCAAGGCCAGGATAATTTCAGTCATCCCGAGATTGTAGGGCATTGGGGCTTTTGATGAATTAATTCTTTAAAGAAACAATAATTACGAAAAAACCACGGAGTTGCAAAAAAACTTAATTATTCTAAGTAAATGTTCGCTATAATTGCGACAACTTAGATGTCCACAAGGTATCACTCAAAACAATGTGATACCGGTTCTTGTACTACCCAACACTGCCTACCCAATCAGCGTAGCAGCCGTGCTGGCACCTTTATAACTCCAAAAACTATTCTTGAAGGCCTCGTATGAGCTCGATCAATCTTGCTACTACTATTCACATTTGCGAAGATACTAATGGTACCTTTGACGTACGCGACCTGCTGGCCAGCGCCGGCTACACTGCGAGCACCACGCTGAAAATCAACGCAATGTCGGTAGTATTGCCGGACGGAACGGTCACAACCAAGGATACGGGGCTGATTGGCAAGGTCGACGCCGACACCATTTACGTGCGTCCCGGCCAGTGGGCGGAAAACTACAACGGCAAGTTTGCTACCTTCGAATTCGTGCTGGACCAAGGTGCCGGCGTCTCGAATAACATCACGCTGAGCTTGCAGGTGGTGGTCGATCCCGTCAATGACGCGCCGACCGGTGCCGACAAGACCTTCAACCTCAGCAACGGCAACGCCATCTCGCTGGCGCAATCCGACTTTGGCTTCGTCGACAAGGTCGAGCACGACGCCTTCCAGTCAGTGATCATCACCTCGCTGCCGACCGCCGGCACACTGACGCTGAACGGCGCGGCCGTGGCGATCGGCGCGGAAATCTCCGCTGCCGACATCGCCGCCGGCAAGCTGGCCTTCGAGCCGAGCCAGACTACGTCGGGCAGCTTCGACATCGGCTTCAAAGTGCGCGACGCGGGCGGCCTGGTCGGCTGCGGCGCGGCCGACACCAGCGCCACGCCAAATTACCTGACCTTCAAAGTGCCACAGGCGCACCTGGGCGACTTCGTCTGGGAAGATACCAATGGCAACGGCGTGCAGGACAGCGGCGAAGCGGGCATCGCCGGCGTCACCGTGCAACTGAAGGATGGCGGCGGCCAGGTGGTTGCCACCACCACCACCGATGGTTCGGGCGCCTATCACTTCGACGTTAACGCCGGCACCTATTCGGTCACGGTGCAAGCGCCGGCCGGCTATGTCGCCACCCAGCAGGGCCAGGGCGGCAACGACGCCACCGACAGCGACATCAACGCCGCTGGCAGCACCGCGCCGATCGCGCTGGCGCCGGGCGAAACCAATAACAAGGCCGATGCCGGCCTGTACCGCCCAGTGTCGCTGGGCGACACCGTCTGGTACGACACCAACCGCAACGGCGTGCAGGACAGCGGTGAAGCCGGCGTGGCCGGCGTCAAGGTCACGCTGCTGGACGCCAACGGCAATCCGGTCGCCGGCGCTACCGCCACCACCGACGCCAGCGGGCACTACCAGTTTAGCAACCTGAAACCGGGCGCCTATAGCGTGCAGTTCGACCAGACCACGCTGCCGGCCAACTACCTGCTGACCACCCAAGGCCAGGGCGGCGATGCTACCAAGGATTCCGACGCCGACGTCACCACCGGCAAGACCGCGCAAGTGACGCTGAATTCGGGCGACAGTAACCAGCACCTTGATGCCGGCATCGTCATCAAGCAAGCCACCGTGGGCGACCGCGTGTGGGAAGACACCAATGGCAACGGCGTGCAGGACGCGAACGAGCAGGGCATCGACGGCGTGCAGGTCGCGCTGAAGGACAGCAGCGGCAAAGTCGTCAGCTCCGTTACCACCCACGACGGCGGCCAATACAGCTTTACCGTCGACCCGGGCACCTATTCGGTATCGGTGACCGCACCGGATGGCTACGTCGCCACCGGCGCAGGCAAGGGCGGCGATGCCGCCGCCGACAGCGACATCGACGCCAGCGGCAACACCGCCGCCATCACGCTGACGCCGGGCCAGGTCAAGACCGACGTCGACGCCGGCTTCTACCGTCCAGCCTCGCTGGGCGACAAAGTCTGGCTGGACGCCAACCGCAACGGTGTGCAGGACAGCGGCGAAACCGGCGTGGCCGGCGTCAAGGTCATCCTGCTGGACGCGTCCGGCAACCCGACCGGCATCACCGCCACCACCGACGCCAGCGGTAACTACAGCTTCAACGATCTGAAACCAGGCACTTACAGCGTGCAGTTCGACAAAACCACGTTGCCGGCCAATTATGTGTTCACCAGCGCCGGCCAGGGCGCGGCCGACACCGGCTCGGACGCCGACGTCGTCACCGGCAAGACCGCGCAAGTCACGCTCAATTCTGGTGACCACAACCATGACGTCGATGCCGGCATCGTGGTGGTGCAGGCCACCGTGGGCAACCGCGTGTGGGAAGACAGCAACGGCAACGGCGTGCAGGATGCCGGCGAGCAGGGCATTGATGGCGCCACCGTCTCGCTGAAGGACGCCGGCGGCAACGTGGTCAGCACCGTGGTCACCCACGACGGCGGCCAATACAGCTTTACCGTCGATCCGGGCACGTACACCGTCTCGGTGGCGCCGCCATCGGGCTATGTGTTCACCGGCGCCGGCAAGGGCGGCAATGGCGCGCTGGACAGCGACGTCAACGCCAGCGGCGACGCCAAGGTCACGCTGGCGTCTGGCGACGTCAACAACGATATCGATGCCGGCGTCTACCGTCCGGCCTCGCTGAGCCAGGTGGTCTGGTTCGACGCCGACCGTGATGGCCGTCTGGACAACGGCGAAACCGGCGCCGCCGGCGTCAAGGTCATCCTGCTGGACGCCAACGGTGTTGCCGTGCCGGGCGCCAGCGCGACCACCGATGCCGACGGCCATTACCAGTTCACCAACCTGACCCCGGGCAAGTACAGCGTGCAGTTCGACAAGAGCAGCCTGCCGGCCGGTTACGACTTCACCTCGGCCGCCCAGGGCGGTCCGGGCGGCATCGGTTCGGACGCCGACACCGGCACCGGCAAAACCGCGCAAGTCACGCTGGCCTCGGGCCAGGACTTGACGCTGCGCGCCGGGCTGGTGATTCAGCAAGCAACCGTGGGCGACCGCGTATGGGAAGACACCAACGGCAACGGCGTGCAGGACAGCGGCGAAGCCGGCATCGTCGGCGTCAAGGTGGATCTGAAGGACGAGAGCGGCAACATCGTCAAGACCACCACCACCGGCGCCGACGGCAAGTACAGCTTCACCGTCGATCCGGGCAAGTACACGGTTTCCGTGACCGCGCCAACCGGCATGACCGCCACCGACCAGCACAAGGGCGTAGACGCGGTCGACAGCGACATCAACGCCAACGGCCAGAGCGACGTCATTACGCTGAGCGCAGGCCAGACCAACAACAACGTCGACGCCGGCTTCTACAAAGGCGGGACGCTGGGCGACCGCGTCTGGCTGGACGCCAATAAAAACGGCGTACAGGACAGCGGCGAAGCCGGCGTGGCCAACGTCAAGGTCATCCTGCTTGACGCTTCGGGCAACCCGACCGGCACCACCGCCACCACCGACGCCAACGGCAATTACAGCTTCGCCAACCTGAAGCCGGGCACCTACAGCGTGCAGTTCGACAAGGCCAGTCTGCCGGCCAACTACGTGTTCACTGGCGCCGATCTGGGCGGCAACGACGCCAAGGATTCAGACGCCAACGTCACCACCGGCAAGACCGCGCAAGTGACCCTGACCTCGGGCCAGGTCTACAGCGATCTGGACGCCGGCATCGTCGCCTTGCCAGCCAAGCTGGGCGACTTTGTGTTTGAAGACAAGAACGGCAACGGCGTGCAGGATGCGGGCGAAGCCGGCATCAGCGGCGTCAGTGTGCAGCTGAAAGACAGCACCGGCAAAGTGGTGCAGACCACCACCACCGGCACCGACGGCAAGTACAGCTTTACCGCCGATCCGGGCAGCTACACCGTGTCGGTCACCGCGCCGAAAGACTACTATTTCACCGGCAAGGATGTCGGCGCCGACGACACCATCGACAGCGACTTTAGCAGCACCGGCCAAAGCGCCGCCGTCACGTTGAAAGCGGGCGAAGTCAACACCACCGTTGACGCCGGCCTGTACAAGCTGGGCAGCATCGGCGACCGCGTCTGGCTGGACAGCAACAAGAACGGCCTGCAGGACAGCAGCGAAGCCGGCCTGTGCGGCGTGAAAGTCACGCTGCTCGATGCCGATGGCAAGCAAGTCGGTGCCAGCGTCACCACCGACGCCAACGGCAACTACCAGTTCAGCAACCTGAAACCGGGCAACTACACGGTGGTGTTCGACAAGGCATCGCTGCCGGAAGGCATGACCTTCACCAGCGCCAATATCGGCAGCAACGACGCTATCGATTCCGACGTCAGCGCCGCCGGCGTATCGCACGTAGTCAAGCTGACCTCGGGCCAGATCGACAAGAGTGTCGACGCCGGCGTGCTGGCCGCCGCCACCATCGGCGACCGCGTATGGATCGACAAGAACGCCAACGGCATCCAGGATGACGGCGAAGCCGGCAAGGCCGGCGTCACCGTCGAACTGCGCAACAGCAATGGCGCCGTGGTCAAGACGACCACCACCGACAGCAACGGCAACTACAAGTTCTCGGTGGAGGCGGGCACCTATTCGGTCGACATCAAGGCGCCAAGCGGCTTCCTGATCACCGCCAAGGACCAGGGCAGCAGTGGCGCCACCGATAGCGATGCCGACGCCAGCGGCAACCTGGGTTCGGTTACCGTGACCGCCGGCCAGAGCGTCACCACCTTGGACGCCGGCCTGTATCAAAAAGGCGAAATCGGCGACAAGGTCTGGTATGACACCAATGGCGACGGCATCCAGCAAAGCAACGAGACCGCCGCCAAGGGCGTCAAGGTCACGCTGCTGAATGAAAAAGGCGCAGCCGTCGCCACCGCGACTACCGACGCCAACGGCCTGTATTCGTTCACCGATCTGACGCCGGGCAAGTATTCGGTCAAGTTCACCGCGCCGGACGGCTACGTATTCACCAAGCAAAATCAGGGCAGCAGCACCAGCGCCGATTCGGACGCCGACAGCAACGGCTTGAGCGCGCAGTTCACGCTCAGCTCCGGCCAGGTCGACAAGACCCATGACGCCGGCCTGGTCAAATCGGCCAGCATCGGCGACCGCGTGTGGGAAGACAGCAACTACAACGGCGTGCAGGACAGCGGCGAGAAGGGTGTCGATGGCGTCACCGTCAAGCTGTACGACGCCAGCGGCACGCTGCAAGCCACCACCGTCACCCATGACGGCGGCCAGTACCTGTTCGACGATCTGCAGGCCGGCAACTACAAGGTGGAAGTGGTCAACAGCACCGGCTGGTACTTCACCAAGTCCGGCATCGGCAGCGATGCCAAGGATTCCGACATCACCACCGTCTCGGGCAGCAGCGGCAAGACCGATGTCATCACGCTGGCCACCGGCCAGAACCTCACCACCGAAGATGCCGGCATCTACCGCAAGGCCAGCATCGGCGACAAGGTGTGGCGCGACGCCAACCACAACGGTATTCAGGACACCGGTGAAGAAGGCATCGGCGGCATCAGCGTCTCGCTGTTTGATGCGGCGACCGGCAAGCAGGTCGGCACCACCATCAAGACCGATGCCAGCGGCAACTACAAATTCACCGACCTGAATCCGGGCGATTACTACCTGGCGTTCGACAAGAGCAATGTGAAGGTGTACTTCTCCTCGGACAAGGCCACCTACAACATGAATGACTGGAAGTGGGGCGTGAAGAACGTCGGCACCAATGATGCGATCGATTCGGACGTGGTGGGCGACGCCAAGAACCCGGTCAACACCACCAAGACCGACACCATCACGCTGACTTCGGGCAAGAACGACATGAGCTGGGATGCCAGCATCACGCCGATTGCCATCGACCTCAACGGCGACGGCATCCACACCATCGCCCGCCAGGACATGACCGGCAGCTTCGACCTGCTGGGCACCGGCAAGGCGATCCAGTCGGGCTGGCTGTCGAAAGGCGACGGCTTCCTGGCCATCGACAAGAACGGCAACGGCAAGATCGACGACATCAGCGAACTGTTCGGCGGCGCCAGCAAAGGTTCGGGCTTCGCCAAGCTGGCCACCTACGACAGCAATGGCGACGGCGTGGTCGATGCGAAAGACGCCAACTTCAGCGAACTGCGCATCTGGCAGGACGCCAACAGCGACGGCAAGACCGACGCTGGCGAACTGATGACCCTGGCGCAAGTTGGCGTCACCAGCCTGAAGGTCGCTTACACCGAGCTGCCTTTCCTGGACGCCAATAACAACCTGCACCTGGAACGCAGCAGCGTCACCTTGAGCAACGGCAAGACGGCGGATATGACCGACGTCTACTTCAACGTCGCCGCCAGCGACGCGGCAGCGGCCGGCGTGGTCACGCCGACCATCGCAGATTTGATGCAAGAAAGTAGTCAGGCAGTTCAGTTGGTGGGCCAGTCCCCGGCAGTACACGCTTAATTAATATTATTTTTATAAAGAGAAAAGAAATCATGAACCATCAATTCGCACTGAAAGCCATTGTCTTCGCCGCCACCATGGCCGTGGCCCAAGCCAGCCAGGCCATCAACATCACGGCCAAGTCGACCACCGACTACTTCAACCTGGACTCCAGCATCTTCGGCCAGATGGGCTACACCGTCGAACCATGGAGTGTGGTGAACGGCAGCAGCAGCGTGCTGGCCTTCTGCATCGACCCGTTGACCTGGGGCATTCCATCGGTGACCAACTACAGCGCCAATAGCTATGCGCCCAGCGATCTGGTCCGCAACCTGTATGAAAGCTCGTACAGCAATGTCTTCGTGGCCGGCGTCTACAACAGCGACAAGGCGGCATCGTTCCAGCTGGCGCTGTGGAGCTTGACCAACCTGCCTGGCAGCGTCGTGCTGGCCGAAACCGGCGGCGCTTTCGACAACAACGACGCCATCTCCAAAGACGCCAATACCTGGGTGCAGGCCGCCAAGGACTATAGCTACGGTGGCGTCAGCCATTACAGCTACACCGAATACAAGAGCCTGGACCACAGCTCGCAGACCGTACTGGCCGTCGCCGCCGTACCTGAGCCAGAAACCTGGGCCATGATGCTGCTGGGCGCAGGCATGATCGGCTTCATGGGCCGTCGCAAATCGAAAAAGAGCGAACAATTCGCCGCTTAAGAAGATCTTAAGATCCTCCGCCGCGCCCGCAGTCATGCTGCCTGGCGCGGTTTTTTATGGGTGGAAAGTTCGGTGTTTCACCCATGAAAGTGCGTTTGTATGGCACACTTCGGGCTAATTTCGTGTGATGCCTTCCGGAGCCTATGAGTATTGTGAAGAATCTGCCGTTCGAATGGCTGGTCGGCCTGCGCTACACGCGCGCCGGCAAGCGCAGCGGACGCAATAGTTTTATATCGTTTATCTCGCTGATTTCCATGGCCGGCATTGGCCTGGGCGTGGCCGCGCTGATCGTGGTGCTGTCGGTGATGAACGGCTTTCAGAAGGAAGTGACGGACCGCATGCTGTCGGTGCTGGCCCACGTGGAAATCTTCGACAACAGCGGCGCCATGCCGAACTGGCAGCAGGAGGCCGCCGACGCCCGCAAGAATCCGGAAGTGATCGGCAGCGCGCCGTTTGCCGAAACCCAGGGCATGCTGGTGCGCGACGACGTGCTGCGGCCGGCCATCGTGCGCGGCGTGCTGCCGGACCAGGAACCGCAAGTCTCCGACGTCGCCCGGCAAACCAAGCGCGGTAGTTTCAACGCGCTGCAACCGGGCGCTTACAATATCGTGCTGGGCATCGAGCTGGCGCGCGCGCTGCGCGTCAACCTGGGTGAGAAGGTGACCCTGGCACTGGCCCAGGGCCAGCCGACACCGGCCGGTGTGCTGCCGCGTTTGCGCTCGTTCACCGTGGTCGGCATCTTTGAAGCAGGGCACAACGAGTTCGATTCGTCGCTGGCCTTCGTCCACCTGACTGATGCCGAAAAACTGCTGCGGATCGACGCCCCGGCTGGCCTGCGCCTGCGCCTGAAAGACATGAACCGCGCGCCGCAAGTGGCCAAAGAGCTGAAGGCTTCGATGCCGGGCGACCTGTTCGTGCGCGACTGGTCCAAGCTCAACGCCAACTGGTTCGCCGCCGTGCAGACCGAGAAGCGCATGATGTTCATCATCCTGACGCTGATCATCGCGGTGGCCGCCTTCAATCTGGTGTCGACGCTGGTGATGACCGTGACCGACAAGCAGGCCGACATCGCCATCCTGCGCACGCTTGGCGCGTCGCCGCCGTCGATCATGAAGATCTTCATGATCCAGGGCGCGCTGGTCGGCATCCTCGGCACCGCGCTGGGCGTGGCCGGCGGCGTGCTGGTGGCGCTGAATATCGATGTGATCGTACCGTTTATTGAACATTTATTGGGAGTGCAGTTCTTGTCCAAGGATATCTACTACATCAGCACCGTGCCGTCGGACCTGCGCTGGCCGGACGTCTTCAAGATCGGCGGCGTGGCCGTGATCCTGGCGTTTGTCGCCACGCTGTATCCAAGCTGGTGGGCCGCCCGCGTCAAACCTGCGGAGGCACTGCGCTATGAGTGAACCAGTCGTCCTGTCCTGCCGCAATCTTGGCAAGACCTTTACCCAGGGCTCGTATTCGGTGAAAGTGCTGGCCGGGATCGATCTTGATGTGCGGCGCGGCGAACGCGTGGCCATCGTCGGCGCCTCCGGCTCCGGCAAATCGACGCTGCTGCATCTGCTGGGCGGCCTCGATACGCCGACCCAGGGAAGCGTTACCTTGCAAGGCAAGGACTTCGCCAGTCTGAGTGAGACCGCGCGCGGCGACCTGCGGAATAAATCGCTGGGCTTCGTCTACCAGTTCCACCACCTGCTGCCGGAATTCAGCGCGCTGGATAACGTCGCCATGCCGCTGCTGATCCGTCGCCTCAAGCGCGACGAGTCGAGGTCGGCGGCGCAGCAGATCCTGGAGCGCGTCAACCTGGGCAAGCGCGTGACCCACGTGCCGGGCGAATTGTCCGGCGGTGAACGTCAGCGCGTGGCGCTGGCGCGCGCGCTGGTCACCCAACCGGCCTGCGTGCTGGCCGACGAACCGACCGGCAACCTCGATCACGGCACCGCGCAGCAGATTTTCGATCTGATGCTGGAGTTGTCGCGTACCCTGGGCACCGCGTTCGTCATCGTCACCCACGATATCGAACTGGCACGCCGCTGCGACCGCGTGCTGCGCATGACCGACCAGGGATTGCAGGCCGACGAGGTATAACGCCATGTGGATCGACACCCATTGCCATTTGGACGCGCACGAATTCGGCGACGAATCGGCGGCGCAGGCCGCGCTGGCCAAAGCGCAGGGTGTGGGCATGATCGTCATTCCGGCGGTGGAAACGGCCAACTTTTCCATCGTCGCAGGCCTCGCGGCCAGCGTGGACAACGCCTGCTATGCGCTGGGCATCCATCCGATTTACGTGCCGAATGCCAAAGAGGACGACCTGCGCGTGCTGCGCGAACTGGTCGCCGCCGCCATGGCCGACCCGCGCTTCGTGGCGCTCGGCGAGATCGGTCTGGACTTCTTCATTCCCATGCTGACCGAACCGGCCATGCGCGAGAAGCAGATTTTCTTCTTCCGCGAACAGCTCAAAATCGCCCGCGAATTCGGACTGCCGGTGCTGATGCATGTGCGCCGCTCGCAGGACGTGATCCTCAAGCACGTGCGGCAGATTCCGCCGGCGGGCGGCATCGCCCATGCCTTCAACGGCAGCGACCAGCAGGCCAAGATGTATATCGACCTGGGATTTAAACTCGGCTTCGGCGGCGCCATGACTTTCACGCGCGCCTTGCAGATCCGCCGCATGGCTGCGGAACTGCCGCTTGACGCCATCGTGCTGGAAACCGACGCGCCGGACATCTCTCCCTCATGGGTGCATCCGGGCCGCAACAGCCCGGACCAGATTCCGCGCATCGGCGCCGTCCTGGCCGAACTGCGCGGCCTATCGGAACAGCAGGTGGCGCACGCCACCACGGCCAACGCCCGTGCCGCGCTGCCGCGCATGGCACTATAATGTTGCCATAAGTTTATTTCTGTGTTTTGTGAAAGTTGGATAGATTTGACATTTGCACGACAGTGCATAATTCAAAACTTAACATATCACCAACACGGAGAAACTATTTTGAAAAACCACGTCCGCTATTACAGCCTTGCAGCCTTGCTGATCCTCCCGGCCCTGAGCTTTGCGGAACCGAGCGAAGTCTCCGTGCGCGCCATTGATGTCCCCAAATGCAATGCGCCTGCCGCCAAGGTCGTGTTCACGGAATTCAAATGCAAATCCGCCGATTGCTCGTCGGGCGCGGGGCAGCAGGACCTATGGCAATACCGCTGGTGGGAGCGCAGCGGCAACGTGTCGCAGCCGAGTTATACCGGTGTGGGCACCGGCATGACCGAGATGCTGGCCACGGCCTTGACTCAGACCGGTACCATTGCCACCAAAAACATCACCGAGCGGATCGCCGTCAAGGCGCCCGACGTTAGCGTCAAGTAAGCCGTGGCAATGCAATTATTCCGATGGCTGGCGATGCTGGCGCCGCTCGCCGCCTTGTGTGGCTGCGCCTACCCGAGTTTTAATCGGGATGCCTTCGACGTAAAAATCCGGACGGTGACGCTGGATCCACGCTTTCCGCAATTGAGGGCGTATCAGGAGTGCGTGGTCGAATGTGCTGGTTGCTCCAGGACGTGTGAGGCAAGCGTGCCCGAAGACTATACGTTCGCCCACTTCGACGAGGCTTCCAGCGAGCCGTCGCCGATTATCACTGCCTCGGTGTACGGCACCGACAGGCGCAGCTTCTCAGGGGTTGCGAAGCTGATTCCTTCTTACAGTTTCAACCCGGACGCGCGGGTACTGGATACGGTCGCGGAGGATAATTATTCTAGCGGTTACCATCAGCACATCGCTTTTTATCGGAATGTAGGACCCCACCGCGCAATGCCCCGGCTTGCGCGTATCGGATGTGCTGGAAAATGTGAGTGGGATTCCGGCCGAGCTGGCAACGCATGCCTACCGCGTCTACGAAGTGGATTTTGCCAAGGTTACCAAAAGATCGGTCACTGCCGATCGGCTAACAGAGCCGCTGTGCACGGCTACTTCCTGTTCCGGCCCGGCGGGCAAAGTGACGATTCTACAACTGGATCCCCTGCCTGATATTTCAATGAAGACCCAGGCGCAACAGTTCAATTGCCGTGTCCGCACCTCATCCACCGATTGGCACATTTACAGTGGTATGGCGGCAACGTCACGCGGTGACATCTCGTACTCCAGACGTTGTCAGCCGCAGTAGGAGATATCCAAACCAATATCGGACGGCGAAAAAAAACGATTGGATCGTGTGTTGCGATCTCCATAAGATGAATTGAGCGGTGTTAAAGCTGCATCAAAAAAATACAACTAAGGGAGACAACATGCACCACCAATCCATCCGCAGCGCGGCGGCCGCCGCACATCCATGCCACCTGAAACTGTCCGTCGTCGCGCTGCTGGGCGCCGGCCTGCTCAGCAGCGCCTCGGTGTGGGCCCAGGCAGCCGTCGAAAAGACGGAGTCCACTGACGGCGAGACCACCGTGGTCGTCACCGGCGTCAAGGCGTCGCTGATCAAGAGCCTGGCCATCAAGCGCACCAACGATCAGGTGGTGGAATCGGTGGTTGCCGAGGACATCGGCAAGCTGCCAGACAACAATGTGGTAGAAGCGCTACAGCGCGTGACGGGTGTGCAGGTCACCAATCGCGCCGGCGGCGAAGTCGGCACCTTGTCGATTCGTGGTCTGCCCGACGTTCAGACTACGTGGAACGGCCGGACTATTTTCACCGCGTCCGGCACGCAGGTCGCACTGCAGGACATTCCTTCGACCCTGGTGCGTCAGATTGATGTCTATAAAACGCGCGACGCCAGCCAGCTGGAGACCGGGATTGCCGGCCAGGTTGACGTCAAGTCGCTGCGGCCGTTCGATTTCAAGGAAGCGAAAGTGTCGATCTCGGCGCGCGAAACCTACCTCGATCCGGCGAAGAAGGCCAACCCGCAACTCAGCGCCATGTTCAGCAACCGCTGGGAAACCGGCATTGGCGAAGTCGGCGCGCTGGTCAATCTGTCGGCCAGCCAGACGAAGTACCGCAATGAAAGCGTGACGCCGGGCGCCATGGTGCCGTTCACCAGCCCCAATGCCGCCGAAGTTCCGCCAGGTTACACGCCGCTGCAACGCATCACCGACACCAGTATCTGGACGCCCGGCACCCACACCGGCTTGCCGACGGCAGCTGGCTCGACGCTGGATTTCAACGGCAAAGCTTATCCATACTACCTGTCGCGTGACGCCGTGTTCCAGAGCGACGTGCAGGGCAAGCGTGAGCGTCCTGCCGCCAATCTCGCGTTGCAGTGGAAGCCGAATAGCGATGCGGTCTACACTTTCGAATCGATGTACAACGGTTATCGCGACAAGTCCTTCAACCAGTTGCTGTTCAGCTTCGTGGACTGGTGGGGGGATCTCGGCAGCAACCCTGCGAGCACGATTACGACCTTCCCGGGAACCAATATCATCAAGAGCCGTACCGTCAATAACGTTTATGGCTTCAACAGCGGCGACTACACCACGTCGGCAACCGATTCCTACGTTTATGCCCTGAACGGCAAATGGAACGTCGGCGACCGCCTGAAGCTGGATGGTGACCTGTCGTACCAGACGAGTACCTACCATTCTGAATTTACCGCCACCCGGATTGACCGCGTCGCACCTTCCATCAATGTCGACTTCAATGCCGGCGGCGGCAACACGGCGTTTGGTTTTAACAACAACAACGCCGACCTGACCGACCCGAGCAAGTGGAATGTCGCGCAGTTTTACGATAACGCCAACCGCAACAAGGGCAGCGCCGCGACCGCCAATCTGACGGGTATCTACGAGGCCGACTGGGGGCCGCTGGAGACGATCCACTTCGGCGCGCGCTTCGACGACCGCAAGGCGTCGGAGGCGAACCGGACCCAATCGGGCACACTGAACCGCAGCCTGGCCTCGCTGGGGCCGCAGTATGTCTCCACCAACTCGAACTTCGGCACGGACATCTCGGACGTTCCGCGCTCATGGATCGAGCCGAATGCCTACTACATCCGCGACCACATCGACGACTGGCGCAAGCTGTTTAGCTCGACCGATCCGAACTTCCTGACCACCGACCAACTGCGCCTGCAGAAGACCTTCGAGGTGGAAGAAAAGACGGCCAACCTGTTCTTGATGGGGAATACTCAGAACGAACTGTTCGGCCATCGCCTGCGCGGTAATTTCGGCCTGCGCTACGTCAAGGTGGATACCGACATGACCTTCTACAAGGTCGATGCCACCACCAAGGCGGTCACGCCGTCCAGTGCCAGCAAGTCGACCAGCAAGGTATTGCCGAGCATGACGCTGATTTACGACCCATCGAAGGACGTTGTAATGCGCTTCAACTACGGCGAAACCCTGCGCCGCCCGAACTTCGGTGACCTGAACCCAGTGCTGCAATTGGGTGACGACGTGTCGAAGGTGGGTTACGGCTCGGGCAGCGGCGGCAATCCGGACCTGAAACCGACCCGCTCCAAGAATCTGGATCTGACGGCCGAGTGGTATTTCCAGAAAGACAGCGCACTCTATGGCACTGCGTTCAAGCGCAAGATCGACGGTCTGGTGGTGGGCTTGCGCCGCAAGGTGCACGTCGACCCGGCGAATGACCCGTTCCGCAACTCGACCTCGGGCGGCGACCATACGAATGGCTACGATTACGTCATCAACTCGCCGGTCAACGCCTCCGACGGCACGATCAGTGGCGCCGAACTGGGCTTGATCTACTTCCCGAAAGGTCTGCCGAGCCTGCTGGATGGTCTGGGATTCCAGGGCAGCTATACGCGACTCACCTCGTCGCAGAACGTGCCTGATGCCAATGATGCCGGCGAGATCATCGCCCAGCTCAAGACACCGTTCTTCGGCGTGTCCAACAGCTCGTACAACGCCACGCTGGCGTATGAAAAAGGCCCGGTCAGCGCGCGCTTGTCCTATGTCTGGCGCTCCGGCTTCCTGGCCAGTAACGAAGCGGCGTTGTTTGCCAATCCGATCGGCATCTGGCGTCATCCGGAAAAGAGCGTGGACATGCAAGTGTCGTACAAAATCAACGACAACATGTCGGTTGATATCAGTGGCGTCAACCTGACCAACGAAATGCAGCAGCAGTACTACCACTTCGGCAGTGCGGGTAACGCGCAGCTGACCAATTTCGGCACGCTTCAGATCGGACGCTCGGTCTCGGTTGGCTTGCGCTGGAAGATGTAAAGCTGCGGTAGTCTGATCCGCATCAAATGGCGGCGGCGCATGAGTGTGCCGCCCTTTTTATTTGCGTAGTATCGCTGCAGGGAGGCGGTGCTATGCGGATGGCGTTGACAGGTTTCGCGATCGGGACAGCGTGCTTGCAGGTGCAGGCGGTGTTGCCGTCGCTGCAGGCGCTGGCCTTGGCGGGCGGCGCGCTGCTTATGCTGCTAGCGCTGCTGGTGGTGCGGCGCCGTGGCGCGCGCCGTGTGCCGGTTGTGGTGCGCGCGCTTGCGGCGCTGGCTACAGGTTGTGTGGTGGGATTCGGCTGGGCCGCGTGGCTGGCGCATCAGGCGTTGGCGCCGGAGTTGGCGCTGGCCGATGAGGGGCGCGATGTGCGCATCGTTGGCACGGTGGATAATTTGCCGTACAAGTTTTCACAGGGCGTGCGGTTTAATTTTGCGGTGGAGCGCGCGGATGTCGAGGTGCCGCCGAAGATCGCATTATCGTGGTATTTGGGCTATCGCGATCAGGTGACCGAGGTGCCGGACATTCAGCCGGGTGAACGCTGGCAATTGACGGTTCGCCTGCAACGGCCGCACGGTAACGCCAATCCCTATAATTTTGATTACGAAGCGTGGCTGCTGGAGCAGGGCGTGCGCGCCACCGGCTATGTGCGCGTCGCGCGCGACAATCAGCGACTGGACAGCTTCGTCTTCAGTGCCAGCAATCTGATTGAGCATAGCCGCGCTGTGCTGCGCCAGCGCATCCTCGATGCGCTACCCGGTAAGCCATATGCCGGCGTGATCGTCGCGCTGGTGGTGGGTGATCAGCGCGGCATCGATCAAGCGGACTGGCAGGTTTTTAACCGCACCGGCATCGGCCATTTGATTTCCATCTCCGGTTTGCACATCACCATGGTGGCGGGGCTGTTTGCGCTGGCGGCATTTTCCTTGTGGCGCTGGTCCTTCTTCACGCGCGCGCAGTTGCCCTTGTTGCTGCCAGCCCAGAAGGTGGCGGCGCTGGTTGGCGCGGCGGTGGCGCTGCTGTATGTGCTGCTGGCTGGTTTCGGCGTCCCGGCCCAGCGTACGCTGTACATGCTGATGGTGGTTGCGGCGGCGCTGTGGTTCAATCGTCTGACCAGCGTCTCGCACGTGCTGTGCACCGCGCTTGGCGTAGTGCTGGTGATCGATCCGTGGGCGGTATTGTGGCCGGGATTCTGGTTGTCATTCAGCGCCGTGGCCGTCATCCTGTACGCGACGGTGGGACGCACCGTGCCCATAACGCGTGCGCCTCCGGCCGGACGCGATCCAGCCGCGCCGCATGTGCCGGTCCCGCCGACATACCGTGAACGCTTCTTGCTCGCGCTTCGCGTTGGCGCTCACACGCAATACGCGGTCACCCTCGGACTGGTGCCGTTGACGATGCTGCTGTTCGGCCAGGTGTCGGTGGTGAGCCCGCTGGCGAACGCGGTCGCCATTCCGTTGATCAGCCTGGTCGTCACGCCGCTTGCGCTAATCGGCAGCATGTTGCCTGCGGTGTTGGCCACGCCGGTGCTCACGCTCGCGCACTGGCTGGTGGAGTTGTTGGCGCAATGCCTGCAATGGTTCAGCGCCATGCGCTACGCCGTGTGGAGCGCGCCGCAGCCGCCGTTCTGGCTATTCTGCTGGGCGATGTTCGGCACCATCTGGCTACTCGCACCGCGCGGCTGGCCGGTGCGCTGGCTTGGGCTGGCGACGTGGATTCCGCTGCTGGCCGCAGAACCCACGCATCCCGCGCCGGGCCGCATGACGGTTACGGCGTTCGATGTGGGGCAGGGCATGGCGTTGTTGATCGAAACTAGTGGCCATCGGCTGCTGTACGATACCGGCCCGGCCTACAGTCCCGAATCCAACGCCGGTAATCGCGTCATCGTGCCGTATCTGCGGGCGCGCGGCATCAACGCGCTGGATGGCATGATTGTTTCGCACAGCGATGCAGATCATTCCGGCGGCGCGCTGTCGGTGCTGGAGGGCGTGCGTACCGGCTGGGTGCTGTCGTCGCTGTCGCCGCAGCACGCCATCGCACAGGCGGCGCGCCAGCACCTCCATTGTGCCGCCGGCCAGCGCTGGCGATGGGATGGCGTCGATTTCGAAATCCTGCATCCCCAGGCCGGCAGCTACGCCAGCCATGCCCTCAAAGCCAACGCGCGCAGCTGCACGTTGAAGTTGACTGCGGGCGGCAAATCGGTCCTTTTGGCCGGCGATATCGAAGCCGATCAGGAAGCACAGTTATTGGAGCATGACGCCGGCCGCTTGCCGGCCGACGTGCTGATTGCGCCGCACCATGGCAGCGGCACCTCGTCGACCTACGCGTTTCTGCAAGCGGTCAAACCGCAGCTGGCGCTATTTTTGGTTGGCTATCGCAACCGCTACCGGCATCCCAAGCAGGAGGTGGTGGATCGCTACCGCCAACTGGGCATCGCTTGCCTGCGCACCGATCAATCAGGCGCCATCACGCTGGAATTCGGCGACAGTATCACCACGTCGGCATACCGGCGCGACACCGCGCGTTACTGGCGCTAATACCGCTTCCACGAGGTCAATGCCGGACAGCCGATGCTGAGCGCACCATTGCTCTTGCCTGACGGCGACGTGACCGGCCCTGTCATCCAACACTGGGTCTGTCCCTTGATCGTCTCGGTGTAATACACAATCCCTTCCGGACTTTCGTAATAGCCGCGCCAGTCGTTCGGATTGGCGCCGACATAGCCGCGCTCCATCGCCTGCGACAGATGGCCGTAGCGGCTGTCCGGCTTCCCCTCCGGCACGACCGGCGCCTTGCCCCGGATCTCCTTATCGATCTGCGGCAGACTTTTTTTGGCCGCGTCGATGTCCAGCACCGCCAGCAAAGCCAGGATTGCTTGAATTTTCTTCATATCAAAATAATGTTAACAGAAGATTCACTTGTGGCATATTAGAGCGTTTCCCCCAGTCTCCGGCCAGCGTCCACATTACAATGCAGTAAAAATAACCATACGGAGACCGCTTGTGACCAAGCCCAAGCTGCATTTCGCCCACGCCAACAGTTATCCGGCGGGCGTGTACCGACAATACTTCGCGCTACTGTCCCAGTATTTCGACATCCAGTCGCTCGACATGCACGCGCACAATCCGCAGTACCCCGTCACTGACGGCTGGCCACGCCTGGTCGACGAATACATTCACGAACTGACCACCCGCTACAACGAACCGGTGATCCTGGTCGGCCATTCCTTGGGCGGCATGCTGAGCATGATGGTGGCGCACAAGCGTCCCGACCTGGTGCGCTGCGTGGTAATGCTGGATGCGCCGGTGGTCGGCGGCTGGCGCGCCTTCGCCTGGCACGTGATCAAGCGGCTGGGCCGGGCTTACACGATGCCGCCCGCCAAATTCTCCATCCGCCGCCGCAACGTCTGGCCCGATGTCGGCGCCGCTTACCAGCACTTTGCCGCCAAGGACTTGTTTGCCGCCTGGGCGCCCGGCGTGCTGGCCGACTACATGGACAGCGGCCTCAAGCCGCACGAGGAGGGCGTGCAACTCCGCTTCACGCGCGAGAACGAAACCGCCGTTTACGCCACGCTGCCGCACCATTTGCCGCGGCTGCTGCGTAAGGGCTATCCGGTGCCGATCGGCTTCATCGGTGGCGACAACTCCTGGGAAACCAGCCAGTCCGGCCACCAGCATACCAAGGCGCTGGTCGGCAGCCATTTCCGCATCGTGCCCGGCGGCCACCTGTTCCCGATGGAGAACCCGGCCGCCGCCGCTGAGGCCACCCGGGAAATGATCGACGACCTGCTATCCGGGCAATCTGGTAAAAAAGTTCTTAAAAAGGCGGCGGTAGCGTAAAATCTCGGGCATTGTAAAACTTGAAGGATGGCATTGCGATGACGATTAAAAGCGATAAATGGATACGCCGGATGGCGGAAGAACACGGCATGATCGAACCGTTCTTCCCGGATCAGGTCCGCCAGGAAGAAGGCCGCAAGGTAATTTCGTACGGCACTTCGTCGTACGGCTACGACATTCGCTGCGCCGATGAATTCAAGATCTTCACCAACATCAACAGCACCATCGTCGATCCGAAGAACTTCGATTCCAATTCCTTCGTGGACGTCAAAAGCGACGTCTGCATCATCCCGCCGAATTCGTTTGCGCTGGCCCGCACCATGGAATACTTCCGCATTCCACGCAGCGTTCTGACCGTGTGCCTGGGCAAATCGACCTACGCCCGTTGCGGCATCATCGTCAACGTGACGCCGTTCGAGCCGGAATGGGAAGGTTATGTGACGCTGGAGTTCTCCAACACCACGCCGCTGCCGGCCAAGATCTACGCCGGCGAAGGCTGCGCACAGGTGCTGTTCTTTGAAAGCGATGAAGTCTGCGACGTATCCTACAAGGATCGCAACGGCAAGTACCAGGGCCAGCGTGGCGTGACCCTGCCAAAAGCATAAAGATAACGCGGGCCACGGCCCGCGTTTTTATTTCTTCACCGGCAAAACCATCTCGACGCACAGGCCGCCGCCGGCGCGGTTGCTGGCTTTGATGCTGCCGCCGTGCGCCTGGATCACATGCTGGGCGATCGCCAGTCCCAGGCCATGACCTTCGGTGCTGGCGTTACTGGAGCGGAAGAACGGCTGGAAGATGGTGTCCAGATCGGCCGGCGATACGCCCGGTCCGCGATCCAGCACCCGTATCACCAGCTGGCGCGTGTCGGCCAGTGCGCGCACCTGCAACTGCACCTCACCGCCATCCGGGCTGTGTTTGATGGCGTTGCGCACTACGTTTTCGATGGCGCGGCCCAGCAGGTCGGGCTGGCCCATCACCTGCACATCCGCTTCGCCGTCCTGCACCACGCTGCGTTGCTGGCTGGCCGCTTCGTAGCGGGCGTCGTCGGCGATCTGGTCGAGCAGGTCGGCCATGCTGATTTCTTCCTGCGATGCTTTGATGGCGCCGGCTTCCAGACGCGCCAGCGTCAGCAGTTCACCAACCAGTTTATCCATGCGAACGCTTTCGCGTTCGATGCGTTCCATCGACGCGCTCAATTTCTCCGGCTGCTGGTGCGCCAGGCCAATCGCGGCCTGCAGGCGCGCCAGCGGCGAGCGCAGTTCGTGCGAGACGTCGTGCAGCAGGCGGGTCTGGCCGTCCATCAGGCTGCGCAAGCGCGCCGTCATGCGGTCGAAGTCGCGGCCCAGATCGTTGAGTTCATTGCCGCTCTTGCCGCCGTTTTCGTTGGCGAAGCGCGGTGACAGGTCGCCGTTGGCGGCGGCGTCAAACGCTTGTCGCAAGGCGCGGATCGGGCGCGAGAAGTACCACGCCAGCAGCACCGAGAACAACAGGCTGGCCAAAATGGCGGCGGCAATCGGCACCCATGGGCCGAGTGGCTGGAAGCGCGGACCCCATTGACGGTCGCCGCCTATGTCGCCCTGCATGCCGGGGCCGGGGCCGCCTAAGCCTGGCTGGCCATCGCCCGGCATGGGGCCGCGGCTACGGCCATCGCCAGCCTGGGCGCCGTCCAGCGCCGGCATGGTTCCGCTTGGGCCGGGTGCGCCGGCAGGGCGGTTGGCGTCAGCTGCGCCACCAAAGCCCGGCGGCGGACGGTTGCCACGGTCTTCAAAACGATCGCGGCGGTCATCGCCGCCTTGCAGCACCGAGGCCGCCTTCATGGCCATTTGCGCGCCGCCGCCCAAGCCGGCCAGCAGCGGACGGTTGTCGCCCTCCATGCCGTGCAGGCGCTCGCCGGATGGCAGGAACAGCATGTAGCGTTTGCCGTCGTCGCCGGTCACCTGGCGCACCACGCGGCGCTTGCCGTCTTCCTTCAGGCGCACGCGGGTTTCCTGCAAGGTCTTGGGATTGACGATGCGGCCCAGCAGCTCGTGTTCCTGCTCGTCCACCGCGTAGACGCGATGGCGGTCCATGTTTTCCAGCATCCGCTGCAGCGCCTTGACGCCGCCGAATTCCAGCGTGGCGGCGGCCGCGTTGATCGCCATCTCGGCGGGCGGGCTGGTGTCCAGGTTGACCAACGGATTGGTCTGCTGATTGCGGTTCTTCAGCCAGATGGCGCCGCCGATGCCGACCGTGGCGGCAAACTGCGCCAGCAAGATGCACAGGAAGAATTTCCAGAACAAACGACCCAAGTCTTACTCCTTGATCAGCTGGTAGCCGAGGCGGTACACGGTTTGCAGGCAGGAGCGGCCGTCGGCGATGGTGCCGAGCTTGTGGCGCAGCGAACTCAGGTGGACGTCGATGTTACGGTCGAAGCGCGCCAGCGGACGGCCCAGGCCTTGCTCGGACAGGGTGTTCTTACTGACCGGGCGGCCGGCGTTACGTGCCAACACTTCCAGCAGATTGAATTCGGTACTGGTCAGTTCCAGCTTGTCGCCGGCCCAGGTGGCGCGGCGCTGCTCCGGCCACATGATCAGCTGGCCGACCGAGATGGCGGTCTGCTGGCTGTTGTCGGCCGGCGCGCTTTGCGCGCGGCGCAGGATGGCGCGGATGCGGGCGGTCAGCTCACGCGGCGTGCAGGGCTTGGCCACGTAGTCGTCGGCGCCCAGTTCCAGGCCGACGATGCGGTCGGTGTCGTCGCCGCGCCCGGTCAGCATCAGGATCGGCAACTGGCTGTTGGTGCGGATGCGGCGCAGGGTTTCCAGGCCGTTCATGCGCGGCATCATCACGTCGAGGATGGCGATCGCATACAGGCCGGTAAAGGCTTCGGCCGTGCCCGCCTCGCCGTCGTGAACGGCTTTGACGTCGAAGCCTTCCTGTTCCAGGTATTCCTTAAACATGCCCACCAGTTCGATGTCGTCGTCTATCAGCAGTACTTTGCTCTTCATTGCCGCGCTTTTCTTTAGATACAGATCGTCAATCATAACAGCCCGCATGCGGCTTTCGGCGCGGTTTTACCCCGATTTACAACGTATTGCCTGATGGGAATTGGATGTCAGATCATCATCTTTACGCAGATTTACGTTGCCCTAACGCCACTTAACGGTGCCGGCCCAGAAAATGATGGCTCACTACCAATCAAGGATCAGGGCATGAAAACATCAAAACAAAATGGTCGCAACATTCTGCTGGCCGCCGTCCTGGCGCTGCCGCTGTTGACGATGGGGGGCGCCGCCCGCGCCGACGAGACGACTAACGACCAGCCGCCACCGATGACGCAAGGCGATCATGGCCCGCGTGGCCCAGAAAGCGATGACCGTGGCCCAGGTGGTCCAGGCGGCCCGGATGGACAAGGCCCGCGTGGCGGCCCAGAGCGTGGCGGCCCGGATGGCGGCCCTGACCACGGTCCCGGCTTCGGCCCAGGTTTCGGCCCTGGCCGTCCACCATTCTTTCATGGTCTGGAACTGAGCGAAGCGCAGGAAGACAAGGTCTTCGCCATCCTGCACGCCGAAACCCCGTATCTGCGCGAACAAGGCAAAGCCGCTGCCAAGGCCCGTGCAGCGCTGCATGCGCTGGCCGGCGCCGACAAGTATGACGACGCCAAAGCCGCCGCCCTGGCCAAGGAAGCCGCCACCGCCGAAGCCAACATCGCCTTGCAGCGCGTGCGGACGCAACAGAAATTGCTGGCCGTGCTGACGCCGGAACAGCGCAAGAAGCAAGCGGACGACAAACCGCGCCATCCGCAGCGCGATTAACGTTTTTTGCAAAGCAGTGCCCGTAATGACCTCTAAACCAAATAAGCGGAGAATCGTATGTCAATCAGCGCCCTGAGTTCCAGCAGCGCTGCCAGCGCGCTCAGTTTCCTGAGCCGTCTGAGCAGCACCAACAGCGTCAGCAGCAGCAACGCCAGCAACGGCGCAGACAGCACCCAAGGTGTGCGTCCGCCGCCACCGCCACCGGACGGCGGCGACTTCGCCAACGCCATCGCCGAAGCGCTGAAGTCGATCGGTATCACCGACACCTCGTCGAGCAGCAGCTCCAGTTCCAGCAGCGACACCTCGACCGCGTCGACCACCACCGATAGCACCGACAGCACCACCACCGATGCCACTGATGTGGCGGCCGCGTTGGGCAGCTTCCTGCAAAGTCTGATGGGTGCGCTGCACGCGCAAAACGGCAGCAACGACGCGCCGCCGCCGTATAGCGAGCAGTCGGCTGGTGGCCAGGGTGGTCCGGGCAAGCTGGACTCCGACCTGCAAAGCCTGATCGCCAAGCTAAGCTCCGGCACTACCGATAGCACCAGCACCGACAGCAGCGATGGCGCCGACAGCAGCGATGCGGTCGACCAGCTGGAAAGCTCGTTTGCCAACCTGCTGGAAAAACTGGGCGTCAGCACCAGCGCTGGCACCGACACCACGGCCAGCACCGATAGCACCGACAGCAGCACCAGCACCTCCAGCAGCGACGCCACCAGCAAGCTGGAAGCCTTCCTGCAAGCCCTGTCGGCCAAGGTCGGCAATCACGGCAGCAGCGGCAACCTGGTCAACACCACGGTCTGACGCGCCACCAGTTGTATCCGCCGCCACGCCTTGCGCGTCGCGGCGGCTTTCTCACCCAAGCAGGAGCAGGTATGGATATCCACGACGAAATGCACGAACACAGCCTGGCCGAAGATCTGGCCGCAATGCTCAACCTGAACAGCGACCGTCGCCAGACGTTGCGCTGGCTGCTGGCTGGCGCCTCGACGCTGCCAATGATGGGTTGCGGTGGCGGTTCCGACAGCGCCAGCGGAACCACCAGCACCACCTCGGCCGCGACCACCACCACGCCGACGACGACCACGACAACCACCACTACGACGACCACGACCACCACGCCGACCGTCGGCTCGTGCTCGGTCATTCCGGAAGAGACCGGCGGCCCGTATCCGGCCGACGGCACCAACAGCACCAGCGCCGGCGTGGTCAACGTGCTGACGCAATCGGGCGTGGTGCGCAGCGACATTCGCAGCAGCTTCGGCAGCGCCAGTGGCACCGCGGCTGGCGTGCCGCTGACCATCAAGCTGCAAATCGTCAACGCTAACAACAACTGCGCGGCCTTGTCCGGCGCCGCCGTCTACCTGTGGCATTGCGACCGCGACGGCAACTACTCGCTGTATTCCAGCGGCGTCACCAACCAGAACTACCTGCGCGGCGTGCAGGAGACCGACAGCAGCGGCAACATCACCTTCACCACCATCTATCCGGGCTGCTATTCGGGCCGCGTGCCGCATGTGCACTTTGAGGTGTACCCGTCGCTGGCCAAGGCCACCACCGCGTCGAGCCGTATCAAGACCTCGCAGTTCACCTTCCCGGTGGCGACCAGCAATGAGGTGTATGCCACCACCGGCTACAGCGCCAGCGTCAAGAACCTGGCGGCGATCAGCTTTGCCACTGATAACGTCTTTAGCGATGGTTATTCGCTGCAGATGGCTACCATCACCGGCAACGCCACCGATGGCTATGTCGCCACGCTGACGGTGGCGGTTTCCGCCTGATCCGAAAGTCGCTTCCGCCGGCTCGCCGGCGCTGCTGACGTCGTTGGCAATGTATTTAAAAGAAAACAAAAAGGCAGCCGAAGCTGCCTTTTGTTGTTATTGCTTTACGCAATCCACGAAGTAACCGCGCTTGCCGTCCACCTCGCGCTTGACCAGGCCGTGGACGTCGGTCTCGAAGCCTGGGAAGCGTTCGTTGAAGTCGCGTGCGAAGCGCAGGTAGTCAACGATGGTCTTGTTGAAACGCTCGCCCGGAATCAGCAGCGGAATGCCCGGTGGATAAGGCGTCAGCAGGATCGAGGTGATGCGACCTTCCAGCTCGTCGATCGCCACACGCTCGATTTCGCGGTGCGCCATCTTGGCGAACGCGTCCGATGGCTTCATCGCCGGCACCATGTCCGACAGGTACATTTCGGTGGTCAGGCGGGCCACGTCGTAGGCCTTGTAGAAATCGTGGATCTGCTGGCACAAGTCGCGCAGGCCCATGGTTTCGTAGGTCGGATTGGCGGCCGCGAATTCCGGCAAAATGCGCCAGATCGGCTGGTTCTTGTCATAGTCGTCCTTGAACTGTTGCAGCGCGGTCAGCAGCGTGTTCCAGCGGCCCTTGGTAATGCCGATGGTGAACATGATGAAGAACGAGTACAGGCCGCACTTCTCAATGATCACGCCGTGCTCGGCCAGGTATTTGGTGACGATCGACGCCGGAATGCCGGTGTCGTCGAACTTGCCGTCCAGCGACAGGCCAGGGTTGACGATGGTGGCCTTGATCGGGTCCAGCATGTTGAAGCCCGGCGCCAGCTTGCCGAAGCCGTGCCAGTCGTCTTCCGCCTTGATGATCCAGTCTTCGCGCGTGCCGATGCCTTCTTCGGCGAACTCGTTCGGGCCCCATACCTTGAACCACCAGTCTTTGCCCCATTCGGCGTCGATCTTCTTCATGGCGCGGCGGAAGTCCAGCGCTTCCAGAATCGATTCTTCCACCAGCGCGGTGCCGCCCGGCGCTTCCATCATGGCGGCGGCGACGTCGCACGAGGCGATGATCGAGTATTGCGGCGAGGTCGAGGTGTGCATCAGGTAAGCCTCGTTGAAGGCGTCGCGGTCCAGCTTGACCGACTCCGATTCACGCACCAGCACTTGCGAGGCCTGAGACAGGCCGGCCAGCAGCTTGTGGGTCGACTGGGTCGAGAAGATCATCGACTCCTTGGCGCGCGGACGGTCCTTGCCGATCGCGTGCATATTCTTGTAGAAGTCGTGGAAGGTGGCGTGCGGCAACCAGGCTTCGTCGAAGTGCAGGGTATCGATCTGGCCGTCCAGCATTTCGCGCAGGGTCTCGACGTTGTACACCACGCCGTCGTAGGTCGACTGGGTGATGGTCAGGATGCGCGGCTTCTTGTTCACGGCTTCGCGGGCGAACGGGTTCGCCTCGATCTTGCGCATGATGGATTCCATCGTGAACTCTTCCAGCGGAATCGGACCGATGATGCCCAGGTGATTGCGGGTCGGCATCAGGAACACCGGAATCGCGCCGCACATGATGATCGAGTGCAGGATCGATTTGTGGCAATTGCGGTCCACCACCACGATGTCGCCCGGCGCCACGGTCGAGTGCCAGACCATTTTGTTCGAGGTCGAAGTACCGTTGGTGACGAAGTAGCAGTGGTCGGCGTTGAAGATGCGGGCGGCATTGCGCTCGGACTTCGCGACCGGACCGGTATGGTCCAGCAGCTGGCCCAGCTCTTCCACCGCGTTGCAGACGTCGGCGCGCAGCATGTTTTCACCGAAGAACTGGTGGAACATCTGGCCGATCGGCGATTTCAGGAACGCCACCCCGCCCGAGTGACCCGGGCAGTGCCACGAGTACGAACCGTCGTTGGCGTATTCCACCAGCGCGCGGAAGAACGGCGGCGCCAGGCCGTCCAGGTAGGACTTGGCTTCGCGGATAATGTGGCGCGCGACGAATTCCGGCGTATCTTCAAACATATGAATGAAGCCGTGCAGTTCGCGCAGGATGTCGTTCGGAATGTGACGCGAGGTGCGGGTTTCGCCGTACAGGTAGATCGGGATGTCGGCGTTTTTGTAGCGGATTTCTTCGACGAAGGCACGCAGCGACTTCAGCGCGGTGTCGGTGTCCTCCACCGAGCCGGTGCCGAATTCTTCATCATCGATCGACAGCACGAAGGCTGATGCGCGCGATTGCTGCTGGGCGAACTGGGCCAGGTCGCCGTAGCTGGTCACGCCCACCACTTCCATGCCTTCTTTTTCCATCGCATCGGCCAGGGCGCGAATGCCTAAACCGGACGTGTTCTCGGAACGGAAATCCTCGTCAATAATGACGATGGGGAAACGAAATTTCATGCATGTCTCCAAAAAAGCAAGCCGCCCCTGACAGGATGTGAAGGGGCGGACAGGGCGCGACCCCTCGGATGAACGGGCCGCCAAAAAATAAGAACGGGATTCTCGCAGAAATAGCGCGACTGCGGGAAAAAAATTATCGTACCAGAATGCATGAGTAGCATGACGCCGCCATGACAGGCGGCAATTGTTACTCAGCTAATGTTGCTTAGTGAACCAACCACGCCAGGCCGCCCAGCACCAGGCCGACACCGGCCACGCCGTACGCCAGACCCATCATCCACTTCTTGCGGGTCAGCAGGGTGATGGCGGCCAGCGAGATGGCGATCTGCTCGGCGGTGGTGGCCAGTGCCCACTGGTGATGCTTGTGCATGGCTTCGTCCGACTTCTCGTTCCATTGCTTGGACGATTCCTCGAACTTCTCTGCTTCCTTCTTGATGTCTTCCTTGTCGTGCTTGTAGCGGGCGGCATCGGCCTCGTAGCGCTTGGGATCGACGCCAGGCAAGGTCATGGCCAGTTCGGCCAGGTTCTGGCGGGCCGACTTGGCCTGGTAGTAATTCCAGCGGTTGGCCGCTTCAGTCTTGTCGATGGCGGCGTTGTTCTTGAACAGGGCGGCGTCGTTTTGCGTCGCGCCGCCGAGGTAGCCGAAGGCCGCGCCGACCGTGGCCAGGATGGCCGTCATGACGGCGATGTTGTTGGAAAAACCGTCGTTGCTATGGGCTGCGTGCTCGACTGCGTGGTCGTGCGGGCCGTGGACGTGAAAACCATCACCAGACATAAATATCCTCTTTAAAACTTAGGCCTTGCGGCGCAGGGTGACAAAAGCGTAGTGCAGACCGGATGTTTCGGAAACGTGTTCCTCGCGAGCGGTTTCCTGCCAGGCGGCGGCGTCGATCTCGGGGAAGAAAGCATCGCAGTCGAAGGTATGGGCGATTTGCGTAATAATCAACTCGCTGGCCAGTGGCAGCGATTGCTGGTAAATCTCGGCGCCGCCGATGACGAAGCCCTCGGCGCCGTCCAGCAGCGCGATGGCGGCGTTGATCGAGCCGACGGCTTCGACGCCGTCATGCGACCATTTATCGTTACGCGTAACGATAATGTTGCGGCGGTTCGGCAGCGGGCGGCCGATGGAGTCGAAAGTCTTGCGGCCCATGATGATCGGGTGGCCGGTGGTAGTGCGCTTGAAATGCGCCAGGTCTTCCGGCAGCTTCCACGGCAGCGTGTTGTTGATGCCGATGCCGCGCTGGGCGTCGGTGGCGACGATGATGGTGAGTTTGCTCATGATTCTCTATGCGGTAAAGAGGCGTCATTATCGTTGAAATTACGCGCGCGGGTGGCGTTTGCGCCTGTGCTTTTCGTTATACCGGTCGCGGCGCCAGTTGCGCCACCAGTCGCGGCAGCTGGTGTCACTGGTATTGCAGCTGGCGCACTCCAGCACCTGGCAGGCATCGCCCACCTCGCAGTGCGTGTGCGGCAGGTCGCACGGCAAGTCGCAATGACCGGCTTGTGCGCGGTAGCGCGCGCTGACGTGGCGCTGTGGCGAGTGGCGTTGGTGGACCTCCGCGCATGCCGACAGCCGGCGCTTGAGCAGCGCCAGTCCCGTCAGCAGTCCATGGCGGGCGATCACGCGCTTGCCGTATGCCGAGCAGCTGTCGCGTCCGGTATGGACGCCGAACGCGCAGGCGAAGCCCTTCAGCGGCGACAGGTAGCGCTGGTAGAACCAGATGGCTGCCAGTGCCAGGACTTTCATAGGTTGTGGTGGAAGTCCTGGATGTAGCGGGCCAGCGTCTGCGGCGCTTCCAGCGGCATCATGTGGCCGGTGCCTTCGCCCAGCATGTGCAGCTGGGCGCCGGGCCAGCTGGCAGCCAGTGCGCGGACGTCGTCGGCGGGCGCCAGATTGTCATGCTCGGCGCCGATGATCATGGCCGGGCAGCGCAGGGTGTGGACGCGGTCCATCAGCTCCGGGCGTTCGATGGTGCTGCGGAACTGCGCCAGCAGCACGTCCTTGCCGAGGTCCACGGCCATTTGTTGGATCACGCCGACGATGGCCGGATCGTCCAGGTGCGCCGGCGCGACGATTTCGCGCAGGCGCATCTGGGTCATGCCGGTGTAGTGGTTTTTTTCCAGCTGCGGAATGATGCGCAGGCGTGTGGCCTTTTCCTTGTCCAGCAGTTTTTTGCCGGCGCTGCCGATGATGGTCAGCGAGGCGACGCGCTCGGGCTGGGCCAGTGCGTACTCCATCGCCAGGTAAGCGCCGAGCGAGAAGCCAACCAGATGGGCCTGTGGCGCGCTGTGGGCGCCGATCAGCTCCAGCATCTGCTCGCGCGTTTGCGCCTTGTACAGCGGGACGTGGTTGAATTCAAAACCGTCGCCCAGCAGCGGCAGCAGCCGGCCCCACATGCGCTCATCGCACAGCGTGCCGGGGACGAAATCCAGCTGCGTCATACGGCCATGGCGGCGGTGATCGGGGCATGGTGCCGGTAGCCTTCCAGCGCGAAGTCGGTCGGCTCGATTTTTTCCAGCCACTCAGGTTCGTACTTGCCGGTCTGCGCGAGCGACGGCACGCGGTCGGCGATGATCAGCTGCGGCAGCGGGAACGGCTCGCGTTTGAGCTGCTCCTGCACCATGTCCATGTGGTTTTCGTAGATGTGCGCATCGCCGATGAAGTAGGTGAACCAGCGCGGCGTGTAGCCGGTCAGGCGGCCCACCAGATGCATCAGCGCCGCGCCTTCCGCTAGGTTGAATGGCGTGCCCAGACCGAGGTCGTTCGAGCGCACGTAGAGGCACATCGACAGCTCCTTGGTGGTCGGATTTGGCAGGAATTGATACAGCAGATGGCAGGCCGGCAGGGCGACGGCGTCCAGCACGGCAGGGTTCCAGCCGTGGAACAGGATGCGGCGGCTGCCGGGATTATTCACGATCGTGTCCAGGCACTCGCGCAGCTGGTCGATGGCTTTGTAGAGCAGCGCTTTCTGCACGCCGTCTTCTTCAATCGGCGCGACCACGGTAAAACCGTTCTTTTGCGCGTCGGCCAACTGGGCTTGCTGATCGGCGTCGATCACCTTGTAGCCTGGCCACTGGCGCCATTGCACGCCGTAGACCGGGCCCAGGTCGTCGGTGCCCTGGCGGTATGGATTGTCCAGCCATTGCTGGTTTTCGTTGGCGTTCTGGTCCCAGACCTTGCAGCCCAGCGCGCGGAAGTCGGCGGCGCTGCGCGAGGCGCGCAGGAAGGCGCACAACTCGCCCACCACGGATTTGAATGCCAGCTTCTTGGTCGTCACCGCAGGAAAACCCTTGGTCAGGTCGAAGCGCATCATCGCGCCCGGTACGCTCAGCGTGCGGATGCCGGTGCGGTTGTCCTGCCAGCTGCCGGTGTCGATGACGGTCTGGATCAATTCCTGGTATTGCTGCATTCAATTCTCCAACGTAGGGTGGCGCAAATATCCGTCATTCCCGCGCAGGCGGGAATCCATACTCGGCATGGGTTCCGCTGTTGCGGGAACGACGCAGGTGGTTATTTTAGCAGGGCCGGCGCCGGCTGCTCAACGCGGGCCTGGCTTGCCTTTGCGGCCGCCCGGCTTGGCGGTGGCACGGCCGTCGGAGCGGGCCTGCGATTTGGCGCCGCGCGCGCCGGTCACCACCACCGCGCCTTTTGGCGCACCGAAGTCTGCGCCTTTGCTGCGCGGCGGGGCGCTGCGTCCTGCTGGCGCGCTACCGGGCACGCGATCGCGGCTGGCCAACTTGCCGATTTTTTCCGGCGGCGTCCAGAAGCCCAGCGATTCGCTGCCGCCGGCAGGCCGTGCCTCACTTTTCGGAGGCGCCGGCTTTTTTGCCAGTGGCGGCGCGCCGACAGGGCGTTTGGCGGCGTTTGGCGGCGGCCCTTTGCGTGCTGGCGCGGCAGCACCTTTCGCCGACGTCTCCGGCACACGGTGGTCGGCTTCAAAACCCTGTTCTTCGAAACGCGGCACGGCCTGGCGCGTCAGCGTTTCGATCGCTTTCAGCACATCCACCTCGTCGGCGCACACCAGCGACACCGCTTCGCCCTCCATGCCCGCGCGGCCGGTGCGGCCAATGCGGTGAATGTAGTCTTCTGCCACGGACGGCAGGTCAAAGTTCACCACCAGCGGCAGCGCTTCGATATCCAGGCCGCGCGCCGCCACGTCGGTGGCGATCAGCAGCTGTACTTCCTTGCGCTTGAAGCGGTCCAGCGCGCGCAGGCGGGCCGGCTGCGTCTTGTCGCCGTGAATGGCGTCCGCCGTCAGGCCGTGGTCCAGTAATTCCTTGACCAGCGCTTCCGCGCCTTTGCGCGTCTTGACGAACACCAGCGCCTGCGTCCAAGCCAGCTTGTTCAGCAGATGCAGGAACAGCTCCGGCTTGCGGCGCTTGTCGGTGGTGACCAGCCACTGCTTGACCGATTTGACGGCCGTGTTGGCCGCTTCCACCTGAATCGACACCGGATCGCGCAGTAGGCCCTTGGCCAGCTTGCGAATCTCATCCGAGAAGGTGGCCGAGAACAGCAAGGTCTGGCGCTGCTTGGGCAGCGCCGCCAGCAGGATATCCAGATCGCGCTCAAAGCCCAGGTCCAGCATGCGGTCCGCCTCGTCCAGCACCAGCGTTTGCAGCAGTTCGAAACTGATGACGCCCTGGTCGTGCAAGTCGAGCAAACGGCCTGGCGTTGCCACCATCACGTCCAGACCCTTGCGCAGCTTGGTGATCTGCGGCTCGATCGCCACGCCGCCATAGGCTACAGCGCTGCGCAGCGGCAGGTTGCTGCCATAGCTGCGAAAGCTTTCGTAGACCTGTTCCGCCAGCTCGCGCGTCGGCACCAGCACCAGCGCGCGTACGCATTGCGGCGCGGTCGCGCCTTCCATCGTCAGCCGGTGCAGGATCGGCAGCGCGAAACCAGCGGTCTTGCCGGTACCGGTCTGCGCGGCCGCCATCACGTCACGGCCTGCCAGCACGGCGGGAATGGCTTGCTTTTGCACGGGCGTAGGCTGCTTGTAGCCCAGCGCGTCCAGCGTGCGAAGTAAGGGGGCGATCAGGCCGAGGGATTGGAAGGTCATGGTGTGGTCAGTCAAACAAAAGGGGCGCAGTATAGCCGGTTTATGCAGTCGCCAGCGCATCCGACCACAAGGCCAGGATCTCGCGCACGCGCTGATCGGACAGTGACAGCAGGTTGTCGCCGATGTACAGCTCGACCCAGCTGCGGTCCGGCAGCGCCGCATGATTGGCGCCGTTGAACAGCCACACGCCATGTTCCTGGGCGATGCGGCCGCGAATTTCCAGTGCCCGCTGGCGGCTCACCGGCAGGTAAATGTGCAGCATATTGGCGTGCGGCTTGGCCGGATTGGGCGTCAGCAGCGGATGGTCGCGCAGCGCTTCATACAGCCATTGCGTGCGTCGGAAGTAATCCGGCATCGCTGCCAGCCGCGCGTCGAACTGCATGGCGGCGGCCACCACATAGGGCGTACGCTGATACACATTGCCGCCTTGGCGGCGATACCACTCCTGCGCCTTGGCGACGAAGGCCGCGCTACCGGCCAGCATGGCGCCGCCCATGCCGCCGATGCCTTTGTATAGCGACACGTACACGCTGTCGAAACCCGCGGCTATGTCGCTGGCCGGGCGGCCGAAGGCGGCGCTGGTCTCCCACAGTCGCGCGCCGTCCATATGCAGGTGGATGCCGCGCTCGTTGCAATAGGCTTTGATGGCCGCCAGTTCGTCCCAGCTTGGGCACTGGCCGCCGATCTCGCGTGCTGGCAGTTCCAGCACGGCCGCGCCCAGTTGATCCGGGATGGCTTTCAGTTCGTCGAGCGTCCATGGACGATTTGGATCGCCGATCTGCAAGGCCTGGAAATGATCGAACAGCTGATGATTGCCGCGTTCATGCTTGAGGATGTGCGAGGTGGGATGCAGCGCCACCAGCTTGCTGCCGCGCTCCGCGCAGGCGATGCGCAGCGCGGTCGCTTGCGTCATGGTGCCGGTGATGCAGAATACCGCCGCCTCAAAACCCAGCAGGCGCGCGACTTTCGCCTCGAAATCCTGTATCAGCGCGCCGCTGCCGTAGACGTCATGCCTGACCTTGTGCGTTTCGCACCATTCGCCCATGGCGGCAAACAGCGCGGCAGGCGAGGGCGTGCGATGGCCGGGCAGGTGGCTGCGGCAATTGAGTTTAAGTTCTGCGTCGGTCACGGCGGTCTCCTGAAAGGCAGCATGTTACCACTTCGCCTTGTACTGCCCCACGTAGTCCGGCGACAGGGTGCCCATGATGCGGTCCCAGAACAGGAAATACCAGCTGAAGTTATAGCGCGCCTTGGCGTGGTGGATGTTGTGCGCGGTGGAGGTGTTGATCCAGCGGCCCAGCCAGTGGCCCGACAACCCGCGCGGATACAGCTCGTAGCCGAGATGCGTGTATACCGCATACACCGTGTTGATGATCGAGAAGGTGAAGATGGCCCAGCCGGTCATCGGCACGATCAGCAGGATTAACACCCCGGCGCCGCTGTCGACGATGGCTTCCAGTGGATTGACTGAGTAGGTCGACCATGGATTGGTGTTGGTTGAGCGATGGTGCGTGAGGTGGAACCAGCGGAACAGGCGGCGGTGGTGCATCAGCCGGTGAGTCCAATAAAAGTAAGTGTCCTGTACCACCATCGCCAGCAGGATGCTGAGGAAGAAGTACGGCCAGCCGTGATCCGCTATGCGCGGATAGAACTGCGTGTATTCGCCGAAGCCGAGCAGGAACAGCAACGGCAGGTAGCTGGAGAAGACGATGATGCTGCCGATGGAGGTGAACAGCTCGCGGCGGATTTGGGATGCCTCGACTGGCTTGTCCTGCAACGGCTTGCGTTTGCCGGGCCGTTTGCGCCACCACAGCCACAACGCGAAGAACGCGCCGGCGATCACCGCATAGTAGATTGCGGTTTGCTGAAGGCTGTTGAGTATTCGGTGCAGCAGCATGGCGTCTCCCGGTATTGGAAGACGCCATCATACGGTCGGCCTGCGCCAGCTGTGCTTATAAAATAATTAATGCGCTATGTGGACGTTGTGGAATTGCAGCGCCGCGAGGTTGGCGTAGATGCCGCCCAGCGCCACCAGCGACGCGTGCGTGCCGGTTTCGACGATCTTGCCGTCTTCCATAACGATGATGCGGTCGGCGCGCTGCACGGTCGCCAGGCGGTGCGCGATGATGACGGTGGTGCGGCCGACCATCGCCGCTTCCAGCGCGCTTTGCACCAGGCGTTCGGATTCCGCATCCAGCGCACTGGTGGCTTCGTCCAGCAGCAGCAGCGGTGGATTTTTCAGCAGTGCGCGCGCAATCGCGATGCGTTGACGCTGGCCGCCGGACAAGCGCACACCGCGCTCACCCAGGAAGGATTGATAGCCTTGCGGCAGGCGCTCGATGAATTCATGGGCGGCGGCCAGCTTGGCGACCTCGATCACTTCTTCATCGGTGGCGCCGGCGCGGCCGTAGCGGATGTTTTCCATGGCGTTGGCCGAGAAGATGATCGTATCCTGCGGCACGATGCCGATGGCGTCGCGCAGCGTGTGCAGGTCAAGCTGGGTGATGTCGACGCCATCCAGTTTGATGCTGCCGTGTTGCGGATCGTAGAAGCGCAGGAACAGCTGGAACAGCGTGGTCTTGCCAGCGCCGGAAGGACCGACCACCGCCACGGTTTCACCCGGCTGGATATCCAGCGATACGTGGTCGAGCGAGTTGGTCTCCGGCCGCGATGGATAGGAGAACATCACGTCGTTCAGCGTCAGTGCGGCGCCGTTGGCTGCGCGCGGTGGCAGCGCCAATGGTGTAACCGGCGATTGAATCTTGGATTTGACCGACATCAGTTCCAGCAGGCGCTCGGTGGCGCCGGCGGCGCGCTGCGCTTCGCCCATCACTTCGGACAGCGCGCCAATCGCACCGGCCACAATGGAGGCGTACAGGATGAACTGACCGAGGTCGCCGCCGGTCATTTCTCCCGACAGCACAGCGTGCGCGCCGAGCCACAGCACGAAGACGATGGCGCCGAACACCAGCACGATGGCCAGCATGGTGAGTACGGCGCGCGCGCGGATGCGGCGCATGGCGGTCTGGAACGCGCCTTCGACTGAATTGCCGAAGCGCTGCGATTCGATTTTCTCATGCGTGAAGGCCTGCACCGTCGGCATGGCGTTGAGGATTTCACCAGCCATGGCGGAAGCGTCGGCCACGCGGTCCTGCGAGTCGCGCGACAGCGTGCGCACGCGGCGGCCGTACATCACGATCGGCAGCACGGTGAGGATCAGCAGGCCGATGATGATGGCCGACAGTTTGGGACTGGTCACGAACAGCATCGCCAGGCCGCCGATAAACAGCAGCACGTTCCGCAAGGCCATCGAGATGCTGGTGCCCACCACCGACTGAATCAGCGTGGTGTCGGTGGTGATGCGCGACAGGACTTCGCCGGTCTGCGTGGTCTCGAAGAATTCCGGGCTTTGCGTGACGACGTGCTTGTAGACGGCGCTGCGGATGTCGGCGGTCACGCGTTCGCCCAGCCAGGAGACGGTGTAGAAGCGCGCCGCCGTGGCCAACGCCAGGATGGTGGCGAGGCCGAACAGCGCCAGGAACACCAGGTCGACGTGCTGGATGCTGCGCGTGCCGGCACCGCCGAATCCGAGGTCGATCATCTGCTTGAAGGCGGCGGGAATGGCCAGCGTGGAGGCGGCGGCCACCACCAGCGCAACGCCGGCCATGGCGAACTGGCGCTTGTACGGCGCCAGGAATGGCCCTAGTTCGCGCAAGGTGGCAAGGCTGCCTTTTTTAAGTTCACGGGATGCGTTCGGTGCAGCGGCGGTTGGCGTGCTGGCGGTGGTGCTATTGGTCATCGTGTGGCTGCGGTTACGTGAATATACTTGTTATGACGTCTGGTACGGCTTTATATTGTGCTTACAATTTCATGGCGCTGACGTAGCCCGTCAGTTCCAGATAGGCGCGGCCGATACGCTTGCCGTCACGGTTCAGCGTGACCGCGCCTTCCCAGTACACCGCGCCGACAGACCGGCGCGAATCGAGCTCCTGGTCGTCCTGCAGCGGCACCACGTCCCATACTGTGCCGCCGGTGGTGAGCCGGGTGGCGACCGGATATTCGGCATTGGTGCGCGGTGAACGCCACCTGCGTTGCGGGCTAAAACTGACCTGGTCAGGCGCGAACTGCGTGATCTTACCGGATGCGTCGCGCCATGTCGCGTGCGCCCATAGTTTAGCACCTGTCTTGCTTCTGATCTGGAATGCCATCAATGCACCGCCGTCATCGAGGTTGGCGCCGATCCAATCCCAGCCGCTGGCGTCTGGATCGACGTACTCGCTGAACCACTCGTGATCGAGCCACGCGCTGCCGGTGACGGCGACCGGCTTGCCGTTGCGGGTAACATTGCCGCTCACTTGCAGGTGCGGTTCGCTGTAGTAGTAGCTGGCCTGGCCCGGGCGCGGGCCCTTGCGCGAGTAGCCGCGTTGATCTTCCGGCATCACGGCCTGGCCAGGGGTCAGTTTGATGTCATATTTGAACTGCGCGCTGTCGACATGGACGGTGTAGCTGCCGTCGGCGGCGCGCACCATGTGCCAGTCTTCCAGCTTGACGTTGGTGTCGCCGGTTTTGGCGTAGGACAGGCCGAAGCCTTCGCGCGCGGAGCGCTGGTCGTGCAGTAGTTTGCCGTTGGCCGGGTCGGATACAGCGGCGTGGCCGATGATCAGCTGCTTGGGCGCGAACTGGCTCGGGTTATCGCGGTCGTGCGTGGTGGCGCTGCGGAAGAAGGTGACCTGGAAGCCGAGCGGCTTGCCGTCCGGCGTATCGAGCCAGCCGGTGACGTACCACCATTCGGTTTTGAATTCGGGATGGGCGCCGTAGTCCTTGGGGAAGGACAGCGCGGCGCCGGCCGGTAGCGGCGTGACGGTCGCAAATTCCGGCGCGGCGGCATATACCGGCAACGACAGCGCGAACGCCAGCGTGACTGCGACGAGGCGGAGCAAGCGGATGAACATTACCAGTCCTCCCTGACGGCGCGTATCGGCCCGCCGGACAGCGCCTGGCGCCCAGCCAGCAGCGCGGTAAGCGCGGCGGCGGCCAGTAGCAGGCCGGCCACGGTGGCCAGCAGCGGCCATGGCATGTGCAGTTGCATGGTCCAGTGGAAGGACTGCGGGTTGACGACGAAGACTAGGATCAGGCTAATCACCCATCCCAGCGCGAAACCGGTAACGATGCCGAGCGCCGTCAGCGAGCCACCTTCGATCGCCAGGATCGACAGCACCTGGCGGCGCGTGACGCCGACGTGGCGCAGCATGCCGAATTCCTTGGCGCGCGCCAGCGTTTGCGCCGAGAAGGTGGCGGCTACGCCAAACAAGCCGATGACGATGGCGATCGCCTCCAGCAGATAGGTGATGGCGAAGCTGCGGTCAAATATCTTCATGCTCATGGCGCGGATTTCCGATGGTTCGCTGGCTGTCAGCGCGGCGGCGAACGGTAACTGTTTCAGTGCCTTGATGGTGTCTTCCGGCCGGCTGCCGGGCTTGAGCGTGAGCGCCACTCCGCTGGCTTCCTGTTCGCCGGTGATGGCGCGGTAGTCGCTTAGCCGCATCTGGATGGTGCCGGTTGGGCGGGCATAATCGCGCCAGACACCGGCTACGAGGAAGGCGCGCGGCGCGCCGGCAAGGGGCAGTTCGATGCGCTGGCCTACCTTCATGCCGTACAAATCGACCATGGCTTCCGATACCCATACCGGCGGCGGTCCGCCCGCTGCGGGTAGTTGCGTGGCACCGACGATAGCCAGCGTGCGTCCGGGATTGGCCGCATCCACGGTGCGCGCCATCAGCGTGACGGGCGGACGGCCCGGCGCGAGGGCGACGGAGCGCGTGGTCAGGAAGTCGGCTTTGGCGACGCCGGGTAGCGCGGCCACCGCCGCCTGCTCCTGCGGCCGCAAACCTGCCGTGGCGCCGCCGCTGGCGGTGCTGACGTAGATGTCGGCTGGCAGGATGTGCAGCAGCCAGTCGTCCAGCGACACGCGGAAGCTGGCGACCATGATGGCCATGGCGACCATCAGGCTGAAACTGGATAGTACGCCGCCCAGCGCAATGCCGGCCTGGCTGGAGGCGTTGGCGAGGCGCGATAAGGTGAGCGTCATGACGGCCGATGCATCGGGCTTGCCGGCGATGGCCGCGCTCCAGCGCCGGTGCGCGAAGCGGAATACGCTGGCGGCCAGGCGCGGCATCAGGCCGATGGCGCCAATCAGCAGCAGGGCGATGGATACGTAGCCGAACAGCGGCAGTTCGAATATCGGTGGCGCTTGCGACAGCAGCGCGGCCAAGGCGATGCACGCCAGCGACGGCCAGGCGCGCGACAGGCGTGACATCGCGGCTTCTTCGCTGCCGGATTTGAGGGCGATGGCTGGCTTGGCGCGGGCGGCGTCCAGTGCCGGCGCGGCGCAGCCCAGGAGCGCGACGGCCACGCCCAGTGCGAAGTAGACGGCGGCGGCTACCGGCGTGAATTGCACTTGCGGGCGCACACCGGAGAAAAAGCCGGCGCCAAGGTCGGCGCCCATGAAGTGCAGCGCGGCGGCGGCCAGGCCGTAGCCTGCGGCGATGCCGATGGCGGAACCGGCGATGCCGAGGCATAGGCCTTCGAGCAGGATCTGGCGCAGCAGGCGTTGGCGGTCCATGCCCAGCACGCGCAGCAGCGCGAACTGGCTGCGGCGGCGGATCACGGACAGCGCTTGCGTCGAGAAAACGAGGAAGGCGCCGGTGAACAGCGCGACCAGAGCCAGCACGGTGAGGTTGACGCGGTAGGCGCGGCTCATGCTCTCGTTGCTGTTGTTTTGCTCGCCGTCGTTAGGCTGGTTGACGCGGAAGCGGCCGGGATAGCGGGCTTGCAGATCTTTTTCCAGTTGGGCTTTGAAGGCTTCTCGGTTGACGCCATCGCGCAGTTTGAGGTCAATGCGCGAGAGTTGACCGAGTTTTGCGAAGCGCCATTGGGCGGCGCCGATGTCCATCACCGCGATGCGCTGGCCGGCGCGGGCGGCAGGCAGGGAGCCGGCCACGCGCAGTTTGATCTGACTGGTGCCGACTTGCAGCGTGACGGCGTTGGCTTGCGGTTGCAGCCATTGCTGGGCGGCTGCCGACAGAAACAGGGCGTCGTCGGCGAGGGTGTCGTTGATGTTGTTGTCAGTCGGCGTGCCGACCAGCTCCGGCGAGATGTAGCTGGCGCGAAAGGCGTCGGTGCCGATGATTTTGAGGGCGGTGCGCTGGCCGGGAACGGAGGCGTCGAATTCCAGCACGGGGGAGGCGACGACTACGCCGTCCCGTTGCGCCAGTGCCGGGTAGATGGCTTCGTCGAAGAATGGCTCGGTGCTGCGTACCTGGACGTCGGCGAGGCCGGACAGGCCCTTGACGGCGGCGGAAAATTCGTTGAAGGCGGCGGCGTTGATCAGGTGGATGGCAAAACCGAGCGAGATGCCGACCGCAATCGCGGCAATCGCCACCAAGGCCCGCACCGGATGCGCGCGCCATTCTCCCAGCAGCAGCCAGCGTGAAAGCCGGCGCATTGACGCCGCCGTGTCGGAGGGCGTGTGCAGCGGCGTTGCGTTGGCGCGGACGCCGCCGACGTGTTCCGGCGGCGCGACGGGTGCTGGTGCGGGCGCGTGGTCGGACATTAGCGGGGACACTCCAGCGTCATGGCTTCGCCGGCGCGTTGAGCGCGGAGGCGGGCTGCTTCGGTGGCTTGGCCGGTGGCGCGGCGGGCGTCTTCGTCGGCCCAGCGTTTGTTCAGTTTGAGCTTGTCGCACTTCTTGCGCTGCACGGCGGCGGCTTGCGACACGCGGGCCGCATCGCGTTCGTCACGCTCTTCTCGCTTGAGACGCTCCTTTTCCAGAGCGTCGGCCTGTTTTTGCTGGCGGCGCAACGCGGTGGCCGCAGCCGCATCACGCGGCGGCGCGGCCGGCGCCTCCAGCGTGGAAGCGTCTGCACCAGCAGGACACGGCGCATCGCTGTAAGTCGTCTTGCCATCCGCCTTGCACTTGTAGACGGTTTGCGCGTACGCCATCAGCGTGGCAGCCCACAGCACCACAACGATCAGCAGTTTCATGTCAGCCTCGGTCAAAGGATTTTCCCGGGATTCATGATACCCAGCGGATCCAATGCCGCTTTGATGGCTCGCATCATATTCAGCTCTACCGCCGACTTGTAGTGCGCCAGCTCGTCGCGTTTCAACGCGCCAATGCCATGTTCGGCCGAAATCGAACCGCCAAACGACACCACGCTGTCGTGCACTACGCGGTTGACCTTCAGTTGGTTCGCCAGGAAGTCCTCGTTTGAAATTCCCACCGGTGGCGCCACGTTGTAATGCAGGTTGCCGTCGCCGAGATGGCCGAAGCACACTAGCTGACAACCCGGAAAAGCCGCATCCAGCAACGGCCCGGTAACGGCGATGAAGTCCGCAATGCGCGACACCGGCAGCGAAATATCGTGCTTGATGTTCTTGCCCACTTTGGCCTGCGCCAGCGGAATATGCTCGCGCAATTGCCATAAGCCAGCCGACTGCGCCACCGACGTCGCGACCACTGCATCATTGATCACGTCACGCTCCAGCGCCGCGCCGATCGCCTGTTCCAGCAGCCCAACGGCATGCTGCTCCGACTCGCTGCTGCTCAACTCCAGCAGCACGTACTGCGGATGCGGCGTGGCGAAAGGCTTGGGCAGTTGCGGAAACTGCTCGGCCACCAGCTCCAGGCAGTAGCGCGACATCAGCTCAAAGCCGGTCAGGCTGGAGCCGCAGTAGTCCTGCATCAGCACCAGCAACTGCTGTGCAGCGGCTGGCGACGGCAGCGCCGCCAGCGCCGTGATGCTGGCCTTCGGCTGCGGATACAGCTTGAGCACCGCACCGGTAATGATGCCCAGCGTGCCCTCGGCGCCGATGAACAGGTCACGCAAATCGTAGCCGGTATTATCCTTGCGCAGACCACGCAAGCCGCTCCAGACCTCGCCCTGCGGCGTGACCACTTCCAGCCCGAGGCACAATTCACGCGTGTTCCCGTAGCGCAGAACCGCCGTGCCGCCCGCATTGGTCGACAGATTACCGCCGATGGTGCAGCTGCCTTCCGCCGCCAGCGACAGCGGGAACAAGCAGTCCTCGGCCGCTGCAGCTTCCTGGATTTGTTGGAGTATGCAGCCTGCATCCACCGTCATGGTGCGGTTGACCGGATCGATCTGGCGAATGTTATTTAGCCGCGCCAGCGACAGCACCACCTGCGCCCCGCTGGCATCCGGCACGCTGCCCAGCACCAGTCCCGTGTTGCCGCCCTGCGGCACTAGCGCCACTCGATGCGACACGCACGCGCGCACCAGCGCCGCCACTTGCTCCACCGAGCCAGGACGCAGCACCGCCAGCGCCTTGCCGGTAAAGCGTCCGCGCCAGTCGGTGAGGAAGGGCCCCATATCGGCCGGCGCGTCGAGCACATAAGCGTCGCCGACGATGGCGCGGCATTGCATAAGGAAGTCCATCATTTGACCGTGTTGACCTTGATCTTGTCCAGCAGCTCCCGCGCCATCTTTTTCGCGGCGCGCTTGTACGGACGCAGATACAGCACCGCGCACACAAAGTAGACGCAGACCACCGCCGCCTCGCCCCAGCCCAGCCACGCCGACAACGAGCCGATATCGCTCCAGCCGCGCACCACGCCTTCGGTGAAGTACAGCAGGATCATCATCGAGGTCCATTGCAGCGTGTAGATGTCACGCTTGTAGACGCCATACAGCGGCAGCAGCAGCGGTACTGCCTTCAGCACCAGCCACGAACCGCCCGGCTTTAGCGGCGCCAGCACCATCTCCCACAACACACACAAGATAATCAACGTCACCAGGCTGCCGATGGCGCCCCAGTGAAAATACTTCTGCATTGTGGTTTCCATGGCGCTTATCCGGGTTTATGCGTTAAGTTTGACTGCTGTTTCGGCCAGCCGCTTGCCCATTGCGATGGCCAGGCGTTTCTCGTCTTCAGTGATGACCTTCTTGCCGTCGAGGCCAGACCAATGGCTGGCGCCATACGGCGTGCCGCCGCTGGAAGTAGTCATCAGTTCAGGATTGGTGTAGGGCAGGCCGAGCACCATCAGGCCATGATGGAACAGCGGGATCATCATCGACAACAGCGTCGACTCCTGGCCGCCATGCAGGCTGCCGGTCGAGGTAAACACGCAGGCCGGCTTGCCAGCCAGGGTGCCGGACAGCCACTGGCTGGCGGTACCGTCCCAGAAATACTTCATCGCCGCCGCCATGTTGCCGAAGCGGGTAGGCGAGCCAACCGCGATGCCGGCGCATTCGGTCAGGTCGTCCAATTCAACGTAAGGCGCACCGCCGGCCGGTACTTCCGGCTCCGTGGCTTCGGTCACGGTGGACACCGCCGGCACCGTGCGCAAGCGCGCATCGCAACCCGGCACGCTCTCGATTCCCTGGGCGATCAGCTCCGCTAATTTGCGGGTGGCGCCATGGCGAGAGTAAAACAGTACAAGAATAGTCAGATTAGGATGGTTCATCGGCGTTATTATAGGGCGCTTTAGCGGATGGCATCATTGCCACTGTTGTAATACGATAGCGTCCATGTACCAAAAATATATTCGTCCCGTTTTCTCTTATCTCTTCCGCACCTGCCGCAGCGGCGTCCAGACCGTCCGGTCGCTGTCCTGGCCGGAGGTGCGGGATCTGTTCCTGTTCGCCCGCCGCCGGTTGCAGGAGGAGAGCGTGCCGCAGGTGGCCGGCAGCCTGACCTTCACCACGGTGTTCGCGCTGGTGCCGCTGCTGACCATCGCGCTGGCTATCTTCACCACGTTCCCGATCTTTAACACCTTCCGTAGTTCGCTGGAGGCGTACTTTGTGCAAAGCGTGATGCCGAAGACGATTTCCAGCACCATTCTTAACTACCTGACCATGTTCGCGTCCAAGGCCACGCGGCTGTCGGCGGTGGGGGCGGTGGCGCTGATCTTCACCTCGATCGCCATGATGAACCTGATCGAGCGCGTGTTCAACCGCATCTGGCGGGTGCGCGGCCAGCGTTCGTGGACCAAGCGCATTCTGGTCTACTGGGCGCTAATTTCGCTCGGACCGCTGCTCATCGGTGTCTCGCTGACGCTGTCGTCGCAGGTGTTCATGGCCACCAGCGACCTGGTTGGCGATGTGCCGATCCTCGGTGCGCTGATTTACACCGTGCTGTCGTTCACGCTGACCATGGCCACCTTTACGCTGCTGTACGTCGTGGTGCCGAACCGCGACGTCGACTGGCACGACGCCGCGTGGGGCGGGCTGGTGGCCGGCCTGGCGTTTGAAATCGCCAAGCGCGGTTTCGCCATTTTCATCACGCAGTTCCCGACTTATTCCAAGATTTACGGCGCGCTGGCGGCTTTGCCGCTGTTCCTGTTGTGGGTCTACGTGTCGTGGATGATTACCTTGTTCGGCGCCTTGCTGACGGCCGCTCTGCCGGTGGTGAAGTATGAGCGCTGGTGGCACGAGGCGCAGCCGGGCGGCGAGTTTGTCGACGCCATGGCGATCCTGCGCGTGCTGCACGTGGCCTCGATGTGCGGCGATACGGCGCTGGTCAGCTCAGGGCAGATCCGCGAACGCACGCGCCTGGGCTTTGATGAAATGGACAATCTGCTGGAACGCATGGTGGCGGAAGGCTGGGTAGGCCGGGTGCCGGTGGCCGCGCCGCCGCGCGTCCAGTGGGGCAAGCGGGTCAGCGATGGCGCCGACAACTGGGTCATCCTCGCCAATACCGACAAACTGACGCTGGCCGAAGTCTACCGCCTGTTCGTCTTTGCTGGCATGCCGGTCAACGCCGGCGTGGTCGCGGATGGCGACGATGAGCGCGACCTGCAGGCCGCGCGCGAAGCCGCCTCGCTGGCGCGCGAGGTGGAAACTGCGGTGGAATCAGGCCTGGGCAAGACCCTGGCCGACCACTTCGGTCCTATCGACTGCCGATAAAGCCGGCCAGTGCGCTGCTCACGGCGCGCGGCTGCTCGGCCATCATCGCGTGGCCGGCTTCCAGTGTCACGGTTTGGGCGTGCGGGATGGCTTCGATCAGCCGGCGCGCGGCCTTGGATGGCGTCATGACGTCTCCCGCGCCGAAGATGAACAGGGTAGGGCAGCGCACCGCACGGGCGGCGATTTCGCCGTTGTCGTAGGCGTTGCAGGCGGCGAGGTCGGTGTACAGCAGTTGCGCGGGATTGGCGGCCGCCAGGCGTAGCATCAACTGGCGCAAGGTGTCGGTGTCTGCATAGCCTTGCGCGTGCGACCATTTAGTCACCATGTCGATGGCGCGGGTTTCGTCGTTGCGCGCGGTGTCCAGCAGCGCTTGCGCTACTTTCATTGGGAAGGCGGCGCCCAGCAGGGCCAGATGCGTGACGCGCTGCGGCGCCTTGCTGGCGACTTCCAGCGCGATCAGGGAACCCATGCTGTGGCCCACCAGCGCTGCGTGTTGCACGCCGGCTGCGTCCAGCGTGGCGAGCAGCCAGTCGGCCATGGCCGTCACGCCGGCCAGCGCCGGACCAGTATCGGGGCCGTGGCCCGGCAGGTCAATCGCGAGGATGGGATAGCCCAGATCCGCAAGGTGGCGGCTTTGCGCTGTCCACACGGTATGGTCGTTCAGCGCGCCGTGGATAAAAACCACTGTAGGCATATGCAGCATGTCGGTCTCCGTTTTTTGCGGCTATCCTACAGTAATACGCACCAAGACAAGAATGTTATGTTTTGCTTATCCGAAGCACTGGCTTTTTTGGCGGGCATACGCTACATTCGCAACAAGGCTTAGAACAACTAGAACTCCCATTCACAGAGCGCATATCAGCGAACAGGACGGCCCAACATGAAAGTCTCCGAAATTCTGCAAGTTAAAGGTTCCATCCTTTACACCATCTCCCCCGATCAACCGCTGGTGGACGCCGCCAACACCATGGCCGAGAAAGACATCGGCTCGCTGGTGGTCATGGAATTTGGCGATCTGGTGGGCATGCTCACGTTCCGCGAAGTGCTGCGGGCGCTGCATGACAATCAGGGCACTGTGGGCGGCGGCACGGTCCGCAAGCATATGGATGACCACCCGATTACCGTGACGCCGGACACGGAAGTCAACGAGGTGCGCCGCATCATGCTGGAAAAGCACGCGCGCTACCTGCCGGTGATGAACGCCAAAACCATCCTGGGCGTGATTTCGTTCTACGACGTTGCGCGCGCGGTGCTGGAAGCGCAAAGTTTTGAAAATCGCATGCTCAAAGCCTATATCCGCGACTGGCCGGCCGAAGCCGAACAAGCCGCGGATTAGTCACCGTATCAAGCGGCGCCCTCCAGGGCGTCGTTGCTGAGCCAGACGTCCAGTGCGGCGGCCGTCATCGGCCGGGCGAACAGGAATCCCTGCGCCAACGGGCAACCCAGCGCTTGCAGGATCTGCGCCTGGCGCTCGTCTTCCACACCCTCTGCGATCACCGCCAGGCCCAGGTTGCGGCCCAGCTGGATCACCATTTCCGCAATGCTGCTGCCGCGCGCCGAACCGGTAATCTCGGTGACGAACGCGCGGTCGATCTTCAGACGGTCGATTTGCAGCCGCTGCAAGTAGGACAGCGACGAGAAGCCGGTGCCGAAGTCGTCGATGGCGATGCTGACGCCGGTCTGCTTGATCTGGCCCAGCATCTTGATCAGCAAGTCCGGCTCTTCCATGGCCATCGATTCGGTGATTTCCAGCTCGATGTTTTGAGGTGGTGCGCCGGTGTCTTCCAGCGCGCGCTTCAGCATGTCGAGGAACAGCGGATGGCGGAACTGTACCTGCGAGACGTTAATCGACATCATGAAGTCGTGATGGCCGGCCTTGCGTAGGTCCACCAATTCGCGGCAGGCGGTGCGCATCACCCACTCGCCGAGGTCGATAATCAGGCCGGAATACTCGGCAATCGGGATGAAGCGGTCGGGCGAGATGAACTTGCCGTCCGGCGTTTGCCAGCGCAGCAGCGCCTCGGCGCCGACCGGCCGGCGCGTGGTCAGGTCGATCTGCGGCTGGTACACCACAAACAGCTGGTTCTGGCCGAAGGCCGTGCGCAGCGCGTGCATCATGCGCACCCGTTCGCGGATTTCCACGCCCATCGAGCGCGAGAAGTAGAAGTGGCCGGCGCGCTGTTGCGACTTGGCACGCTTGAGCGCAATGTCGGCGTCTTTCAGCGCATCGGCGCCGCTGCCTTCGTGCTCATTCAGGCGCACCAGGCCCAGCGTGGCGGACAGTTGCACGTCCTGGCCGTCGATGCTGAAGGCGCGCTGAAACAGCGCCAGGATATTGCCCGGATTGACCTGGGCCGAATCGCCCAGCACGCAGAAAATGTCGCCGCCGATGCGGGCCACGGTCACCCGTTCGCCCAGCTCGGTTTGCAGGCGGCCGGCGACGGCGACCAGCAGCAGGTCGCCGAACTGGTGGCCGAGGGCATCGTTGGTTTCGGCAAAGTGGTCGAGATCGACCAGCGACAAGGTGGCCTCGTCGCGCGCCGGACCGGCTAGCGTGGCGTCGAGGATTTCCACCAGCCGGGTACGGTTGGGCAGCTTGGACAACTGGTCATAGAACGCCGCGTTATGCAGGTGAGTGACCAGTTCGACGTTGTCGAGGCCGACTGCGACGTTGCTGCAGAACACTTCCAGCAGGCGCTCGTCGATTTCGGTCGGCGCCCGTTTGACTTCAAGGAAGCCGACGAAGTCGCGGCTGGCCTTGCCGGCGAAGTAGAGCGTGATGTAATCCGGGCCGTAGATGTTGCGCCGTTGCGCCAGCGCCAGTTCCAGCGCTTCATGGATACGCTGGTCTTCGCGCACGGTTAGCGTGATATTGCTCAGGTGGCGGAAGGTGCCGGCACTGGCCATCACCATCAGCTCGTGGCAGCCGTCGTCCGGGCATTCCTGCACGCACAGCACGCCATTGGCTTCGCAGCCCAGCAGGTCGCCGATTTGCGCCAGCACGCCGGCCGCAAAGTTCTGCACGCCGTGTAGCGCCATCAGTTGCGTGCTGGCGTGGACGATCTGGTTCAGGCCGCGGCGGCTGTCGTTGATCTTGCGGATCTGCTCGTAGGAGCGGATCGCCGCCGTCACCGTGGTGAACAGCTTGATGCGGGTCAGCTCGGACTTGGTCTTGTAATCGTTGATGTCGAAGTCGCGGATGGCGTCGATTTCCGGCGCGTAGCCGGGCTGGCCAGTGCGCAGGATGATACGCACATCGTGCAGTTTCAGCGTTTCGCGGATGTAGCGCACCAGGTGCAGGCCGGCGTCGTCTTGCTCCATGACCACGTCCAGCAGGATGACGGCAATCTCCGCCTCATGCTTGAGCATTTCGCGCGCTTGCCCGGCCGAGTAGGCGTGGACAAATTCCAACGGCCTGTGCTGCATGTCGAGATTACCGAGCGCAAAGGTGGTGGTCGAGTGGACGTCTTCGTCGTCGTCGATGATCATGACACGCCACACGTTGCGGCCGCCCGGGGCTGCTGGCGCTGCCGGATGCTCTTCTAAGAATACCAAATCGTCTTGATCATCCTTGGACTGCTCAAGGGGTGTGACCGGTGGGGCATGTGTAGCTTCTCCAGGATTACTCGGTGTTCTTGCGTTCAAGTATATAGCGAATTGTCAAAATGAATGCGGTTTTCCAGCGCTTTCAGTAGCCGCCCGGGCGCCGGCAGGCAAGCCGTGTTCAACTTGCAGCATACTTGTATCAAAAGAATGATATTTTACCAAGCGAAACTTGCTTTGTGGAAATTATTGTGTGGGCTGCCCGCCACGGTGCGTGGGCTGGTAAAATGAGGTACTTTCCCCATTTTCCGAAGATTCTTTTCCTATGTCCGGTAATACTTTTGGCAAATTGTTCTCTGTAACTACTTTTGGTGAGTCGCACGGTCCCGCGATTGGTTGTGTGATCGATGGGTGCCCACCAGGTTTGCCGTTGTCCGAAGCCGACATACAGCCGGAGCTGGACCGTCGCAAACCGGGCACGTCGCGCCACGTTACCCAGCGCCAGGAGTCGGATACGGTAGAGATTCTGTCGGGCGTGTACGAGGGCGTGACCACCGGCACGCCGATCGCGCTGCTGATCCGCAACGAGGACCAGCGCAGCAAAGATTACGGCAATATCGCCGACACATTCCGTCCCGGCCATGCCGACTACACGTACTGGCACAAATACGGCGTGCGCGATCCGCGCGGCGGCGGCCGTTCGTCGGCGCGTCTGACGGCGCCGGTGGTCGGCGCGGCGGCGATCGCCAAGAAGTGGCTGCACCAGCAATATGGCACGGTGTTCAAGGGCTGTATGAGCCAGCTAGGCGAGATTGCGGTGCCGTTCCAGGACTGGTCGCACGTGCCGGACAATCCGTTCTTTGCCGCTACGGGCGACGCTGCCGTCATCGAGCGCATGGAAGCCTATATGGATGAGTTGCGCAAGGCCGGCGACTCGATCGGCGCGCGCATCGATGTGGTGGCGCAGAATATTCCGGTTGGCCTGGGCCAGCCGATTTACGACAAGCTGGATGCCGACATCGCCTACGCCATGATGGGCATTAACGCCGTCAAGGGTGTGGAAATTGGCGCCGGCTTCAAGTCGGTCGAGCAGAAAGGCACCGAGCACGGCGATCCGCTGACGCCGCAGGGCTTCGTCGGCAATAACGCCGGCGGCGTGCTGGGCGGGCTGTCGACCGGCCAGGACATCACGGTGTCGATCGCCATCAAGCCGACGTCGTCGATCCGCACGCCGCGGCCGTCGATCGACAAGGCAGGCAATCCGGTGATGGTGGAGACCTTCGGTCGTCACGATCCGTGCGTGGGCATTCGCGCCACGCCGATTGCGGAAGCCATGCTGGCACTAGTGCTGATCGATCATGCGCTGATGCACCGCGCGCAGTGCGGCGACGTGAAAGTGTCGACCCCCAACATCGCGCTGTAATTGGTTCCTGCACAAGCGCTCAGCTTCGCTTTATTCCTCTTCTGTTACTACGCCCACGCGGGCACCTGGTCGACCTACGCGACGCTGTTCTTTGCCGATAAGGGCATGACGGTCGCGCAGATCGGCGTGCTGATGTCGATGATCCAGGTGCTGCGTATCGTCGGCCCCAATGTGTGGGGCTACGTGGCCGATCACTACGACCGCCGCGTGCTGGTGCTGCGCATGGCCGGGTTTGCCGCGCTGGTTGGCTTCTCGGGCTTTTTCTTCGGCAGCAGTTTTGGCCACTTCATGCTGGCCATGGTCATCCTCAATCTGTTCACCAGCGGCCAGGCGCCGATCTGCGAAGCGCTGATGCTGTCGGAGATGAAGGGCGACCTGACTTACTATGGCCGCATCCGCATGTGGGGTTCGATCGGCTTTATCGTCTCGGTGACGCTGGCGTCGGTGGCGCTGGAGCATTACGGCATCGTCACGCTGCCGTGGGTGGCGGCGGCGCTGTTGGTGGCGACCATTGTGGCGGCGTTTCGTCTGCGCGACGTGCCGCGCCGCACGCATGCGGTGGCGCCGCCGCCATTGCTGTCGCTGCTGCGCCGACGCGAGGTGCTTGCCTTCTTCGCATCCACCGCGCTGATGGTGTCGGCACATACATCGCTGTACACTTTTTATTCGCTGTACCTGGAGCGCAGCGGCTATAGCAAGACCGTGATTGGCGCCATGTGGTCGCTGGGCGTGTTGGCTGAGGTGATGCTGTTTTATTTCCAGGCGCCGCTGTTCAAACGCTGGGGCGCGATGCGCATGATGTATCTGGCGCTGGGCGTTGGCGTGGTGCGGTTCCTGATGATCGGACTGGGATCGCATGATGTCTGGCTGCTGGTGGTGGCGCAGCTGATGCATGCGGCCACCTTCGCGCTACATCATTCGTCGTCGGTGATGTCTTTGCAGCGTTGGTTCTCCGGGCCGTTGCAGGCGCGCGGGCAGGCGTTGTACATGAGCATCTCGTACGGCATCGGCGGTTCAGTGGGCGGACTGTTCCTGGCGCAGTGGTGGGAGCGCGCCGGCGCCGAGAGCGTGTACTTCGTGGCAGCGGTGCTGGTGTGCTTGTCTGCAGTGGCGGCAACGTTGTCATTCCGCTGGCAGCGCAACGACGGCTATCAATCAGGCCTGACTTTGTAGCGCATCAATACGGCCCGGCAGGGCGCCGGCGTAGACTGGGCGAATGTCCAACGCTCCGGCTGCCCGCTACGATTTACCTTGGAAGAGCGCATTGACGCATGCGTTTCGCGCTTTCATGACGTTCTTCTTCGCTGAGCTTGCTGAACAGATCGAGTGGTCGAAAAGGCCACGCTTCCGGGACAAGGAACTGGCTGGTTTAGGTTTCGGCGACGCCCCTGGCGGTTTGGTGGCGGACAAGCTGGTGGAGGTGTTGCTGCGCAACGGCGTCGTGCAGTGGGTTCTGATCCACGTCGAAGTGCAGGCTCAACGCGATGCCGCGCTGGCTCGCCGCGTGCTTGACTACAACTACCGGATTTTCAAGCAATATGGCCAGCCAGTCGCCAGCCTGGTGCTGTTGGCCGACGACGATCCTCAGTGGCGCCCGCAGGCTTTCCATAACAAGGTATTGGGTACGGAAATGGGGATCGCATTCACCACTGCCAAGCTGCTGGACTATGCCAACCGTAGTGATGCGCTGTTGGCATCGCACAACCCGTTTGCCTGGGTCACGCTGGCTCATCTGCGGACACAGCAGGCGCACCGCGACCCCGATGCGCTCTACGCCGCCAAATGGCAGCTGACCAAGCTTCTGTATCAACATGGTTGGCGCAAGCAGCGCATAATTACGCTGTTTAACGTGATTAACTGGATGATGGCTCTGCCGGAAGTCCATCAGCGGCGCTACTGGCAAGCGGTTCTCCAGCTGGAAAAGGAGCGCAACATGAAATTGCTCAACCCTTTGGAACAGATGTTCATGGACGACGGAATGGAGAAGGGCCTGAGGCAAGGCTTGGAGCGAGGTCTGGAACAAGGCCTGGAAAAAGGCCGCAGAGAAGGTGCGGCACTGGTGCTGGAACGTCTGCTCACCCAACGTTTTGGACCGCTGCCCCAAACTGTGCGCAAGAAACTAACGCAGGCCAGCATGGAGCAACTCGGCGCCTGGAGCGATGCGCTGGTGGACGCGCAATCGCTGAAGCAGGTGTTCGTGTAGCGGCTCGTCAGCCTTAGCGCGCGACTGCTTCCGATACTACGCCATGGCGTCGCTCGACGGCGCGCACCACCATTGCGCGCATGTCGTTCAGCAGCGAAAACTCGGTCTGGCTCAGCTGGATCGGGGGGAAGGATTCGTCCCAGTCGCCATACAGGAAGCCGGCCGGCTGGCCGTTGGCCGACAGCGGCAGGATGACGAAGCTGCGTGCTTCGGCCAGCGAACTGCGCCACCACAGCGGCAGCTTGGCCGAGAACTTGGCGTCGTGGGCGTTTTCGATGAAGATCACGCGATCGCTGTTCAACGCCGCATGAAACACATTGGGCTCGTAAGCGTCGTCGAACGTCATCGCCGACAACAACTCGCGGGTGCCTTCGCCGAAGCTGATCTTGGCCGCATATTTGTTCTCCTTGCGGTTGCGCACAAACGCCACTGCACGCGAGAAGTCCAGACCTTTGTACACCGTTTCCAGTGCGATCTGCACCATCTGCCCCGGACTGGCGCTATCCAGCACATCGCGCATGTCGGACAGGCCGCTCAGCAGGATCTTGTTGCCGGCCGCGCGCTGACGCGTCTTGGCCAGCGCCTTGGCGCGGCGCTCGGCAGGGCGCGACAGTGGTGCGATGCTCAAATCGTTGGCGGCGATGACCTTGGCCTGTTCGATGGCGTGAATCAGATTCGGCGCTTCCACGCCCAGCATGCCGGCGTAGCTTTCGGTCAGCTGCCTGACTTTTTCGGCGCCGTCGGCGTCGTCGTGCCACAGCGATTCCGCGCAACGCGCCGCCATGGTGGACAGGGCGGCGATCCAGTCGGCCGGCGAAATTTCCTCGCCCGCTTCAACCGGCGCCAGCGTGCGCATGCCGTTCAGCAGCGACTTGGGCAAGCCCCAGTGCGCCGCCGCTGCATGGCCGACTTCTTCCAGTGTCACGCCCAGCAGTTCGGGCGCCACGTCTTCCACCGTGCGGCCGTCCTGGTCGGCCAGACGCTGCAGCTCGTTCCAGCGCTCCGGCATGTAGTAGGTGAGCATCATGCGGCCCAGCGTGTGCAGCATCGAGCACACCACGGCTTCTTCGCCATGACGGCTTTCGGCGGTGTAGGCGATCTGCTGCGCCACCAGCCCGGCCAGCACGGCCTTCTCCATTTCGATGTGGGCGACTGTGGTGTCGGTCGACGTCGTCGCCAGCTCTTCAATCAGCTTCAGGCCCAGCGCCAGGTGGCCGATGGCTTCCGTGCCCAGCACCAGCACCGCTTTCGATACCGTGTTCACATGCTGGCCGAAGGCCGAGTACATGCCGCTGTTGGCCAGCCGCAGCACCTTTTGCGTTAGCACCGGATCGGACAGCACGGTGCGCGTCATGTTGAATTCCTGCTCATCCTCGCCGCGCATGGCTCCGAGAATGGCGGTGATTGCCTTGGCAAAGCCTGGCATATCGCCGCGCCGGCGCGTGCAGTCGCCCAGCTCGCTCAGGGTCTTGTTGCCCAGGGCCGTGCTGGCCTTGTAGCTGCTGATCATGGATGCACCTGCCGCAGTTCGGCCGGCACCACGTTGGCGTGGATGCTTTCCTTCAGCGCCGCCAGCGCCACATTGGCCGCCATCGGCTTGCCGGTCAGGTAGCCCTGAATGTACTGGCAGCCGCGCTGTTCCAGGTAGTGCAGCTGCTCTTCGGTTTCCACGCCTTCCGCTACCACCGACAAATCCAGGTGCTTGGCCAGATCCAGCACGGCATTGCAGATGGCGCCGTCCTTTTGCGAACCGGGCAGGTCGCGGATGAAGGTGCGGTCGATTTTCAATACCGAGATCGGGAAGCGCTTCAGGTAAGCCAGGGAGGAATAGCCGGTGCCGAAATCGTCAATCGCGATGCGCGCCTTGCGTTCGGCCATTTTAGACAGGATGGACTCGGCGTGCACCGGGTCGATCATCAGCGTGCCTTCTGTGATTTCTAAAACCAATTGCTCACCAAGTAGGCCGGAAAAAGCAATTGCGTCATCCAGCACATCCAAAAATTTATCGTTGCGGAATTGTCGGGGACTGATATTAACAGAGATGTACAGGCTGCGCTTGGCCACCTCTTCGAACTGCTTGAGCTGCACGCAGGCCGCCTTCAAGGCCCACGCGCCCAGCAGATTGATCAGGCCATTGGTCTCGGCGATCGGGATGAAGCGCGCCGGCGGCACCATGCCCAGCGTCGGATGCTTCCAGCGCATCAGCGTTTCAAAGCCCTGGATTTCGCGCGTGTGGGCGTCGACGATCGGCTGGTAGTACAACAGGAATTCGCCTTCGCGCACGGCCTGGAACATGGCCGCTTCCAGCGAAATGTCGTGTTGCGGCGGGCCGGCCAGATCCTGGCTGTAGACCACGGCGCGCGCTTTGCCGGTTTCCTTGGCGCGCGACATGGCGGCATCGGCCAGGGCCAGCAGGCGGATGTCGTCCTCGCCGTGCTGCGGATAGACCGAGACGCCGACCGAGGCGCCGACGTAAATCGTGTGGCTGTCAATTTCAAACGGCGACTGCAAGGTGGCGATCAGGCGGCCGGTAACCAGTTTGATCTGCGCTTCGGTGGCAGTGCCGGGCAGAATGGCGACGAATTCGTCGCCGCCCACGCGCGCCAGCGTGTCGCTGTCGCGCAGCGTCTTGCGCAGGCGTTGCGCGGCCATGCGCAACAGCGCGTCGCCGATCGGGTGCCCGAGGCCATCGTTGACTTTCTTGAAGCCGTCCAGGCCGATCGAGGCGACAGCGAAACCCTGACCGGAGCGGCGCGAGTTGGCGATCACCATGCGCATGCGGTCCGACAGCAGCAGGCGGTTTGGCAGTTCTGTCAAAGCGTCGTGCGTGGCCATGTGGCGCAGGCGTTCTTCGGTGGCGTGCTGCACCGTCATGTCGCGGCCGACCACCAGCAGTTCCGGCGCGCCGTCGGCATTGGCGTAGCAGGAGATCCGCAGCTCGTGCCAGATTTCGAGATCGGGGGTTTTGATGCGCGCTTCCAGCAACTGCGGGGCGCGCGAGGCCAGCGCGGCGGCCAGCACGGGTGGCAGCAGCGGCTGGTCGCCGTCGGCCAGCAGTTTCACCAGTGCCGTGCCCGCCAGCGGCGCCGTGCTGCCGATGCGGGCAGTCGCGCGGTGGCTGGCAAATAGCAGTTGGCCGAGCTGGTTCAATCGAAACACAACATCGCCAGCCTCTTCCATGAGGTTATCCAATTCATGACGCGGCTGGGGCAGAACACTGGTTGGCATCGCGAAGATTTACTCTTTCAATTTATGCATGTAACAGTTTGGTGGCGCTTGTCTTGCAAAACCAGAACGCAATGTATCACCGATGCCACTGAAATTACATGAAAAAAGACAACATTCCAGCGACTTTTGTATAAAACTCTTGAGTTCGGTCTAAAAACCACTTTCTAGAGGGGAAAAACGCCTTTGCGCGGGGTTGGATTGATGGCGGTTTGACAAAAATACCGGCTCTCGATATGCAGCGCATGCTCGAAGTCCACTTGCAGTCCTTCGACCATCGCGCACAGGATGGCTTCGGCTGCGGGATGGGGGCCGCCGGCGCGTTCGCGCAGCTTGGCGGGCGCCGCCTGCAACAGTGCCCGCAGCGGCGCCGAATCGATGGTGCCGCCGGGCAGCCGGTAGTGTCGGGCTTGCCATGGCTGGCGGCTGGCGCGTGTGTCCTGGACATGGCTGGCCAGCTGCGCCAGTTCGGGTTCGCCGGCGGCGATGTTGTGCAGCAGACCGGCTTGCTGCGCCTGTGTTGCACCCAATACCGCGCCGTCGAGCAGCAGTGGCATTGCGGCCTGCACGCCGGCCAGCCGCACGGTACGGGTGATTTCGCCGGCCACCGGCGCCAGTCCCAGCTGCACCTGCGGCAGGCTGATGCGCGTATCATGCAGGCCGATGCGGTGCGGGCAGGCCAGCGCCAGGCCGAGCGCATGGCCGCTGACTTCGCCCGCCAGGGCGGCGACCACGGGAATGCCGAGGCTTTCGAGGCGCAGCAGCAGCGCGTTATAGGCTGTCAGCATGTGCATGCAGTCGGCGGCCTGGGCCGGCGTCAGCGCCAGCAGGTGTTCCAGTTCGTGGCTGGTGGCGCCCTGATCGGCGTCGAAGCCGATGATGACGGCGGATAGCTTGTCGCGCTGGAGTTCCAGTTTGTCCAGCAGCGTCGCCAGCTCGCGCTGGAACAGGCGGCTTAGCGGATTGATGGTGCGCGCCTTCATCAGAACGCCTAGCGCGGCGCCGTTTTGGTGCGTGGTGATCATCTCATAGCCGCTCGATGATGGTGGCGATGCCGATGCCGCCGCCCACGCCCATCGCCACCAGGCCGTAGCGCAGGCGGCGCGCTTCGAGCTCGTCGAGCAGGGTGCTGACCAGCATGCAGCCGGTGGCGCCCGGCGCATCGCCCAGCGCGATGGCGCCGCCGTTGACGTTGACCTTGTCTTCGGCGATGTCCAGCTCGCGCACGAAGCGCAGCACCACGGCGGCAAAAGCTTCGTGGACCTCAAACAGGCTGATGGCGTTGATTGGCAGCCCAGCCTTTTTTAGCGCCTTGCGGGCGGCGGACGCCGCACCGGCCAGCATCAGCAGCGGATCGGCGCCGGTCACGGCCGCCGCCACGATGCGTGCGCGTGGTTCCAGCCCCAGCCGGGAGCCGGCGGCCTTGCTGCCGACCAGCGCCAGCGCCGCGCCGTCGGCGTTGACGCCGGCGTTGCCAGCCGTGTGCGGGTGGCGCAGGCGCTCCAGTCGTGGGTGCTGGCGCAGCGCCACGCTGTCGAAGCCGGATTCGCCGTACGCATCAAACGACGGCTTCAGGCTGGCCAGCGCTTCCAGGCTGGTGGCCGGTTTCAGGCATTCGTCTTCGGCCAGCACCGGCACGCCATTCTGATCGCGCACAGGTACCACGGCGCGCAAGCGGCCGGCAGCGCGGGCAGCGGCGGCGCGTTGCTGCGAGCGCAGCGCGTAGGCGTCCAGTTGTTCGCGCTGGCAGTCGTCCAGCGTGGCGATCAAATCGGCACTGATACACGGTGGGACGTAGCCGGTCAGCAGACTGGTCTCCGGGTCCAGCGACCAGGCGCCGCCGTCGGCACCGGGCGGTACGCGCGACATCGATTCGACGCCTCCGGCCACCACCAGGTCGTCCCAGCCGGAACGCACTTTCTGCGCCGCCAGATTGACGGCGTCCAGCCCGGATGCGCAGAAGCGGTTGAGCTGGACGCCGGCCACTTTGCAGTCCCAGCCGGCGGCCAGCGCGGCGATGCGGGCGATATTGGCGCCCTGGTCGCCGACCGGCGTGACGCAGCCGAGCAGCACATCGTCGATCAGGGCGGTGTCGATCTGGTGACGCGCCTGCAGTTCGCGCATCAGCCCGGTGACCAGCGAAATCGGCTTGATGCTGTGCAGGCTGCCGTCCGGCTTGCCGCGGCCGCGCGGGGTGCGGATCGCCTCATAAAGATACGCGTCGCTCATGGCATCTCCTTTTGAATATGCTAGTCTGAGCATTGTTCAAGAAAACTGACAATAGCAGTTTGAACGGAGACAAAATGCAGGCTTTCGAGACCCACGAAGTGCGCAATACTGTTGCGCCGTTTGAGAATATCAACCTGTTTGCAGCCGATCCGGCCCTGCAGGAAGCGCTGGCGCGCGAAGGCGCTGGCGACGCGGCCGCCGCGCTGCATGTGCTTGGCGCCGAATTGGGCAAGGCGGAAACGCTGGACCTGGCGCGCCTTGCCAACCTCTACACCCCCAAGCTGCACAATTTCGACCGCGAAGGCCATCGCATCGACGAGGTGGAATTTCACCCGGCATGGCATCAACTGATGGGATTGCTGATTGGCCACGGCACGCATGCCTCGCCGTGGCAGGGTGGCGCCGGCGCACAGGTGGCGCGGGCGGCCCGCTATCTGCTGTTCGGCCAGGTGGAGAATGGCTCGCAATGCCCGGTGACGATGACCTACGCTTCGGTGCCGGCGCTGCGGCAGGTGCCGCGCATTGCCCAGAAGTGGCTGCCGAAAATCCTGTCCAGCCAGTACGACCCGCGTTCGCTGCCGATCGAGCAGAAACACGGCGCGCTGATCGGCATGGGCATGACCGAGAAGCAGGGCGGTTCCGATGTGCGCGCCAATACCACGCGCGCCGAGCCGGTGCCGCCATCCGAGGCGCATGCCTTGTTTGGCAAGGAGGGCGACGACGTATTCCGTATCGTCGGACACAAGTGGTTTTTCTCGGCGCCGCAAAGCGATGCGCACTTGATTCTGGCGCAGACCGATACCGAAGGCAGCGCCGGCCTGTCGTGCTTTTTCCTGCCGCGTTATCTGCCGAACGGCGAGCGCAACGCCATCCGCGTGCAGCGGCTCAAGGACAAGGTCGGCAACCGTTCGAATGCGTCGTCTGAGGTGGAGTTCACCGGCGCCTACGGCTGGCTGATCGGCAAGCCGGGACGCGGCATCCCGACCATCCTGGAAATGGGAAGCCATACCCGGCTCGATTGCGTGCTGGGCAGCGCCGGGGCGATGCGCGCCGCCTTGACGCATGCGCTGCACCACGCCCGACGCCGCGTAGCGTTCGGCCGTCCGTTGGCCGAGCAGCCGCTGATGCAAAATGTGCTGGCCGATCTGGCGCTGGAATCCGAGGCCGCCACCGTGCTGGCGATGCGGCTGGCGCGCTGCTTCGATGAGTCCGCCGATCCGGCGCAGGCGATGCTGGCGCGCATCCTGACGCCGGCCGGCAAGTATTGGGTCTGCAAGCGCGGGCCGGGCTTCGGCGCCGAGGCCATGGAAGTGATCGGCGGTAGCGGCTATGTCGAGGATAGTCCGCTGGCGCGGCTGTACCGCGAGTTGCCGGTCAACTCAATCTGGGAAGGCTCGGGCAATGTGATGTGCCTGGACTTGCTGCGCGCGTTCAACAAGTCGCCCGAGGCGCGCGAAGCGCTGGCGGCCGAACTGGCGCTGGCCGGCAGCGGCGATATTTTCTTCGTCGCCTACCGTAGCACGCTGCTGGCCGACCTCGCGCAGCAGCAGGCTGACGAATTCAGCGCGCGCGTGCTGGCCGAGCGGGTGGTGCTGGCGGTGCAGGCGGCATTGCTGCTGCGGCATGCGCCGCCGTATGTGTCGTCGGCATTCGTGGCGTCGCGCCTGAAACGCGAGCCCGGCGGCACGTATGGGCGGCTGCCGGGCGGCCTGGATTGTGCGGCAATTCTGGCGCGGGCGTTGGTGGAATAGGGCATCCGGCTTGTATAATGCGCATATAACTATCTGAACAAGAGCTACCTAATGAAACAAGATCCGCGCTTTCCTAACCTGTTCATCACCGACCATCCACTGATCCAGCACAAACTGAGCCACATGCGCGCCAAGGATACGTCGACCCGTACCTTCCGCGACCTGCTCAAGGAAATCACGCTGCTGATGGGTTACGAGATCACCCGCGATCTGCCCCTGACTACCCGCAACATCGAAACCCCGTTGATGGCCATCGACGCACCGGTGATCGCCGGCCGCAAGCTGGCCATCGTGCCGATCCTGCGCGCCGGCATCGGCATGAGCGACGGCCTGCTGGACCTGGTGCCGTCGGCGCGCGTCGGCCACATCGGCGTGTTCCGCGATCCGGCAACCCACCAGCCGGTCGAATACCTGGTGCGCCTGCCTGATACCGCCGAACGGACGTTCATCCTGTGCGACCCGATGGTGGCGACCGGCAATTCGGCGGTACACGCCGTGGACGTGTTGAAAAAGCGCGGCGTCACCGATGAACAGATCATCTTCCTGTCGCTGGTGGCGGCGCCGGAAGGCATCGAAGTGTTCCAGAAAGCCCACCCAGGCGTAAAGATCTACTGCGCCTCGCTGGATTCGCATTTGAACGACCACGCTTACATCGTGCCTGGCCTGGGCGACGCTGGCGACCGTATTTTCGGCACAAAATAATATGGCTACGCCTGTCGATCCCGATTTCCGCGCCCGCCTTGCGGCCCTGAACGAGAAGTTCGCCGCCACCGTGCCCGGCACCCTGGCCAAGATCCGCGCCGCGCTCGACGAGTGCCAGTCCGGTGGTGATCAGCCGTCGCAGGCGGCGCTGCATCAGCTGCACGAAGTGCTGCATGGCGTGGCAGGATCGGCCGGCACCTTTGGCTTCACGGTCTTTGGACAGGAGGCGCGCCGCGTCGAGCAGCTGGTGCGCGCGGTGCTGTCTAGTCATAGCGGCTGGCCACCGGTGGCGCCGGAAGTAGCGAAACTGCTGGCGTGGGCCACGCGTGACGCCAAGGCAACGACGTTCGAATGAGCCGTGCGCTTGATGTGGATCAAACACGATAGTATTAAGATGTCTATAGTGACATTCACTGCCCAACGCGAGCGGTTTTTACTAAGAAAAACAGCGGTTTGCATTTATTTTTACGAAAACGTGCTTTTCTCTCGTAAATGGGTATAATACGGCATCGTTTAGATTCAAGAGTAGTACAGTTTGTCTTTCTTGCCTCAAAAACGATATCACGGGCGCAAGCCCAAATTAACTGAAATAGGAATTGTAATGGCAACTGGTATCGTAAAATGGTTCAATGACTCGAAGGGTTTCGGCTTTATCACCCCTGACGAAGGCGGCGAAGATCTGTTCGCTCACTTCTCGGCGATTCAGTCGGCTGGCTTCAAGTCGCTGCAAGAGAACCAACGTGTTTCCTTCGAAGTAACCGCTGGCCCTAAAGGCAAGCAAGCTTCGAACATTCAGCCAATCTAATACGCTGGATCTAACGATCAAGAAATCCTCGTTATTCGAGGATTTTTTTTTACCTGTTCACTTTGCGCCAGTAGTCCTGCTGCGCGTAGCTGTGACGCAAGAAGTCCACAAACGCCCGTATCCGCAACGGTAAATGGCGACGCTGCGCAAACACCGCGTAGATGTCATTGCCCGGCGCAGAATAGTCGTCGAGCACGGTCTGCAACTTGCCGGCCTCGATCGCACTGCCCACTTCCCACATCGACCGCCACGCCAGCCCTTTGCCGGCCAAGGCCCACTCGTGCAGCACCTGTCCGTCGTTGCTGGCCATATTGCCATTCACTTTGAGTACCGTATTCTTGCCGTCTTCGCGGAAGGTCCAGCCGCGCTGGCTGCCTTCGCTGCTGATCGCCAGGCAATTGTGCTTGCTCAGATCAGCCAGCGTTTTCGGCTCGCCATGGCGCTTCAGATAGGACGGCGCGCCGACCACCACCCGTTGATTGTCGGCCAACTTGACGCTGACCAGGTTGGAATCGGGCAGGCTGGCGATGCGGATCGCCACATCGATGCCTTCGCCGACGATATCGACCACGCGGTCGCTCATGTTCAGCGTGACCGTGACGTCGCGGTGCTCGGTCAGGAAGGAGGGCAGCAGCGGCGCCACGTGCTGGCGGCCGAAACCGGCCGGCGCCGAGATCATCAAATGCCCGGTGGCGTGCAAACTGCGCTCGGCCACGGCCGATTCCGCCTCTTCCAATTCGGCCAGGATGCGCTGGCAATCTTCGAGGAAGGCGGCGCCTTCATCGGTCAGCGCCAGCTTGCGCGTGGTGCGTTGCAACAGCTTGACGCCCAGCCGCGCCTCCAATGCATCCAACCGCCGCCCGATCATCGCCGGCGCGATGCCCTCGGCGCGCGCGGCCGCCGATAAACTACCTCTTGCAACCACCTCGACAAAGGTGGAAATCTGCCTGAACTGCCCCATAAAGTCTCGTCTCCGTCACTTTTTACTAAAACGCATAGATGAAGTGATTTTTAGTCTTGTTTGTATAACTAACGAGTGAATATACTTTATAAAAACACCGCAATGCAACAAGCTTATAATGAGATTGATTCGTTAATATTTTTTTACGGAGACTAGCGCATGACCACCATCACTCTGCCAGCAGGCATGGAAATTACCGGCGAAATCAAGCCCGGCTACGAAGCAATCCTGACCCCGGACGCACTGGCGCTGGTGGCCAAACTGAGCCGCGAATTTGAAGTGCGCCGCCAGCAATTGCTGGCAGTACGGGTTGAACGCGCCAAGAAACTGGATGCCGGTGAGCGCCCGGATTTCCTGGCCGAAACCGCCCACATCCGCAGCGGCGACTGGAAAATCGCGCCGATTCCGAAGGCGCTGGAATGCCGCCGCGTGGAAATCACCGGTCCGGTCGAGCGCAAGATGGTGATCAACGCCCTGAACTCGGGCGCCGACAGCTACATGACCGACTTCGAGGATTCCAACACGCCGAACTGGGACAACCAGATCACCGGCCAGATCAATATGAAGGACGCCGTGCGCGGCACCATCGCGCTGGAGCAGAACGGCAAATCCTACAAGCTGAATGACAAGGTCGCGACGCTGGTGGTGCGTCCGCGCGGCTGGCACCTGGATGAAAAACACGTGCTGGTGGATGGCAAGCGCATTTCGGGCGGCATTTTCGATTTCGCGTTGTTCATGTTCCACAATGCCAAGGAGCAGATCGCACGCGGCGCAGGCCCGTTCTTCTACCTGCCGAAAATGGAATCGCACATCGAAGCGCGGCTGTGGAACGACATCTTCGTGTTGACGCAGCAGGAACTGGGCCTGCCACAAGGCACCATCAAGGCGACCGTACTGATCGAAACCATCCTGGCCGCCTTCGAGATGGACGAAATCCTGTACGAACTGCGTGAACACAGCTCTGGCCTGAACGCCGGCCGCTGGGATTACATCTTCTCGTGCATCAAGAAGTTCAAGCTGGACAAGGATTTCTGCCTGGCCGACCGCGCCAAGGTGACCATGACTGCCCCGTTCATGCGCGCCTACGCCTTGCTGCTGTTGAAGACCTGCCACAAGCGTAACGCGCCGGCCATCGGCGGCATGGCGGCGCTGATTCCAATCAAGAACGATCCGGAGAAAAACGACATCGCCATGGGCGGCGTGCGTACCGACAAGGCGCGCGACGCCACCGACGGCTACGACGGCGGCTGGGTGGCGCACCCGGGCCTGGTCGACCTGGCCATGGCCGAATTCACCAAGGTCTTGGGCGACAAGCCGAACCAGATCGAAAAGCAGCGTCCGGATATCGACGTCACCGCCGCGCAACTGCTGGACTTCAAGCCGGAAGCGCCGATTACCGAAGCCGGCCTGCGCTACAACATCAACGTCGGCATCCACTACCTGGGCGCCTGGCTGACCGGTAATGGCTGCGTGCCGATCCATAATCTGATGGAAGATGCGGCCACGGCGGAAATCAGCCGTTCGCAAGTGTGGCAGTGGATCCGGTCCGACAAGGGCGTGCTGGACGACGGCCGCAACGTCACCGCCGACATGGTGCGCGCGATGATTCCGGAGGAACTGGCCAAGGTGCAGGCCGCCGCGCCGGGCGGCGACGGTCCGACCTATCCGCGCGCCGCGCAGATCTTCGAGCAGATGTCGACGTCCGAGGCGTTTGAAGAATTCCTGACGCTGCCGCTGTACGAAGAAATCTAAGCACCACGGCCCGCAAGGGCCGTTTTCTTTAGAAGTCGTTTTTCCACAAACGTAGCGCGGTGAAGGTCGCCAGCGGCGTGTCGATGCGATCGAGACGCCCGGCCTTCACCAGCTGCTCCGCAATCGCCGGCTCGCGATAACGCAGGAACGGGTTGGTCGCCTTTTCCAGCGCGATGGTGCTGGGCACCGTCGGCACATCGTGCTCGCGCTTGTCGGTTTCCACCTTTACCCGTTCCTGCAACGCCATATTCTCCGGCTCCACCACGCGCGCGAAGCGCAGGTTGGACAGCGTGTACTCGTGCGCGCAATACACCAGCGTATCGTCCGGCAACGCGGCCAGCTTGCCCAGGGAGCTGATCATCTGCGCCGGCGTGCCTTCAAAGAGACGGCCGCAACCACCGGCAAACAGCGTGTCGCCGCAGAACAGCCAGGTCGGCGCATCGGCAGATGCCTCGCGCACGTAGGCGATGTGGCCCATGGTGTGGCCAGGCACATCCAGCACAGTCAGTTTGAGCGCCAGGCCCGGCACGTCGAACGTCTTGCCTTCACCCACCGGCAGCGTGACGGTGGCGATGGTCTCGTTGCGCGGACCGAAAACAGGAACCTGATAATGCTGTAATAATTCAGGAACGCCGCCAATGTGGTCAGCATGATGATGGGTGAGTAGAATGGCGGTGAGCTTGAGTCCGTTCGCTTTCAGCGCCGCCAGGATCGGTTTGGCGTCGCCAGGGTCGACTACCGCGGCATGTGTGCCATCATGTATCAACCACAGGTAGTTATCGCGGAATGCTGGAACCGTTAGAACAGTGAGAGCTTGAGTAGAAGATATGGTCATTGGATTGCAAAAGGCTAAGCATGGATAAGGCGGGGTCGGAGAAATCCATTATAGCGCTGGAAGGCTGGCTGCAAACGCCTGCAGGCGTGTACCTGCGTGCGTGGGAACAAAGCTGTCTCGATAATTTAACAGCGGATATCTTCGGCTACAACGCCGTGCAGATCGGCATGCCGCAAATGGACGCGTTGGCGGCTAGCCGCATGCCCTATAAAATCCTCGCCGACCGCAAGGTGCGCAGCGCGGATGAGCCGGCGCGGGCGGTGTCGGTAACGCTGGATTACACCGAGTTGCCGTTCGCCTCCCAAAGCATCGACCTCGTGGTGTTGCCGCACGTACTGGAATTTTCCACCGACCCGCATCAAGTGCTGCGCGAGGTCGAGCGGGTGCTGATTCCGGAAGGGCAGGTGGTCATCTGCGGTTTCAATCCGGCCAGCCTGTGGGGGGCGCGCCATGTGCTGCGGCGCGTCGGCGGCACCTCGTTCCTGCCGCGCACGGAGGAACTGATCTCTATGCCGCGCATGAAAGACTGGTTAAAATTATTGAATATGAGCGCCAGCCAAAGCCACTTCGGCTGCTACGCGCCGGCCTGCCGCACAGAAAAATGGCTCAACCGCTACGCCTTCATGGATAATGCCGGGTCGCGCTGGTGGCCCTACCTGGGCGGCGTCTACATCGTACAAGCCATCAAGCGCGTCAAAGGCATGCGCCTGATCGGCCCGGCCTGGAGCCGGAAAACGGCAAACGCCCCGGTGGCGGTGCCGGTTACAAACAAACAACGGGAACAGCAGGATGGAAGATAAGGTCGAAATTTTTACCGATGGTGCATGCAAGGGCAACCCGGGCCTGGGCGGCTGGGGCGCCTTGCTGGTGGCCGGCAACGCCGAAAAGGAAATCTGCGGCGGCGCGCGCGACACCACCAATAACCGCATGGAGTTGCAGGCGGTGATCGAAGCGCTGACCGTGCTCAAGCGGCCGTGCACGGTAGTGCTGCATACCGATAGCCAGTATGTACAAAAAGGCATTAGCGAATGGATCCACGGCTGGAAGGCGCGCGGCTGGAAAACCGCCAGCAAGGAACCGGTCAAGAACGAAGACCTGTGGAAGGCGCTGGACGCCGCGCAGCAGATGCACAACGTCGAATGGCGCTGGGTGCGCGGCCACAATGGCCATCCGGGCAACGAGCGGGCCGACATGCTGGCCAACCGCGGCGTGGAAGTGGCGCGCGGCCGCTGATATACTGCACGTTGAAATTCATTACGGAACACTATGCGCCAAATCGTCCTCGATACTGAAACGACCGGTATCAACCCCAAGCTCGGCAACCGCATCCTGGAAATTGGCTGCGTTGAGCTGAACAACCGCATGCTGACGGGGAATAATCTCCACTTCTACATCAATCCGGAACGTGACTCGGAAGAGGGGGCGCTGAACGTCCACGGCCTGACCACCGAGTTCCTGCGCGACAAGCCGAAGTTCCATGAGGTAGTCGAGCAGCTGCGCGAGTACATCCAGGGCGCCGAAGTCATCATCCATAACGCGCCGTTCGACCTGGGCTTTCTGAATCACGAATTCAAACTGCTGAACCTGCCGGACTTCTCCAGCCACATCGGCGGCGTGATCGACACGCTGGTGCAGGCCAAAGAACTGCATCCAGGGAAGCGCAACTCGTTGGACGCACTATGCGACCGCTACGGCATCTCCAACTCGCACCGTAAATTGCACGGCGCGCTGCTGGATGCGGAACTGCTGGCCGATGTCTACCTGGCCATGACGCGCGGCCAGAACAGTCTGGGCATGGATGTGGAAGAGGAAGTGGTCAACATCGGCGACATGCTGGAGCCGGTGGCCATGGCCGACATTATCTTTGTGCCGGCCTCGGAAGAGGAACTGGCGGCCCACGCCGACACGCTGGCCGGGCTGGATAAGGCGGTGAAGGGGCAGTGCATCTGGACCGCCTCGCTCAATCCGCCGGTGCCGGCATAAACTGGACTTGCGCTTCGTGCGGGCAAGCTCTATAATGCTCGCACTCAACGGGAGGTTAGCTCAGGGGTAGAGCACTGCATTCACACTGCAGGGGTCGCAAGTTCGAAACTTGCACTTCCCACCAGAATTCCAAGTGATTTCAATCACGACACAGAAAGCCGATCTCTTCAAAGATCGGCTTTTTTGTTGGGTGTGATTTCCTTCATCACAAGCTGTTACATCTTATCCAACACCGTCCTCCGAGCTTCCACCTGAAAGTGGATATATCACTGCGTTGTCTGCACGTTCGCAACGATTGGTATAGATCACTTCTATCTGTACGTTTCATTTTTTTAATTTCTTATGCCTTTAAGCTACAAAATTCCTGAAGTGACTCTGCCTCAGGTAGAGTAACTTGCATGTTCGATGCAAGAAAGTGTGACTTTTGAGTGTGAGGGGACTGCTGTGACAATGTGCGTATTTTCACGTGTCTATTCGGGTGCCTCTACTGCGCCAAGGTTTCACTGATTTTCCCTATGAAAACCTCGCAATGAGGGCATGCCTTTTCCTTCATAAATAGAGTAAAAAATGACGCGGAAAACTCACCAAAAATCACCAATTTCCACACGGAAATTTTTGTTCGAATTGTGAATATTCGATAGATTGTTTCTTTGGGATAAAATTCTTCCCGTAGATCAACACTTCGAAACTTGTTGGCTACCCGATTAACGAAGCCATGCGAATGACATCCACCCCAACGAATTGTGTGAAAATGAAAACTTTTACTAAAGCATTTGCCATCGTTCTGTTTAGCCTGCCACTGCTGGCCAGCGCCACCGGGAAAGTCTCGACCGCTTCCATGCAAGTCAGCTTTGAGGTGAAAGAGTCTTGCAACGTTCAGAGATCGGCTGTAGCCAGCGCTGCTGCCACCAAAACCACCCCGGCCGTCGCCTGCCAGCTGAAAAGCCCGTACGCGATGACCCGCACCCAGGCCGTTGCGGCCAACAGCACCACGACCCAAGCCGCCGCCATCCGCCAGGCAACTGCTGCCGGCGAATGGACCATCACTTTCTAAACTCCCCGTCCCACCATGGTTGGCAGAGACACACCGTCCCCCACCAAAATCTCATTTAATTGCAGGCAGTGCTGCTGGATGCGCGTCACCAGTCTTTGCAGAAATTAGCTGGCCTGCCAGCCGCCGCCGAGGGCTTTGTACAGCGACACCGTGGCCTGTAGCCGTTTGAGCTTCAATATACCCAACTCATTTTGCACATCCGCCAGGCTGCGCTGGGTATCGAGCACGGTCATCAAGTCTTCCGCCCCCGCCTTGTAGCGGATCTCCGACAAATTGAAGGCCACCCGAGCCTGCTCCATTTCGACCATCTTCAAGCGGCGCTGTTCATCGAGACTCTTAATTTCGCCCAGTACCGTATCCACTTCCGCCAAGGCCGACAGCACCGTCGAGCGATAGGCCTGCACCAGTTCCTGTTTTTGTTCGATCGCCAGGTCACGCTCGGTCCGTAGGCGGCCGCCGTCGAAAATCGGCGCCACCAGCGAGGCGCCGACATTGGCGAACAAGTTTTGACCGTTCAGCAGCGACACCAGGGCGCTGCTCTGCGTGCCGGCCGACCCGGTCAGACGGATGCTGGGAAACAATGCCGCGCGCGCCGCGTCGACGTTGGCGCTGGCGGCCGCCAGCATCGCTTCCGAGCGGCGGATATCGGGGCGCCGCGACAGCAATTCCGACGGCATGCCCGGCGTGACCTCCGGCAGGCTGATGGTGTCGAGTCCGCTATCGGGCAGGCTGAAGGTTTGCGGCGGTCGGCCCAGCAGGATCGCCAGGGCGGATTGCGCCTCGCGCTGCTGTTGCAGCAAATCGGGGATGGCAGCGCGTTGGCTGGCCACGGCGGACCGCTGACGCGCCAGATCGACCGAGGTGGCGGCGCCGACGCTGCTCTGGGCCTCGACCAGCGACAATACCCGCTCGGCGTTTTTGGTGTTGTCGCGCGCGACGATGAGGCGGTCGTGCAGCGACAGGACGCGCAGATAGGTCGCTACGATGCCACTTGTCACGGTGAGGGCGACGGTCTGCCGATCATAGACATTGGCCCTGAGCGACGCTTCGGCTGCGGCGGCGCCAGCCTTGTTCTTGCCCCAGAAATCGACTTCGTACGACACCTGCAACACGCCGCTCGACGACACATTGGCATTGCGATGGCCTGCCAGCGGCAGATCCCGGCTGGCGCCGGCTGACAGATCGACCGATGGCAGCAGTGAAACGCCGGCAATGCGGGCCTGGGACTCGGCCTGACGCACCCGTGACAGTGCGGCGGCCAGTTCCAGGTTGCTGGCTTGCCCGTCCTGCACTAGCTGGCTCAGCTCGGCGCTGCCAAAGTGTTGCCACCACTGGGCGTCGGGCCATTCCTGACCCGCTGGTTTTGCTGCCTGCGACCAGCCGGCCGGCAAGTCCATTGTTGGCACCGGTTGCTCCACCGGAATCGTGTGCGCGCAGCCTGCCAGCAGTGCGCCGGCGAGGCATAACGCCGGCAGGGAGCGTCGTTTCATGGCGTTCCCGTCGTCGTGTTCGCTGCTTTGATGATCGGCGCTGCCAGCTTGGCGCGCAATGCGACCGCCGGCACGGGGCCGGCCAGCACTTGTTCGCCGGCCTCCAGGCCAGACAGCACCTGTGCCTGCTGCTGCGTGCGGACGCCGATTTTCAGCGTGCGCGGCACCACCTGCCGGTTGGCGGTCACGACGTGGACTTCATACGTGCCGTCCGCATTGCGCTTGCCCAGCAAGGCGACCGGCAGCAGAACCGCATCCTTGGCCTGCACAACGATGAACTGCACCTGGGCCGTCATCCCGCTCATCAGCGCCTGTTCCGGATTGTCGACCTCGAACAGGACATTATAAAACGTCTGCTTGCCTTGCTCACCGGTGCCCTCGGCCGGCACCGGAATTACCTGGCGCAGCTTGCCGGACCAGGTGCGGTCGGGATAGCCGGGCGTCTTGAAATTGGCCGTCATGCCGCGCCGCAGGCGCGTCACGTCGACTTCCGCCACGCGCGCCTGCACCGTCATTTGCGACAGATCGGCAATGCGCATCAATGGCCCGCCGGCCTGGCCGATGCTGACCGTTTGGCCGGCATGCGCATTCAGCGCCACCACAGTGCCGGTGATCGGCGCCAGCACTTGCGTATGCTGCCGGCTTTCTTCGTCGGATTTGAGCGTCGCCTGGAGCAGCTGAATCTGCGCGTTGATGGCGTCCATGCGGGCGCGGGCGGACGACAGCGTCATCCGGCTCGACTCATAGCTTTCTTCGCGGGTGGCATTTTGCGCCTTAAGCTGGGTCTGGCGCTTGAACTGCAACTCGGCGAAATCGGTCTGGGCCTGCTGGTCCGCCAGTTCGGCCTGCAAGCGCGCCATTTGCGCGCGGTTGCTCTCGACCTGATTGGCCTTGACCGCCGGCGACATCTCCATCACCAGCTTGCCTTCCTGTACTGCATCGCCGATGGACACCGGCACGTCCTTGATCTGACCCGCGACCTGGACATTGACGTCCGCAAATCGATGAAATTGCAATTTTCCGATGGCCTCGACCGTTTGCTGCAGATCGCCGCGCTGCACCGTGACCGTGTCCAGCTTGACCTCGGCGGCCGGCTGCGGCGCCTCCGCCGGCTTCGGTGCTTGCGCCCCTGTTACTCCGGAATGCAACAATAGCGCCAGCGAGGCCGCCGCCAGTCCCGTGCGGCGACGGTTCCATAACGCGCAGGTATCAATATCGTTCATCAGTTTTACGTCGTTAAAAGCAGCGGGTATTCTAGCGCATCCGCGCCGCCCGGTGCCTTGCGTTGACAGTGCCGACCTTGAAAGCCATAATGCTGCCGCAGATTATTACTGATCTGCAAAGTATATTTAAATAAGGAAAATCATGAGTCTGCCGCAATACATCACGATCAATGGCACTTCGTATGCTTCGGAAAACCTGAGCGACGCCGCAAAAATGCAGGCGCAGAACGTACAGGTGGTGGATGCGGAACTGGCGCGCTTGCAGCAGCAGGTCGCGATTGCCCAGACCGCCCGCAACGCTTACATTGCTGCGCTGATCGAATCGGTCAAGGGCAAAGGCCAGGCGGACGTGGCCGAGACGCCAAAGAAACCCCGCGCCCCGCGCAAGCCTAAGGCTGCTGCGGCTGCCTGATTGAGTCCGGGTCGGCGCGATCGCCGGCCAGTATCTCCACATCCTTGAACGCCTCGGCGTCGCCGGCGATCATTTCTTCCAGCTCCAGCCGGCCCTTGCGGGCCAGCGACGCCATTTTTTCCTGGTCCTGCTGATGCGGATAGACTTCCATCAGCGTTTTCAGGTTGTGCGTGCGGAAGATATTGGTGGCGTGCGCGGCGCGTTCAGCGCTCACGCCCAGCTGTTGTAGCACCTTGCCGCCCAGTTGTAGCGCCGCCTCGAAGGTTTCCCGTTCAATCAGCGTCACGCCACGATCCAGCAGGTCGTAGTAGTGGCTGACGTTGCGCGCGCGCGCCAGGATGGTCAACTCGGGATAGCGCTCGCGCACCGCGTCGACCAGCGCCAGGCTATCGGCGACGTCGTCGATGGCGATCACCAGCGCGGTCGCCTTGCCGATGCCGGCCGCTTCCAGCAAATCGACGCGGGTGGCGTCGCCATAAAACACTTCATAGCCGAATTTGCGCAGCAATTCGATCTGATCCGGGTCGTGGTCGAGCACGGTCACGCCGATGCGGTTGGCGGCCAGCAGGCGGCCGATGATCTGGCCGAAGCGGCCGAAGCCGGCGATGATTACCGGATTCTCGACCTCGATGGTATCGGCCTGGCGCTGCTTTTTGGCGGCGCGCAGGTGCGGCGCGACCAGGCGGTCGTGCAGTAACAGCAGCAGCGGCGTGGCCACCATGGACAAGGTCACCACCATCACCAGCATGGCCGAAGTTTCCGGCGCCAGCACCTTGGTGTCGGCGGCGGTGCCGAACACCACAAACGCAAATTCACCGCCTTGCGACATCAGCAGCGCAAAAAACAGGCGCTGGCTGCGCGGAATCTCGAACCAGTAGGCCATACCGTAGAGCAGGGCGCCCTTGACCAGCAACAGGCCGCAGGTCAGGCCGATGATCAGCAGCGGCTGGGCAAGCAGAATGCCGAAGTCGGCCGACATGCCGACCGCCATGAAGAACAGCCCGAGCAGCAGTCCTTTGAACGGCTCCAGGTCGCTCACCAGCTGGTGACGGTATTCCGAGTCGGCCAGCAGCACGCCGGCGGCGAAGGTGCCCAGCGCCAGCGATAAGCCGACCCATTCCATCAGCAGGCAGATGCCAATGATCAGCAGCAGCGCGAAGCCGGTGAACAATTCGCGCAGGCCGGTGCGCGCCAGGTAGCGCATGATGGGATTAACCAGGCAGCGCCCGAAAGCAATCAGCGTCAGGAACACCGCCACCAGTTTGATGACGCGCAGCCAGCCACCGCTGCCGTGTTCGGCGGCCACGCCGGCCAGCAGGGGCACCAGCGCGATCATCGGGATCGCGGCGATGTCCTGCAGCAGCAAAATCGAGAAGCTGGCCGAGCCGGCAGGGCTGGACAACAGCTTGCGCTCGCCGAGCGTGGCGAGGACGATGGCGGTCGACGATAGCGACAGGCCGAGGCCGGCGACCAGCGCGACTTTCCAGTCCACGCCAAACGCGACGCCAATGCCGGCGAGCGTCGCGCTGACGATCAGCACCTGCGCGCCGCCCCAGCCGAAAATCGGCCGCCGCAATTCCCATAGCTTTTTCGGTTCCAGCTCCAGACCGATCAGGAACAGCATCAGCACCACGCCGAATTCCGAAATGCTCAGTACATCTTCCACGTTGCCGATCAGCTTCAGCCCCCAGGGGCCGATCAGGGCGCCGGCGATCAGGTAACCAAGTACCGCACCCATGCCGACGCGCTTGGCGAGCGGCACCAGCACCACGGCGGCGATCAGATAAAACGTTGCGTGCAGCAGAAAACCATGTTCTTCCATAGAGATTCCGGAGGGGCGCCGGCGGCGCGGATTGACGATTGGCCAATTGTAGCCGACCGTCACACCCCTGGCCTCTCTCTTACAGACCCATGATCTGTTGGCCCATAGAAATTCCGGAGTCGGTCATGCGGTACCCGGCGTCCCGTTGCTGCTGTTGCCACTCCTGCAAGCCGGCGTCGATGCCGGCCTGATGGTTACGCAAGGCCAGCGCCAGGGCCAGGGCATTGGCGGCCGCCTTGGCCGAGCCGCCGGCCGTATGCGGACGCGGAATGAAGGCGGCGTCGCCTAGCAGGATGGCGCGGCCAAACACCATTTGGTCCATCTGCAAGTCCTGGATGGTTTGCATGAAGATGTCGTCGGTGGCTGCCATCAGTTCCTGGAATGCCGGCGCCAGCATGGCGTGGCCGTCGGCCCGCAAGGCGTCGGTGTATTCCTTCCTGGCGGTGCCGGGCGGCAGGGAGAAGCCGTGCTGGTGTCCGTTGCGGTCGATCAGCACGTTTTTCAGCGTCGCTGCATCGATCTTGCGGTACCACGCCCAGTTCCAGCGCCGCTCGCCCGGTTTGACCGAGCCGTCCTCGCCGGGCACCATGTATTCCAGCAGCATGTGGCCGGGGCCTTGCTGGAACGCGAAGGTCCCTTCCAGCAGGCGGCGCGCGCGTTCCGCAACCCGCAGTTCCGGCGCCAGCCCGCGCCAGGCCACGTAGCCGGCATAGGTCGGCGCGCTGTCGGCGCGGACCAGTTCGCGCAGGGTGGAGTGTGGGCCGTCGGCGCCGACCAGCAAATCGCCCTCGGCGCTGCGGCCGCTGGCGAAGAAGGCGCGCACCTTGCCCTTGCTGCCCGGCTCGTAGCCGACAAACTCTTCGCCGGTGTGGATCTGCTCGGGGGGATGGTGTCTTTCATCAGCGTGTACAGCATGCCCCACGAGGTTTGCGTCTGCGGCATGAAGTTGCGGTAGACCACCTCGTCATGCTCATTGAGATAAATCCGGTCGGCGGAGGGCACGCCGATGTTGTCGGGAATGCGGATGCCGGCGAAGCGCAGCGCTGCCAATACGTCAGGCTGCAGCACCAGGCCGCCACCCCGGCTGTCGAGTTCGTGAGGCGAGCGCTCGAAAATTTCAAAGGTCCAGCCGATGGCCCGCAGCGTGATGGCGGTGAACAGGCCGCCGAGGGAGCCGCCGATGATGATCGCGTGGCGCGGCGGGGCAGGGCGTTGGGTATCATTCATGATGGTTTAGCTTTACGAGAATCGCGGCCATCGATTCCGCCGACTGCGCGCCGACGATGCGGTGATTGCCGATCAGCAGGCTGGGCACGCTGTTGAGGTGCGCCGCGTGGGCCTGCTCCAGTGCCGCGTCCAGCAAGGTATCGGCGGTGTCGCTGTGCAGATAGGCCAGCGCCGCCTGCGTATCCAGGCCCTGCGCGGCGGCCAGGTCGGCCAGCACCGCCGGGTCGCCGATGTTGTGGCCGTGCGAGAAGTAGGCCACGAACAGCGCCTCGAACAAGCGTTCGCTCTTGTCGCTGTCACCCTGCAGTTGCGCGTAGGCGATCAGCTTGTGCGCCAGCCGGGTATTGGGCGTGTGCGTAATGCGGTCGTAGTGGAAGTCCAGGCCGATCTGCTTGCCGGCCTGCGTAACATCCTCGTCCATGCTCTGCGAGCGTGCCCAGTTGCCGAACTTGGCGGTGCGGTAGGCCTGGCGGTTCAGGCCTTCCGGCGGCATGCCGGGATTGAGTTCAAACGGCAGAAAGCGCTGCTGCACGTGCGGCTGGCCGGCCAGCGCCAGCGCCGCCTTCAGGTTGGTGTGGCCGATCCAGCACCATGGGCAGATGAAGTCCGACGTGATGTCGATAGTAGTAGTCATGATTGCTCCTTTAATGCATGCCGGCCGCGCGCATCAGCCAATGCAGCAGCGTGGCGACCACGCCCAGCGCCGCCACGCTGAGGGTCCAGATCAGCGCCAGCCATCCCAGCCGGCCCATCCACAGGCGCGCCGCCATCAGTGATAACCCTCGCCAAGCTTGACCTTGCCGCGGAAGACGTAATACGAGAAGCATGAGTAGCCGAGGATGATGGGCAGGATCACCAGCGTGCCGAACAGCGTGAAGCCCTGACTGGCCGGCGGCGAGGCGGCGGCCCAGATCGAGATGGTCGGCGGCACGATATTCGGCCAGATGCTGATCGCCAGCCCGGTGTAGCCGAGGAAGATCAGGCCCAGCGACGCCAGGAACGGCCCGTGCAGCGGCGCGTCGCCCGCCAGCGAGCGCAGCAGCAACACCACGCCGACCACCACCAGCACCGGCACCGGCGCAAACCACAGCATGCCCGGCATGGTGAACCAGCGCGCCGCCACGTCGGGATCGGCCAGCGGGGTCCAGATGCTGACCGCGATGATGGCCACCACCAGCAGTAGCGCCAACGGCCGCGCCGTGGTCAGCATGCGTTTTTGCAGCGCGCCTTCGGTGCGCAAGATTAACCAGGTGCAGCCCAGCAGCGTATAGGCCACCATCACACCCAGGCCGCACATGATGGGGAAAGGTTGCAGCCAGTCCAGCGCGCCGCCGGCGTATTGCGGCCCGGCCGGGGTGCTGACCACGGCAATGCCGTGCACATAGACGCCCAGTGACACGCCCTGGAAGAACGCCGCCGTCAGCGAGCCGCCGATGAAGGCCTTGTCCCAGATGTGGCGCTCATGGTCCAGCGCCTTGAAGCGGAATTCAAAGGCGATGCCACGGAAGATCAGCCCCAGCAACATGAAGATCAGCGGCAGGTACAACGCGCTCAGCACGATGGCATAGGCGCGCGGGAAGGCGGCGAACAGCGCGGCGCCGCCCAGCACCAGCCAGGTCTCGTTGCCGTCCCACACCGGCGCCACGGTATTCATCATCACATCGCGCTCGTGGCGGTCCGGCACGAAGGGGTAAAGCATGCCGATGCCCAGGTCAAAGCCATCCATCACCACGTACATGAAGACGCCGATGAAAATGATGACCGCCCAAATGCTGGAAAGATCGATGCCCATTATTGTGCACTCCCATTGGTGGAAATCTGGTCCGGCACGGCCGACAGCGGCCGGCTCGGCGTGTGGGCCTGGCCGGGACCGCCGGTAGCGGCATGCGCGGCGTCGTAGCGCGCCGGGCCGCTGCGCATCAGACGGAAGATGTAGGTAATCGCCACGCCGAACACAAACGCATACACCACGATGAACAGGCCGAGCGACAGCGCCAGCGTGCCCACCGCATGGGCGGAGACCGCATCCTTGGTGCGCAGCAGGCCGTACACCACCCACGGCTGGCGGCCGATTTCAGTGGTGTACCAGCCGGCCAGAATGGCGATCAGGCCGGCCGGTCCCATCACCGTGGTTGCGCGTAGCAGCCACGGCGATGAATACATGGCATGGCGATGGCGCTGCCATGCGGCCCACAATGCCAGCCCAATCATCGCCATGCCCAGCCCCACCATCGCACGAAAGGTGAAGAAGATGATGGTGGCGTCAGGCCTATCTTCCTTGGGGAAGTCCTTCAGGCCTTTGATCTGGCCGCCCCAGGTATGGGTCAGGATCCAGCTGCCCATGCGCGGAATGGCGATCTGGAAGTGGTTGGTTTCGTTTTCCATGTCGGGAATGGCGAACACGATCAGCGGCAGCGGCTCGTCGCCCTGGTTTTGCCAGTGGCCTTCCACGCCGGCGATCTTGGCCGGCTGGTGTTCCAGCGTGTTGATGCCGTGGGCGTCGCCCAGCAGCGCTTGCAGCGGCGCGGTCACCAGCAGCATCCACATCGCCATCGAGAACATGGTGCGCACCGCCGGTATATCGTTCTTGCGCAGCAGGTGCCAGGCGCCGACGGCGGCCACCACCATTGCGGTCGCGAGGAAGGCGCCCACGCTCATGTGCAGCAGGCGGAACGGGAACGATGGGTTGAAGATCACTTCCAGCCAGTCGGCCGGCACCAGCACGCCGTTTTCGATGGCGTAGCCCCGCGGTGTCTGCATGAAGCTGTTGGAGGCGAGGATCCAGGTGGTGGAAATCAGCGTGCCGATCGCCACCATGACGCTGGCGAAGCAGTGCAGGGCGGGGCCGACGCGGTTCCAGCCGAACAGCATCACGCCGAGGAAACCGGCTTCGAGGAAGAACGCGGTCAGCACTTCATCGGTCAGCAGCGGTCCGGTGATGCCGCCGGCGAACTGCGAGAAAAAGTTCCAGTTGGTGCCGAACTGGTACGCCAGCACGATGCCGGACACCACGCCGATGCCGAAGTTGACGGCGAAGATTTTCAGCCAGAAATGGTATAAATCGCTGTACACCTCGCGCTTGGTGCGTAGCCAGCACAGTTCCAGCACCGCCAGGTAGCTGGCCAGACCGATCGACAGGGCCGGAAAAATGATGTGGAAGGAGACCGTGAAGCCGAACTGTATGCGGGCCAAGTCCAGGGCCGTAAAACCTGACATAAGTATTCTCCCAATGCGCCGTGCCGGCATGAGCGGCGACGTCGCCGTTGATGGATGTCGGGCGGCGGGCGTCTGTTACGCCCTGCCGCACGATCAACTGCCATCATAGAGACGGATGCTGCGTTGCGATATTCGCATAGGGGAGGCGCGGTGCTATGTCCTTTGGCGAGTCCGGCGCTCCCCAGGCTCAGGGGGCGCGACCCGCTGCGGCAGACATAGGCCATTCGGTGGTGGAGTCCATCGCCTGACCGGGCTAGACTACAGCCCGGTCAGACAATCAAGGTTCGCAGAAGCATGCAGTCTACGCAATCATCGCGGTCAGCGTCGGCGTCATGAGCGCGTTTCTGCGCTGCGCGGCGGATCTTTCCACATCGGTACTACAAGGAGCAACAAGCATGGCCCATCCAAAACTCTTTACGCCGCTGCAGATTCGCGGTCTCACGCTGGAAAACCGCATCGTTATCGCGCCGATGTGCCAATACTCGGCGGTCGATGGTTGCATGAACGACTGGCACCAGATGCACCTCGGCCAGCTGGCGCAATCGGGCGCCGCGCTGCTGACCATCGAAGCGACGGCGGTGCTGGCGGAAGGCCGCATCAGCGACGGCGACGTTGGCCTGTATGACGACGCCACCACGTTTGCCATGGGCAGTGTGATCGAATCGGTGCGGCGCTGGTCGAACATGCCGGTTGGCGTGCAGTTGAGCCATGCCGGGCGGAAGGCCTCGGTGCGCGCGCCGTGGCTGGGTGGCTTGCAGGTGCCACCGGGCCACCCGGGCGGCTGGCAGACGATGGCGCCGTCCGCCGTGGCATGGCGTGGCGACTATGTGCCGCCGGTCGCGCTGGATAAGCACGGTCTGCGGGAAGTGCGCGAAGCCTTTGTGGCCGCCGCGCGCCGGGCCGCCGATATCGGCATCGACCTGATCCAGCTGCACGGCGCGCATGGCTATTTGCTGCACCAGTTCCTGTCGCCGCTGTCCAACCACCGCACGGATGAATACGGCGGCTCGCTGGAGAACCGCGTGCGCTTCCCGCTGGAAGTGTTTGAGGCGGTGCGCGAGGTGTTTCCGGCCGAGCGTCCGGTCAGCATGCGCATTTCCGGCACCGACTGGGTGGAAGGCGGCTTCGACATCGAGCAGGCGCAGGTGTTTTCGCAGTTGCTGGAAGCGCGTGGCGTCGATGCGATCCACGTGTCCAGTGGTGGCCTGCATCCAAGCCAACAGATTCCGGTCGGGCCGAGCTACCAGGTGCCGCTGGCGCGCGCGGTGCGCAGCGTGGTGAATGTGCCGGTGGTGGCGGTCGGCCTGATTACCGAGCCGGCCCAGGCCGAAGCGATCATCGCCACCGGCGACGCCGACTTGATCGCCCTGGCCCGCACCGTGCTGTACGACCCGCGCTGGCCGTGGCATGCGGCCGCCGAGTTGGGCGGCCATGTGCGGGCGGCGAATCAGTACCAGCGTTGCCAGCCCGAGCAGTATCCACACCTGTTCCGCAGCTAATTGCAGCCCTCGTCGCGGGCCACCGCATCCGCATCGCCGGCCGACAGGCCGGTCGCGCAGAAGTTTCATGTGTGTTCCAATAAACGTTGCTCATGAAAGGATATAATCAAAAGCTTATGCCGTCGGTTCGGCTCTTTTTCTTCTGATTCTTTACATCTATGCCCACTCGGCCCCGGTTTTTGTTCCCTTTGCGGTACTTGTTGATCATGCTGACCGCGATCGGACTGCTGCCGTTGGCGCTGCTGGGGGCGTGGGGTATCCATACCGCCAGCGGATACCAGCAGCGCGAGCAGGAACGGCTGATGCTGGACCTGGCGCGCGCGGTCTCCAGCGCTGTCGATGCTGAACTGGACGGCGTGGTGTCGACGCTGACCGGCCTCGGTCATTCTCCTGCGCTGCAGGACGGCGACCTGCGGGCCTTCTATCAGGTGGCGACCACCCAGGTCAAAGCGCAACCGGACTGGGTGGGCATCATCTTGACCGATGGCGCCGGCAAAATCCTGTTTCGTACCATGGACGACTACGGCGCGCCGACCGGGGCGATCGTCGATCCGGACAGTCTGCGCGCGGCGCTGTCGTCGCAACGGCCGGTCGCCGGCCGCATCGCCCGGGGCGTGCGCGGCCGTGCTGCGTTTCCTGTGCGGGTGCCGGTAACCGCCGCCGACGGCAAGCTGTACACCCTGACGGCGGTGATACGCCCGGACCGCATGTCGCGGCTGGTGGAGCGCCAGCAGGCGCCCGGCGGCGCGATTACCGCGATCCGCGATGGCGCGCTGGCGGTGGTGGCACGCTCGCAGAACCAGGAAAGTTCGGTCGGGCTGGCGCCCAGCCCATCGCTGGTGCAGTTGATGCGCGCGCACGGCGAGGAAGGGGTCGGTCTCGCCAGTACCCGCGAGGGCAGGATATGACGGCCGCTTATACCACCAACTCGCACTATGGCTGGGCGGCGGTGGTGGCGCGGCCGGTCGGCCAGGGGCACGATGCGGCGTTCCAGAGTCTGGGCATGTACGGCGCCGGCATTCTGGTCTCGCTGCTGCTGTGTTTCGGCCTGGCGTCGCTGCTGTCGCGCCGCATCGTGTCCGCCATTGAGGGCCTGCAGGCCGGCGCTGCGGCGCTTGCCTCCGGCGCGCCGCTGGTGATAGCGCCATCATCGATTACCGAGATCGTCGACATCGGCAAGGGGCTGGAACAGGCCGAACGGCAGCGCAGCGCCCGGGAACGCGAACGCACGTCGCTGCTCGATTCGCTCAACCTGGCGCTGGACGAAGCGCGTCAGGCCGGCCGCGCCAAGGATGAATTCCTGGCGGTGCTGGGCCATGAGCTGCGCAATCCGTTGAGTCCCATCGTCACTTCGCTCGATCTGCTCGACCGCCGCGATGAACCGGCCAGCCGCAAGGAGCGGGGCATGATGCGGCGCCAGGTCAGCCATTTGCGCCGGTTGGTCGATGACCTGCTGGACGTCTCGCGCATCACCTCCGGCAAATTCGAGATCGACGCCCAGCCGGTGAATCTGGCCGAGGTGGTGCGGCACGCGGTGGCGGCGGCGCCGGAACAATCGCTATCACTGTCGGCGCCGGAGTCGCTGTGGGTGCAGGGCGATGACAGCCGCCTGACGCAGGTGCTGAATAATCTGCTGTCCAACGCCGCGCGCTTTGGCAGCACCGCAACCGAAGTGACGCTGTCCAAGGACGGCGACAACGCGCGGCTGGTGGTCACCGATAACGGCATCGGCATGAGCGCCGAATTGCTGGCGCGCGTGTTCGAACCGTTCCAGCAGGCGCCGCAATCGCTGGCGCGGCGTACTGGCGGCCTGGGTCTCGGCCTGGCTATCGTGCGCAAGATCGTCGCGCTGCATGGCGGCCAGGTGACGGCCAGCAGCGATGGCGCCGGGAAGGGCAGCCGCTTTGAAGTGACGCTGCCGCTGGTGGCCGCGCCAGTGAACGCGCCTTCGCCGGCACATGCCAGTGGCCCCGGCGGTCTGCGCGTGCTGCTGGTGGACGATAACATCGACGCCGCCGCCACTGGCGCGGCGCTGCTGGAGCTGATGGGCCATCAAGTCCGCGTGGCGCACAACGGCGCCGGCGCACTGGAAGCGCTGCGGCAGCAGATGCCGGAGGTAGCGATTCTCGATATCGGCCTGCCCGACATGGACGGTTACGCGCTGGCGCGCGCGATGCGCCAGCAGGCCGCCGGCACGCCGGTGCGGCTGGTGGCGTTGACTGGCTACGGTCAGAAAGAAGACGTGGAGCGCGCCTACGCGGCCAACTTCGACCTGCATCTGACCAAACCGGCCACGCTGGCGGACCTGCAACGCGCCACTGCGCCGATAGCGTCGTAGTGGCTTAGCCTATTTCACCAGCGTCCAGATGAAGCGTACCCCGTCCTTGCCATCTGGTGCTGGACCGGGGCTGTCGGCCTTCACCGCGCCATTTTGCGGATCGATGCGTAAATAGCGGTTGGTCGCCAGCGACATCAAGATCAACTCACCGGTCGGCGTCTCCATCCACTGGAAGCTTTGCGCCACACCCGGCCGCACCTGCTGGAACGACACGCTGCTATCCGCCGCCACCGTCACATAACTCGGGCCGGATTGCAGGGCGGCGCGGCCATAGCCCATGTCCACCACCGTTAGCGGCGTTTGCAAACCGGCGCTGGAACCAAGGCGGATCTGCTGGCCATAAGGGATAGGCCGCATCAAGCCACGCGGATTGGGCTGCGCGATGTCGATACTGGCGAAATCCGCCATGCCGCCATTCTGGTTGCCGGTGTTGTAGGCGAACAGCGCGTAGCGCACGCCCTGGAACGTCGTCAGCTGGAAGATCATGGTGAATTCGTCGCCGATCGGCCGGTAGTTCTCGCCGTCGAGCGAATAGCTGAAGCGCGCCTTCTCGGTCAGGAAGTCGCAGTCAGCGCGCAGCCAGACCTTGCTGGCATTGAGGGGGACGCGGGTACTCATGTTGCGCGCCTGGTCAAATAACACTAGCGAGAGCTTGTTTTGCTTCTTTTCCACGCCCATCGTGGCGTAGGGCAGGTTAAGCAGGCCGAGTCCGGCGACATCGTTCTCCAGCAGGCGCGCCGCGTCCAATGCCACCGTGGGCGAGGACTGCGGGCCGATGGCGCGCTGGGTCAGCGTGTTGCGCGCTTCCCAGAACGACGACGCCGGCAGCGCATGCAGCCGCAGGAAGCCGGGACGTTCGGTCAGCGACCATTTGTCGTCCACCGGCGCGTGGTTCCATTGCCAGATAGGCTTGAGCGTGGCGTCGGCAAAATCGTCACTGCGCGTAAACGGCGTCCTGACCTGCTGCGGCTCCGCCACGCGCGGCTTGATCCAGGTGCGCGGATTGCGTCCCAGGTTGCCCGGCAGGCCGAAATATGGCCAGCCATCCTGCCACGTTACCGGCGCAAGACTGAGCAGGCGGCCGACCGAGTTATAGTCCATCATCGAGAAGCCCCACCATTCGCCGGCCTCGGTCACCACAATACCGCCCTGGTGCATGGCCGTGATGTCGCGCGCGGCGGGATTGGGCGGCGTAACTTCAAACGGATACTGCTTGTTCTTCAAACGATAGCCGCCCACCATGCCGAAGCCTTCGTCCTTGCTGATCGCCTGATTGACTTCATACGGTCCAAATACGCGGTTTGCGCGCGCGGCTGGCATGCGGAAGCCGCCGGCGTAGTTGGAACTCAGGATGTAATAGCGGCCGGCGATCTTGTACAGGTGCGCGCCTTCGCCCATGCCGTCGGTCTTCGAGAACAGCACCTGTTCGGTGTCCGGCACGATGTCCAGCAGGTCATCGGTGAGCTGGGCGATGTGCAGGTCCTGATGGCCCCAGACAGCATAAGCCTTGCCGTCATCGTCAAACAACACCGACAGGTCGTGCAGGCTGCGCTTCATCTCCCAGTGTGCCCACGGTCCACGCGGATTGATGGCGGAGTAAATCTGCGTGGCGCGTCCATTGACGTTGGTGAAGATGTAGAACACGCCGTTGCGATAACGCAGGCTTGGCGCCCAGATGCCCTGGCCGTAGATGTTCTTGCCGTCTTCGAGGCGGTAGGCAGGGCCGAAGTCCAGCCGGTCGGCCGCATAGCCGAGGAACTCCCAGTTCACCAGATCCTTGGAGCGCAGCACCGGCAGGCCGGGCATGGCGTGCATGGTGGTGCCGGTGAGGTAGAACCAGTCGTTGACCCGGATGATGTCCGGGTCGGAGAACTCGTCGTAGAACAGGGGATTGGTGAAGGTGCCGTTGCCGTTATCCGGCGTCCAGGTGCGGGGCGCCGGCTGTGCATGGGCGGTGAGCGACAGCGCCGCCAACAGCAGCGCTGCATACATGGCTTTCTTCATCGATTCCCCGGTTGGTTATTTATTTGTTATTTGCTACGCAATTGTACCTCCGCACTGCGCAAACCCTCTGCACTGGCGCGTACCGTGATGGCGCCTTTCTGTCCCGGCCTGGCGCGCACGATGGCTAGCGCCAGGCCGTTGAACGCCGCGCGCTCGGGCGACTTGAATGATTCGAGGTTGGTGGGATCGCCGTTATCGGTCGCCACCAGTTCGCCGGCGCCTTCCACTGTGAAGCGGATGCGCTGGTCCGCGCGCGGAGCGGTGACGCCATTGGCGTCGGTCACGCGCACGGTGATGAAGGATAGGTCCTGGCCATCGGCGGCGATGGTGCTGCGGTCGGCTTTTGCTTCCAGCTGCGCTGCCGCTTGCGCCGTCTTCACCGTATCGCGTGCCCACTCCTTGCCGTCCTTGTAGGCGACCACGCTGATCTCGCCCGGTTCATACACCACATAGTCCCAGCGCAGGCGGTACTCATACGGCGCTTTCTTGCGGCGGCCCTGCGATTTACCGTTGACGAACAATTCCGCCTCGTCGCCCGACGTGAACAGGTGCACCGGCGTCACTTCGCCCACGCGCTCCGGCCAGGTCCAATGCGGCAGCAGGTGCGCGAGCGGCAGCTCCGGCCGCCAGCGTGACTGGTACAGGTAGTACCGGTCTTTCGGGAAGCCTGCCAGATCGATGATGCCGGAGTAGGAACTGCGCGCGCCGTAGTAGGGCGTCGGCTCGCCGAGATAATCGAAACCGGTCCAGACAAACTCGCCGGCCACGTAAGGGTTCTGGTCCTGCGCCGCCCACGAACGGTCGGCCGAGCTGCCGAAATCGGCGGCAAACAATTCATAGGCGCTCACCTGCTGGCGCTTGGGATCACCGCCGGCGCCAGGCCGCACCGGCGCGCTGATCACGCCCGGCACTGGAAACTGGTACTCGCCACGGCTGCTCAGCGCCGACGCGCTTTCGGTCGACAGCATCATCTTGTCCGGGAACTTCTGGTGGAAGTTGGGGAACTGGCCGGGCAGGCTGCGAATGCCGGCGCCCTGATAATTGAGGCTGATGACGTCCACCGTTGCGGGCAAGGGCATGTCGGCCTTGGCGTAGTTCATGGCGCCGGTGACTGGGCGGGTCGGATCTTCTTCGTGCGCGATGTCCACCAGCTTTTTGCCGATGGCCGCGCCGGCGTCGCCGGTATACTGCTCACCGACTTCGTTCCCCACGCTCCACATGATGATGGACGGATGGTTGCGGTCGCGGCGCAGCATGGCGCGCAAATCCTGTTCGTGCCAGTCAGGGAAAATCAGGTGGAAGTCGAGCGGCGTTTTCTTGCGTTCCCACGAATCGAATACTTCATCCATGACCAGGATGCCCATGCGGTCGGTGAGTTCCAGCAGTTCCGGCGCCGGCGGATTGTGGCTCATGCGGACCGTGTTGGCGCCCATCTGCTGCAGTATCTGCAGCTGCCGCTCGGCGGCGCGCACGTTGAAGGCCGCGCCCAGCGCACCCAGATCGTGGTGGTTGTTGACGCCATTGATCATGATCTTTTCGCCATTGACGAACATGCCCTGGTTGGCGTCAAAGCGCAGCGAGCGAATGCCGAACGGCGTTTCCTGCGTATCCACTACTTTGCCGTTGCGGCTGATGGTGGTCACGGCGAGGTAGCGGTTGGGACGCTGTTGCGGCAGCGGTCCCCACAAGCGTGGCTGCGTCACGCGCGTGCTGGCGTTGGCGGTGGCGCTGCTGCGCGCATTGACGCTGACGCGCTGGACCGGCAGCGTGGCGACCACCGAGCCGGTGCGCTTGCCGTTGTCGTCCAGCGCGTACAGCTGCGTGCCGACGTCCAGCGTGGCCGCATCCTTGCCGTCGTTGTCGACGGTGACCGCCAGTTCGACGTGCGCTGATTCGGCCGACACCTGCGGCGTGCGCACTACCGTGCCCCAGTGGGCCACATGCACCGGATCGGCGACCGTCAGCCACACATTGCGGTACAGGCCCGCCCCCGGATACCAGCGTGCCGATTCGGCCGGGTTGTCGAGACGGATCGCCAGTTGATTGACGCCGCCCGGCGTGACATAAGGCGTCAGGTCGAGGCGGAAGGAGTTGTAGCCGTAAGGCCAGCCACCCACCAGCCGGCCGTTGAGCCACACGGTGGCATAGGACATGGCGCCGTCGATGTCGAGGAAGATGGACTTGCCTTTGTCGCGCGCGGGAATGTCCAGCTTCTTGCGATACCAGGCCGGGCCCCAAGTCTGCAAACGTCCCATGCCGCCGTACGGGCCAGTGGCGAGGAAGGGGCCTTCGATGGCCCAGTCGTGCGGCAGCGTCACCGCGCGCCAATCGCGGTCATCAAAGCCGGCGACCAGCAGTGGCGGTGGCGTTGTGGTGGAGCTGGCTGGATCGGCAGCCGGCCGTTGCGCGCGGCGCGCGGGGTCGGCGACGAAGGCGTTGCCGCTCGGGAGTATCCACGGCTTCAGCAGGCCGTCGCTGGAGCGCTGCACTTTTTCCGCCTCGTCCGGACGCGCATCTGCCACTTTGCCGTCGGCGCTTTGCTTGATCTCGGGCCGCACATCGTATTGCAGCTGGTCTGCATAGCCTTGCGGATCGCCGCGCTGGAAACGCCAGCCATCGTTGATGGCGTGGCGGTCGGCGGCCAGCGACGTCAGTGGCAGCAGGGCTGCCAGCGTCAGGCCCAGGTAACGATGCGGTCTCAAGATGTCTCCTTTTTATGGTTATGGTAGCGCAATCATTTTGGAGTGTAGGTAGTTGTGAGGGCGAAGTCAATTGGATAGAATGATTCCGCTATCAACAATCACGAAAGAACCGATGCCTGCCACCCCCGTCACACTGATCGATGTCGCCAAGGCGGCGGGCGTTTCGCCGATCACGGTATCGCGCGCATTGAATGAGCCGCATCTGGTGAAGCCGGCGACTTTGGCCAAGGTGCAGCAAGCCGTCAAGCTCACCGGCTACGTAAAAAATATGCTGGCCGGCGGTCTGGCTTCCAGCCGCAGCAAGCTGGTGGCGCTGGTGCTGCCGACCATCTCGACGCAGACGTTCGCTGAAATGGTGCAGGGCGCGACCGACCGCCTGACCGCCGCCGGCTACCAGCTGCTGCTGGGGATCGTCGGCTATGAAACCTGGCGCGAAGAGATTCTGGTCGAGACGATTCTGAGCCGGCGGCCGGACGGCATCATCCTCACCGGTTCACTGCACACCGACAGCACGCGACAGCGCCTGCTGCAAATCGGTACGCCGGTGGTGGAGGCGTGGGATCTGACACCGCATCCGATCGACATGGCAATCGGCTTTTCGCACGAAGAAGTGGGCCATATGTGCGCGCAGCATTTGCTGAAGCAGGGCTACCGCCGCTTCGCCATGCTGACCGCGAACGACCCGCGCGCCGGCCAGCGCACGCAGGGCTTCCAGGTAGCGATTGCGAAGCATGGCGCCAGCGTGATCGCCTCGCATGTGGTGCAGGCGCCGGGCGCTTTGCCGCAGGGCCGTCTCGGCGCGATCAAGCTGCTGGACGAGCATCCGGAACTGGACGCGATTTTTTGTAGCTCGGACACGCTGGCGCACGGTGTGCTGATCGAGGCGCAAAGCCGCGGCCTGCGCGTGCCGCAAGACCTGGCCATCATGGGCTTCGGCGATCTGAATTTTTCCGAGTACACCAATCCGCCGCTGTCCACTGTCAAGGTGGATGGCGCCAAGATTGGCGCATTGTCGGCGCAAGCCTTGCTGGACCGGCTAACCAGCGGCGCCGAATCAGCGCAGGCGGAGCGCGTGGTCAACACCGGCTTTGAACTGATCCAGCGCGGCAGCACCTAGAGTTCTGCCACCCCGGCGCGCAGGTCGGCCGCTCGTTCGCGCAGTGCGGCCAGCGCGCCGTCATCCATGCGCCGCAGCTGCTGGTAGACCATGCCAAGACGTTGGTTGTTTTCCAGCGTGTCCCGGTTGCGGTCGAAGAAATCCCAGTACAAGGCGTTGTACGGACAGGCGCGTTCGCCGAGACGCGCCTTTTTGTCGTAATGACAGCCCTTGCAATAATCGCTCATGCGGTCGATATAGGCAGCGCTGGAGACGTAAGGCTTGGTGGCCAGCAGGCCGCCATCGGCGAACTGGCTCATGCCCAGCGTGTTGGGCAGTTCCACCCATTCGAAGGCGTCGATGTAAATCCCCAGATACCAGCGATGCAGCTCTTGCGGCGACAGGCCGGCCAGCAGCGCGAAATTCCCGATCACCATCAGGCGGTTGATGTGGTGGGTGTGCGCATGCTCCAGTGACTGGCCGACGGCCGCCGCCACGCAGCGCATGCGCGTTTTGCCATCCCAGAACCACCATGGCAGCGGGGTATTGTGGCCGAAGGCGTTCAGTTTGTCGTAGCCCGGCATGCGGTGCCAGTAGACGCCGCGCACGTATTCGCGCCAGCCTAGGATCTGGCGGATGTAGCCTTCGGCCGACGCCACCGGCACCGCGCCGTCGCGCCATGCGGCTTCCACCCGTTCCACCACGGTGCGCGGTGACAGCAGCTTGACGTTCATCGCAAACGACAGCAGCGAGTGAAACAGGCGCCAGGCCTTGACGCTCATCGCATCCTGGAAGCGACCGAAGTGGGGCAAAGCCTGTTCAACGAAGTTGTCGAGCTGCTGCAAGGCTTCCTCGTGGTTCAGCGGCCAGGCGAAGTTTTGCGCATTGGGTTCACCGAAGCTTTTGGCGCCGGAAGCCTGGATGGTGTCCCACAATGCGCTGTGATCGTGGCGGCCGCGCCAGTCGGAAGGTTCCCACGGCAGGCCTTTCCAGGCTTCGCGGTTGTCGTGGTCGAAGTTCCACTGGCCGCCGGCAGGTTTGCCGGTTTCTGACATCAGTATGCCGTGCTTGCTGCGCATGCGGCGGTAAAAGTGCTCCATCAGCCAGCTATTGCGGCCTTCGAAGATGCGGGCGGCTTCGTCGCGCGCGGTGTAGAAATGCTCGGTGTCGTCCATCCATGCGGGGATCGACAGGGCGGCGGCGTAGTCGGCCAGCTGGCGGTCCAGCCGCCATTCGTCCGGCGCTTGCCAGTGGAATTCTGTAGCCTTGTAATGCGCCAGCAGGTAGTCCAGATTGTCGGGCAGAGACTGACGGTTGTTGGTGTCGTCGATGGAGAGGTAGTGCACGCGGTGGCCGGCGTCTCGCAGGCGCCGGGCAAAGTCGCGCATGGCGGCGAAGATGGCGATGATTTTTTGTGCGTGATGCAGCACGTAGTCGGTTTCCTGCCGGACTTCCATCATGACGAAGACTTGATCGTCCTGCGGGTGGGTGAACCAGCTGTGTGCATGATTGAGCTGGTCTCCAAGTAGTAGTTTGAGTCTCATCGTTTCCTGTCATCTGGCTGGCATGGGCAATCCCTCCGCGTACGCCAGTCGTTCTAGTGCGTCTTCCATCAGCATGCGGGCGTGACCGGCGCTGCGGGCCAGGTCATCGTGCATGGCAGCGTCGGTCGCGTTGCGGTTTGCGCACTGCGCGCTGTAGCGTTCAAAGCTGGTCAGCATCAGCAGGATGTCGGCCAGGTGGCGCGGGCATTCGCAGTTGATGCTGGACGAGGCAGCTGCCAGCGCCGCCAGTTCTTCATCGTTCAGACGGCGCGGCGCGGCCGGCTTGGTCGGCCCTGGCGGCGGCAGCGCGGCGCCGGTGAGGGCGGTGTTGCACAGCACCGCTACTTCCGAAGCATCCGACGGTGAGCGCGCCACCAGGCAGCCGTGTTCGCGCAGGCGCCGCACAGTGGCGCTGTCGCAGAACCTGTACAGCACTACGGTGGCCTTGGCGGGCACGGCGCGGCGCAAGCTGCGTATTTGCGGCATGGCGTCGGCCGTCATTTCAGGCGCTTCGATCAGCAGCACGTCGGCGCTGGCGCCGGCCAGTTCCTGTTCTGCGTCGTCCAATTGTGCGCAGACGGCGACGATGTCCAGCAACGGCGTGGTACGCGTGGCACTGAGACGTTGGGCCAGCGCGGCGCCGACCACGGCCAATTTTAACGACTGCACGCCGCTGGCCCGCTGCACGCCAGCGAGGGCGGCCAGTTCGGCGGCATCCAGCCTGGCGACGGTGCCGATGGCGTGGCCCTGATCGACCACGCGCTTCAGCAGCCCAAGCCGGTGTACCTGTTCGGAAGAATAGAGGCGCTGGCCCTGCGGCGAACGGTCCACATCGGACACGCCATAACGGCGTTCCCACACGCGCAGCGTTTCCACCGGCAGTCCTGCCAGGCGGGCGGCTACGCCGCTGCGATAGCCCTTCGTCATTTTCTGGTTCATTCTAGCGATCCTCCATACCCAAATGCTAGCATGAACCGGGATTGAACCGGCCTTGATGCGCTCACCGGCGATAAGCGCCGATATACTTGCAAATATGAAGGCGAATATATTCAATGTAGGGGTAGTGGGCGCCGGTCTGGCAGGCATGTCATGCGCCCGGCATCTGCAAAGCGATCTATATAAAGTGACGATGTTCGATGCCAAGCGGCTCAGTCCCGGCGGCGTTGACTTGACTATTCGTCAGGGCATGACGATCTACGACATCTGGCATGAAGGCGGCTGGCGGCTGGCGTCGCTGGAGACTGGCGCACTCGGTGAGAGGTTTGACGCACTGATGCTGGCGTTGCCGGCTGCGCAAGCGTCGGCCTTGCTCGCGCCACTGTTGCCGGCGACGGCGATGCAAGTGGCGTCCATGGAACCATCGGCAGAACATTGTATCTGGCTGCCCGCAGTGCAAGTCGGCGTGTGTGGCGGCTGGCTGCGCGGCGATCATGAGGGCGATGCGTGGCTGAGCGGCAGGGCGCTTGCGGCCCGGATGCTCAGCCAGCGTACGGCGGATCAGAACTCGGTGGACGCGGTCAGGCCGAAAGTACGCGGTGCGCCGAGCACCAGATAGCCGGTGCCTTGCGAGCCGCCGGCCGAGGCCCAGTAGTTCTTGTCGGTGACGTTGTCCACGCGGGCGCGCAGCACCACGCTGTGATCGGCCACCTTGAGCTCATAGCGCGTGCTCAGGTCCAGGCGATTCCACGACGGCAGTTGCTGCGTATTGGCTGCATTGGCCCACTGCGACGACGTATGCAGCACGCGCGCCGAAACGCTAAAACCGCGCACGCCCGACACATCCCAATCCACGCCCACGTTCATCTGCGTATCCGGCACGCCAATCACGTCCTTGCCGTCGGTGAGACCGCCTGCGGTACGCTGCTGTGTGGCGTCGAGCAAGGTGGCGCCGCCCAGCACGCGCAGGCCGCGCAGCGGTTCACCGTAGGCCGTCAGTTCCATGCCACGGTTACGCTGTTCGCCTTCGATGCCGACCACTTTGGTGGTCGGATTCAGCACACTCATAGGCTGGCTGGTGGTGAACAATGCAGCGGTGGCGCCATAGCGGCCGCCATCGAACTTGACGCCGGCTTCCTTCTGCACCGATTTGTAAGGCGCGAAAATCTGGCCGACGTTGACGGCGGTAGAGCCGGCAATCGCGCCTTGCTGCAAGCTCTCCACACGGTTGGCGTACACCGATACCTGCGGCGTGATCTTGTAGACGATGGCGGCGATCGGCGTATTGGCGCCTTCGTTGTAGTAGGCGTTTTGCTTGCCGGTGTTGTAGGCAAAGCCTTGCTGCCTGATGTTCTGATGGCGCACACCGACCGTGGCCAGCAGCGTATCGTTGAAGAGGCCCATGCTGTCCACCACCGCCTCACTCACCAGCGTCACCTTGTTGGTGGTGCGCGGGTCGGCCATGCTGTTGCCGAAGGTGGTCAGAGTGGGCAGCGTCAGCACCGACGGGTTGTAAAGGCTGGTGTTCTGGTAGGCCGAGGTGGCGTAGGCGTTACGCGAATCCAGGTCGAAGCCGGTGGTGGTCAGCGCCAGCTTGTGGCTGACCGGACCGGTATGCAGTTCTGCGCGGACGCCCAGTTCACCGGTCTTGATGTGATCTTCACGCGCATTGTCGAAACGGCGCAGCTGACCCGCGCCGGCGGCGGTGGTCAGGTTCAAGGTGCTGCCCAGGCGGTTCAATTCATTGCCCTGGCGGCCGCCGAAGGCAGCCCAGGCCACCACGTCCTTGCTGATGTCCCATTCGCCGCGCAGCGTGCCGAAGACGTCGCGCTCACTGGAAAAGTCCCATGGCTGGCCGTAGTTGGCCGCGGCATCCGGCGCCGCAGGCACGGCCAGGCCGGCGCCGACGTTGACAGCCGGACGGGCGTTGTACAGCTTGCTGTTCTGCCAGCCCAGATCAGCCGACAGGCGGAAGCCACGGCCGCGATAATCGGCGCCGATGGCGGCCATTTGCAGGTCGCGGTCTTCGTTGTCGACGCCGGAGCCGCCTTTGCGCTGCACGGCGTTGACGCGCACGCCGAACCGTTTTTCATCGCCGAAGCGGCGCGCGATGTCGGTGGCCAGATAGGTCTGCTTGCCGGTTTGCAGGCCAGCCGACACTTCGTTGAGGTCGGCGTTCGGTGCGCGTTTCGGCAGCAGATTGATTGCGCCACCAATACCGCCGCCGCCCGGCGTCGCGCCGTTCAGGAAGGTATTGGCGCCACGGAAGACTTCCACGCGCTCCAGCAATTCGGCGGCGATGTACTGGCGCGGCAGCACGCCGTTCAGGCCGTTGTAGGCGAGGTCGTCCGAGTTGACCGGAAATCCGCGGATGATGTACACCTCCTGGTAGTTGCCGAAGCCGCGCGCCACGCGCACGCCGGGATCGCTTTGCAGCACGTCGGCCACGCTGTGTGCCTGCTGGTCTTGGATGAATTGCTGAGTGAAATTGGTGCTGTTGAACGGCGTATCCATCAAATCCATGGTGCCGAGCAGGCCGACGCGGCCGCCCTTGGCAACCTGGCCGCCACCAAAAGTCTTGGACAAGCCGGCTGCTGAAGCGTCGGCAGAGGCGCTGATGACGACCGACTGTACCGGTTCATCGGCGATTTGTGCGCGGGCGGGAAGGGTATAAATTGCGGACAGGACGCAAAGCGTCAAAGGTGAGAGGCGAGGCATGATAGTGTGGTTGTGTTGAGAATGATTGCTATTATCATTCCTATTGTAACCGCTGTGTTCTACTAAAAGTACTAGATTGTGAACTCGCAAACTTGACAAATTCGTCATCATCTCAATAGAATGAGAATAATTATCAATTACATTTAAGCTTACCTTCCCCCGCCGGCAATCAGGTAACACCCTCTTCATGATGCAAATCCTGATGCACTACCGGCTTGCCGTCGCCTCGCGCGCACTGGCAGCCATCGGCGGCGGCTACGCTGTCTCCTCGCTGGCGGTTACTGCCCTTGCACTGATACTTCCTGGCCATGCGGTCGACCGCGTGGTGGCCGCGACGCTGACCGGACTGGTGGTGATGCCCTGCGCCGTGATGTGGTGCTTTGCCGCCAGCACCGCATTGAAAGCCTGGCTGGGCCTGCTGGTTGCCGGCCTCTTGCTGGGCGCAATCATCTGGCTCGCAGGCGGCGTATGAAAGAGGGCTTCCGTCAATCGATGGCATGGCTGCACACCTGGTCCGGCCTGCTGGTAGGCTGGGTGCTGTTCATGGTGTTCTGCTGCGGCACCATCAGCTATTTCCGCGACGAGGTCACGCTGTGGATGAAACCCGAGCTACACCAGGCGTCGCACGTCGTGGTAGAGCAGGGCGTGGCTGCGACCCGCATCCAGCAATTGCTGGAGCAGCGCGCGTCAACCAGCCCGCGCTGGTTCATTACGCTGCCGAGCGAGCGCGAACCGAGCGTGCGCGCCAGCTGGGCCCCGGCGCCGGCTAAGGATGGCGCCAAGCCGCGTGGCCGTCGCCGTTTTGAAAACGTCAGCGTCGATCCGGTCACCGGTCAGGAAATGAGCACGGCGCGCGAAACGCGCGGCGGCGATTTCTTCTACCGCATGCACTTCGACATGCATTACATGCCGGTGATCTGGGCACGCTGGATCGTCGGCATCTGCGCCATGTTCATGCTGGTGGCGATCTTCTCCGGCATCGTCACGCACAAGCGCATCTTCAAGGACTTCTTCACTTTCCGGCCCGGCAAAGGCCAGCGTTCGTGGCTGGATGCGCATAACGCCACCGCCGTACTGGCGCTGCCATACCACCTGATGATCACCTACACCGGCCTGGTGACGCTGATGTTCATGTACCTGCCACAAGGCTTGAACGCGGTCTATCCGGAACGCGACGCCTTCTACGCCGACCTGAATGGCGGCCCCCAAGCCGACGCCAAAGCCAGCGGCATCCACGCGCCGCTGACGCCTTTGGCGCCGCTGGTGGCGCAGGCCAGCAAGCTGTGGGACGGCGCGCCGGTTGGCCGCATCACCGTCAATCTTGCAGGCGACAGCGCGGCCAGCGTCACCTTGACGCAGCAGGATGCGCACGGCATCAGCAACAACCTGCCAACGCTGACCTTCGATGGCGTCAGCGGCGGCCTGCTGACCGACATGACCAAACCCGGCGGGGCGGCGGTGGAAACGCGCGGCGTACTGTATGGCTTGCACATCGGCCGCTTCGCCAGCTCGCTGCTGCGCGGCCTGTTCTTCCTTTCCGGCCTGGCTGGTTGCGCGATGGTGGCTACCGGCGTGCTGCTGTGGGCCGTCAAGGAACGCCCCAAGCATCTGAAAGCGCGCGCCAATGGCAGCATCGGTTTCGGCCTGCGGCTGGTGGATGGCCTGAACCTCGGCGGCATCGCCGGCCTGCTGATTGCGATGAGTGTGTTCTTTTGGGCGAATCGTCTGGTGCCGGTGGGATTGCAAGGACGGCCGGATCTCGAAATCCAGTGCTTCTTCACCGCATGGGGCATTGCCGCCGTATTGGCGCTGGCGTTCCCGGTGCGCTGGATGTGGCGCATCCAGCTGGCGGTAGCGGGCGTGCTGTTTGCGCTGCTGCCGGTGCTGAATCCCCTGACCGGCGGCGCCGGACTGTTTTCCAGTATGGCGCAAGGACTGTGGCCGGTGGCGGGCTTCGACCTGGTCGCGTTGCTGTTCGGCTGCACGTTGCTGTGGGCCTGCAAGCGACTGGGCACCGCCAAGGCGCCCGTCAAGATGAAGATGGCGAAGGTGGCGGCATGATGGCGTTGATGAATGCTTTGGCGATTATCGCCGCGCTGTCCAGCGCCGCCGGCGGCTTTGCGTCCCTGAGCCTGGCCATGGACCGTCACTGGGAGGCCCTGCATGGCCGCGGCAACCTGCCGAGCGACCGGACGCGCCGCCGGCTGCGCTGGGCGGGCAGTGGCGGCTTGCTGGTGTCGCTGCTGGTGTGTCTTTCCGTCTGGGGACTGTCTCAGGGCTGGCTCGCCTGGGCCGGCATGCTGACCGCTTCCGCGATCGGCCTAATGCTGGTGCTCAGCTACGCCGCGCGCGTCATGGTGCGTGTCGGCTGGGTGGCCGGCGGTATTAGCATCGTCACGCTAGCACTGCGCGCTGCGCTGTAAATTTATTTGACCAACGGGGCGGCCACACCCTGCACGCCGGCCAGGCCGAGGATGGTTAGCAAGACGTTCTGCGGCCCGGTGTGGGCGTTCTGTGCCGACCACCATTCCAGTTTTTCGGAGTGATAGCCGCCGGAGCTGCCGCCGCCGGACATGGTAATCGCCGGCACGCCAAGGCTCATTGGCAGGTTGGCGTCGGTGGAGTGTGGTCCGTCCAGCAGTGCAGGGCGGCCTTGCACCTTGGCCGCCGCCAGCGCGGTGCGGACGATCAGCGCATCAGCCGCCATCTGGCCTGCCGGACGGTCGCCGATCAGCACCACGTCTGCGGTGATGGCCTTGCTGTTCCAGCGCTGGTTGGTTTCATCCACGCCTTGCTGGATAGCGGCCTTGATCTGCTGTTCCACCTTGGCCAGCAGCGGCGCGTCGGCCGAGCGGATATCGATCAGCATCGAGGCTTCGGCGGAAATGCTGTTGACCGACTGGCCGCCCTGGACCACGCCCACATTGAAAGTCACTTTCGGCTGCGAAGGGACGCGCACATCGTCGATATGGGCAATCACCCGGCCGGCCGCATGCACGGCCGACGGCAGACCGAAGCCTTCGTAGCTGTGACCTCCCGGTCCGTGCAGGGTAACTTTAAAACGGCGGCTGCCGGTGCCGATGTAGGTCACCGGATCGCCGTCCGTGCCCAGCGCCGGTTCCAGGCCGACGAAAGCCTTGATGTCCTTGCGCTGGCTGAACAGATACTTCACGCCTTTCAGATCGCCCAGTCCCTCCTCGCCGACGTTGGCGACGAACAGCACGTCGCCTTCGGTGCGTACGCCCGCGTCGCGCATGGCGTGGACAATGGTCAGCATGGCGGCCAGCGAACGGCCGTTATCGGCGATGCCGGGCGCGTACAGGCGGCCGTCTTTTTCATGCACGGTGAGATCGGTGGCAGCGGGGTAGACGGTGTCCAGGTGCGCGGCCAGCACGATCACCGGGCCCTTGCCGCTGCCGCGCCAGGCGCCGATGACATTGCCCGCGTCGTCGATGCGCACGTCTGCCAGGCCGGCGGCTTTCAGGCGCGCTGCATAGTCCCTGGCGCGCGCGGCTTCGGCGAAGGTTGGCGCCGGGATGGCGTTGATCGCCAACATAGCGGTCTGCGTGGCCGGTTCGTTTTTCTCGATGTAGGCCAATGCCTGTTTGACCGACGGCTGCGCGGCGATGCGCGCCATGGCTTGTTCTTGCGCCTTGTCCTGTGCCTGCGCTGGCAGGATGGCGGCGATGGCGAGGCCGAGTAGCAGCTGTTTCATGAAGCTCCGATTAGGGCAGGCGGGCGATCAGCGCCAACAGCGCATCCACGTCCACCGGTTTGACAAAGTAGTGATCGAAGCCGGCTTGATCGGCTTGCGCGCGGTCCTCGCGGCGGCCGTAGCCCGTCACCGCCACCAGTGTGGCGCGCGCGGTCTGCGGCAGCGCGCGCAGGCGGCGTGCCAGTTCGAAGCCGGTGATGTCGGGCAGGCCGATATCGAGCAGACACAATTCCGGTGATGTGGCTTCGGCCATGTCCAGCGCCGCCAGCGCAGTGTGGCTGACGCTGACCTGGTGGCCGCCGGCTTCAAGCAGCAGTTGTAGGGTTTGCGCGGCGTCGATGTTATCGTCTACCACCAGCACGCGCAGTCTGCGCGCCGGCTTTACGGCCTGGCTTGCGGCCGGCGTGGACGGCTGCTGCTGGGCGGTACCCGGCAGCGTGATGGTGAAGGTGCTGCCTTGATGTTCGCCGCCGCTGTCGACGGACACCGAGCCGCCATGCAGCTCCACCAGCGACTTGACCAGCGCCAGTCCCAGTCCCAACCCGCCTTGCGAGCGGTCGGCGCTGCGGTCGGCCTGCGCAAATAATTCAAACACACGGCCGCGCAGCTCGGGCGACATGCCGATGCCGTTGTCGCTGACGGTCAGCTGGACGTTGCCGCCATCGGCGCGCACGGCCAGCTTGATGGCGCCGCCGGCCGGCGTGTACTTGGCGGCGTTGTTGAGCACATTGACCAGCACCTGCACCAGCCGTTTGTGATCGCCGACCACCACCAGCGGCGCTGGCGGCAGCGCGACTTCAAAGCGGTGCTGGCGCGCCTTGAACAGGGGATCCGCCTGTTCCATCGCGTCGGCGACGATGGTCGATATGTCCAGCGGCACGCGCGTCAAGGTCACCAGCCCGCGCGTCACGCGCGATACATCCAGCAGGTCGTCCACCAGGCGTGTCATGTGGTGCACCTGGCGCACGATGATGCCGGCGGTGCGCTGTACGGCGGCGTCGGTGGCGTGGCCGCTTTGCAGCAGCTGCGCGCCGGCACTGATTGGCGCCAGCGGGTTGCGCAACTCGTGCGCCAGCATGGCCAGGAATTCATCCTTGCGGCGGTCCGCCTCGCGCAGCTGGGTCTGCGCCTTGAGATGCTGGCGTTCCTTTTCCTGTAGCGCTGCCGCCATGGCGTCCAGCGCCCGCGCCAGTTCGCTGATTTCCTCCTTGCCGTAGCGGATGCCGCTGCGTGCTTCCAGCGTGCCGGAGGCGATGCTGTTGGCGGTGCTGGCCAGGCGTTTTACGCGCCGCAGCACCAGCACGTCGCCGACGAACCACGCCGCCACCAGAGCCAGGGCGATGGTCGCGGACAGGGCCAGGAAGTCCAGCATCTGGTCGTGGCGCGCATTGGCGGTGATGGCGTCGACCGGAATGCCGATGGTGACGGTGTAGTCGGACAGCCCATTGTTGCCGACGCGCGCGAAGCGGTGCAGCCGCTCGACGCCGTCCGGCCCTGTCAGCAGCACAGGTTTGCCCGGCTCCGCCGCCATGGCGGTGCGCATCTCCGGCGATACCTGCTTGCCAAACCAGGCTTCCGGATCGGGCTTGCGCGAGATCACCTTGCCTTCGGAATCGGCGGTCAGCAGCAGCGAGCCGGCCGGCAGCTGGATGTCGGCCACGAAGCGATCCAGTTTGGTCAGGTCGAGCGCGGCGAAGACAACCGCCTTGACCTTGTCGTCGTCGTTCAGCACCGGATAAGTCAGGTTGACGGTATGCTTCTGGATCACGCGGCCGAAGATGTAGCCGCCGGCGACAAAACGCTTCAGATGCACGGCGCGGCGGAAATGCGAGCGGTCGGCCAGGTTGACCAGGTTGGTGGAGGGCACGGCGTTGCAGGTGACATCGCCGTTCAACTGGATCAGGCCGAAATTGACGTAATCGGGATTCTGGCGCTGGATGTTGGCCAGCAGCCGGCTGCATTGCGCCTGGTCGCCCATCAGGTCGGGAATGCTGGCCAGATCGCGCAGTATCTGGCGCGCGCCGGCGATGGACTGGGCCTCGTTGGCGGCCGCCAGATTGGTCAGCCGCTGGAGGTTGTCCTCGGCCACCTCGACGGCGTGGGCGCGTTCGCGCACACCGTTAATCACGGTCATGATCGCGCTGGGTGCGATCGCCAGCAGCACCAGGAGAATCAACCTGCTGCGCAGACTATTGAGCTGAAAGAGCAGGAAGGCCATGGGCAGTTATCTTACTGTAATCTGCCCTTTGTGCAAGGGGGAATTGGCAAACGTCTGCCGGTGTCTGGTATTCTAACGCTGTTAACCTACGAGGACTTTATGCAGTTCACAACAAAAACAGTATGCCGCGCACTGGCGCTGGCCTTTATCGGCGCTGCGGGTGCCGCCTCCGTGCAAGCGGAAGACACCATCAAGATCGGCCACGTGGCCGCCACTTCCGGCCCGATCGCACACCTGGGCAAGGACAATGAAAACGGCGCGCGCATGGCGGTCGATGAGTTGAATGCCAAGGGGCTGGTCATTGGTGGCAAAAAATACAAGATCGTGTTGCAGGCCGAAGACGACGCCGGCGATCCGAAACAAGCCACCACCGTGGCGCAGAAACTGGTGGATGCCAAGGTGCTGGGCGTGATCGGTCACGAGACCTCCGGCACCACGATTCCGGCCTCGCGCCTGTATTATGACGCCGGCATTCCGCAGATTACGCCGTCGGCCAGCGCGCCGCAGTACACGCACCAGCGTTATAACACTACCTTCCGCAATATCGCCAACGACGAGCAGCTCGGCCCTGCGCTGGCGCGTTACGCGATGCAGACCATGAAGGTCAAGCGCATCGCCGTGGTGGATGATCGTACGTCCTACGGCAAAGGCCTGGCTGATGAATTCAGCAAGACCGTCAAACGCACTGGCGCCGCCACCGGCACAACCATCGTTTCGACCCAGTACACCAACGACAAGGCGACTGACCTGATGGCGATCCTGACCGCCATCAAGGCCACCAAGCCGGATATGGTCTTCTTCGGCGGTATGGACGCGGTGGCCGCGCCGATGCTGCGCCAGATGAAGCAACTGGGCTTCCCGGTCAAGTTCATGGGCGGCGACGGCATGTGTTCGGACTCGGTACCGCGCCTGACCGGTGACGGCATGAGCGACGGCCAGGTGATCTGCGCCGAAGCGGGCGGCGTCGAGCCGGCGCAGGAAAAAGGCATGGAAGACTTCCGCGTTGCCTACAAAAAGCGCTATGGTATCGAAGTGCAGACTTACGCACCGTATGCCTACGATGCGCTGATGATGATGGTGGAAGCGATGCAGAAAGCCGGTTCGCCCGATCCGGCCAAATACCTGCCGCAACTGGCAAAGCTGAAGCATAAAGGCTTGCTGGGGAATATCTCGTTCGACGCCAACGGCGACGTGCAGGATGGCCTGCTGACCATCTACACCTTCAAAGGCGGGCACCGCCAGAAGCTGGCAGTGATCAAGTAATCCTCGCGGCACCGCTGTCACCCGCACACCGCTGCGGCCAGGGTCAGACCCCGTACGGGGTCTGACCCTTTTGTTTTGGGTTACGCGCCGGGTGGCGGGCCGCCGGCGCCAGGGCCAGGACCGCCCGGGCCGCCGGGACGCGGGCCCCAGCCTTCCTCGCGATGCTCACCGCTCGATGCGGTGCCGCCGAAGCGGTACGACAGGCCGACATAGAACACGCGGCCGTCGAAGCGGCGGGTGCTGGTTTCGCGCAGCGTGTCGCTGTCGATGATGGTCTGCATCTTGTTGGTGTTGAACAGGTCCGTCACGTTGGCTACCAGCGTCAGTTGCGGCGTAACCGTGTGGCGCCAGCTCATGTTGAAGGTGTGGTTGGCCGAACGGTAGCCTTGGCCGGACAAGGTCTTGCCCATCATTTGCAACGCCATCTGAATCTGATTGGCGGCGTCGTACGAGTAGTTCAGTCGCGCGCGGCCGCTCAGCGAGTTGGCGGTGCGCGTGATCAGATTGCCGCTGTCGTCGTAGAAGCTTTGCTGCGAGCGCGCCAGGTTGCCGCTGGTGTTCAGCGTCAGCGATGGCGTCAGCTTGCCGCTCACGGTGAATTCCAGGCCGCTCGAATGACTGCCTTCGCCGTTGGCGCGGGTGGTCAGCAGCACGTTCGGCGCGACGAAGTAGCGGTAGTCGACGATGGAGTCGGTGTCCTTGCGGTAGTAGCCGCGCAGATTGGTTTCCAGGCCGGCGATCTTGGTCTCGTAACCCACTTCGAAGGAATCGGTCTTGGTCGGCTTCAGGTTCGGGTTGCCCGAGAAGACGTTGAACTCATCGCGGTAGGTCACATACGGATTGAGGTCATTGGCGTTGGGGCGACGAATCCGGCGCGCATAGGCGAAGCGCAGGTTGGCGTTGTCCGTGACCTTGTAAGTGGCGTAGGCGCTCGGGATGTAGTTGATGTAGTGGTTCTTCGCCTCGACACTGCCGGTGATCTGGTTGATGTCCATGTCGGTATACTCGGCGCGCAGGCCGGCCAGCGCACCCCAGCGGTCGTTCAGGCGCATCTGGTAGGTGCCGTACAGCGCATACACGGTTTCATCCAGCTCATAGGCATTGGTGCGGCCGTTGTTGACGGTGGCCGCGCCGCTGATCGGATTGATGTCGGTGTACAGCGTGTTGACGTTGTTGTCGTTGGTGGCGATCTTGTAGCCGGTCTTGGCGGTGCCGCCCCACAGTGGACGCTCGTAATCGCCGGTGAAGTCGACGATGCGGGTGTCATTGTGGTTGCGCTGATTGGCGCGGGTGTCGATCCATCCCGGCGTGGCGTAGGCGTTGGCGTAGTTGTTGACGTTGTCGTTTTCCGAAGCCGACACGCGCAGGTCGATTTTCAGCGTTTCGTTCGGCAGGTCGCCCTTGTGGTCGTAGCGCGCGCCCCAGCCGAAGTTGTTGCTGTCGCCGGTGCGGGAGGTGCTGCGCACGTAGTCGGCCGCCGGAATCAGGCTGGTGGCGCCATTGACGTAATGGTCGCTGGACTGCTGGTCGTTGGTGCGCTTGTTGTACGAGGCGCTGCCGGTCAGGGTGTCGGTCTGGTTCAGGTTGTAGCTGACGGTGCCGTTCAAGCCGGCCATGTCGTTCAGACCACGGCCGACCGAGGTCTGGTTGTTGTGGACGAACTGGCCGGTGCCGGTGTCCAGCGTGTCGCGCACCACGTCGGCGGTGGAGTTGCGGCCGTCATGGCGCACGTTGGCGCTGCCCTGGAAGCCCCACGGGCCTTCGTTGTAGCTGCCGTTGACGGCGCTGTTGTAGCGGCCGGCCGTGCCGGCGTTACCGTTGACGGTGGCCATGCCGCCCGGCTTGCGGTTGCGGCGCATCACCAGATTCAGGATCGGACCGCCGCCGGCTTCGTTGCCGAACTGCGCGCCGGGATTGTTGATCACCTCGACCGACTCGATGTCGTCGGCCGCCATCGCCTGCAGTGCCGGGCCGCGGTTATCGCCTTGCAGCATGGCCGATGGCTTGCCGTCCACCATGATCTGCACGTTGGTGCTGCCCCGCAGCGTGACGGTGCCGTCGGGATCGACGTTGACCGATGGCACGTTGTTGAGTGCATCGGCGGCGGTGCCATTGGTGCTGGAGATATCGGACTTGACATCGTAGACCTGGCGGTCGATGCGGTTGGTCGGGCGCTCAGCGGAAACGGTCACTTCCGGCAACACTTCCTTGGCCTTGGCGGGCGCAGGAAGGATGGCGGTGGTCGGCTTGGCTGGCTTGGTGGCTGGCGTTTCGGGAGTGGCGGTTTGGGCGTAAGCTGGCAGAATCGCGCTGCCGGTCAGGCAGCAGGTAAGCAGGATCTTTTGCATAATCTGGACGGCACAACGTCTCTATACGGTAGAGTTGCCATTATACCAGTTGCATATTCGTGAATTAGCGGCATTTACGCTTCTTTACCTTGGCTTAACATTGAGAGGAAATAGGGTATGGCACGCGGCACAGCTTCCATCGGCAAGGACCATTACACCACCCAAATCGAGGTCAGCGGACACGCGCTGACAGCCGACGAACCGGCCCGCAATGGCGGCCAGGACGCCGGTCCGGCGCCATATGATTACCTGCTGGCCAGCCTCGGCGCCTGCACCACCATCACGCTACGCATGTACGCCGACCGCAAGCAGTGGCCGGTGACGGCGGTCGACGTCGCGCTGCAGCTGATCCATGCGGAAGACGGCAGCCTGCTTGTGCGCCGCACGCTGACCATCAGCGGCGACATCGACACCGCACAGCAAGCCCGCATGGCGGAAATCGCCGAGAAGACGCCGGTCACGCTGACGTTGAAAGCGGGCCTGCGCATCGATACCACGCTGGCCTGACGCCACTTCTGCGCCGGATCAGAACACCGGTGCGCCACCGGCCGACAATCCTCTCTCACGCCCAGCCGTGGCGGGAGGATGCATGCAATCATTCACTGAAGCGATACTGCGATTGTTTGAGGAGTTGAACGACCGGCTGATCGGACGAGGCTTACCAGACGGGGCTGTGCGCGCTTATCTTTTCGGCGGTTGTGGCGTGCACATGTACGCACGGAATCGTGTCAGCACAGATGTTGACGCGGAGTTTGACTATAATTTAATCCATCGCGAGGACGTTGTGCTGGTACTTAATGAGTTGCCACCAGTTGATTTCGTTAGCCCAACGTCAGGCCCGTCGCTTCTTCATTTTGATGCCCGATTCAGCACCACACTTGGCCCGCTCCATGTGGATTATCAAGATCGGGCCGTTCAGTTGGAGCGCTGTGACAATAGCCGTTCAGCATTGACAGTTTGGCTGCCTAGCGCTGTAGATTTGGCCATATCCAAGCTAGGCCGCCTGGCTCCGATGGACCTTGAAGACATTTTGACCTTGCTTCAAGAACCATCCGCCAGTTGGAGTGAGTTCGAACGGTTGGCAACCGAGGCTTCCCAATATTATGTAGGCAGAAATCTGGCGGGCACGATTGCCTACATAAAGTTGCAATGGCAAAGGAGGGCAGGTCATGATTCCGGCAGTGAAGATGTTGAATGAACTCGCTGAATACGGTTTAAATTGTGTCGATCGCGAGCATATTATTTTTATTGCGAAATCTGTCTGGTATTACGACTTGATACCGGATTTGGGACAGATAGCCGGTCCATTTCGAAACGATGTTGGCTATCTGATCGATTGCTTGGCACGATTCAACGTGCTGCCGAAGCAACGTAAACTGGATCTGATTACGGCGGTAGAACCGTATAAACCCAACTCCCCGGCTGAGGATTCCGCTTGCCACGATCCGCGTGCACGGGCCTGGAACGCCAGTTGCGACATCATGCCGTTCATGGGCGATATCCTGCCATTTCAAACCCGCCACTACGCTTCCGGCTGGGGCTGGTAATTGTAAATAAATTTTCATCTCATCGGGAACCTGGACATGCGGCCTGTGGTCTAAACCACAGCAAGTTGAGCCGTATAACCCTACCCGGGAGGTGCTATGAAGCCGATCAACCATCTGGTGGGGCTGCTGGTGGCCGCCGCCAGTTGCTCCGCCGTTGCCGTGCCCTTGCTGTCCGAGGGCTTTGATGACATCCGCGCGCTGCCCGCCAACGGCTGGGTGCTGATCAATAACAGTGCGCCGCCCGGCAGCACCAGCTGGTTCCAGGGCAATCCGGGATTCTTCCCGGCCGCCGCCGGGCCCGCCGATTCCTACATCGCGGCTAACTTCAACAATGCCGCATTCGGCGGCGCAGTCAGCAACTGGTTGCTGACGCCGGAAGTCAATCTCTACAATGGCGAGTCGCTGAACTTCTCGCTGCGTCTGCTGGGCGAGGGCGCGCTGGACCGGGTGGAAGTCTACTTCAGCACCAGCGGCGCCAGCACCGACGTCAGCAACAGTTTCTCTTTGCTGACGGCGTTTGAGGCGGATCTCGATACCGGCTGGCGACAACGCGCCGTGCTGGTCGACGGCCTGACCGGGCCGGCCAGCGGCCGCTTCGGCTTCCGCTACGTGGTCGACGATACCAGTCTCAACGGCAACTACATCGGCCTCGACAGCGTCAGCATCAACGCCATTCCCGAACCGTCGACCGTGGCGCTGATGTGCCTGGGCGCGATGGCCTTACGTTTCCGCCAGCGCTGGTGCCGCCGTTGGCTGTTCGCCGGCGGCATGGCCAGCCTGACGCTGGCGGCGCATGCGGCCTCGCCGGATCAAGACGGCGTGATGCGGTTTCCGCACGTGCAGGTCATAGCTCAGCCGGCCACGCAGCCAGCCCCGTCCGGTGGTGGGTTCATGGCCTATAAAGACCCGGTCACCGGCAAGTTGACCAGCCCAAATCCAGAACAGGCCGCCTTGCTGACTTCGGCGCTGCGCGTGGCGGCCCCGCTGGCCAAGCAGGCGCCGCCGCAAGTGGCGCGCGCGCAGCACGGCGGCGTGCGCCTGATGCTGGACGAGCGCCACGACCGCTTCGCCGTCGCCCGCAAGGCGGCTGATGGCAGCGTCACCCAATCCTGCGAGCCGGCGCCGGGAGAGCAAAAATGAACATGCTGCTGACCATCTTGCTGGCGCTGCTGCTGTGCTCCAACAGCTGGGCCGCCGCCACCATCACCATCGTCAATGGCGACCCCGCTGGCGTCGGCTTCAACGATCCGACGCCGGTGACGCCGGTGGGCGGCAACACCGGCATTACGCTGGGTGCGCAACGTTTGAACGCGTTCCAGGCCGCCGCCAGCAAATGGGGCGAAACGCTGGATAGCAACGTCCCCATCCGCGTGCTGGCCACCTGGGAAGCGCTGCCGTGCACCGACACTGCCGCCGTACTGGGCAGCGCCGGCGCGCTGGAAGTGTTTTCCGACTTCCCCGGCGCGCCGCAAGCCAACGCCTGGTTCGGCAAGGCCGAGACCAACAAATTGATCGGCTTCGACGCCGACCCGGACACGCCGGATATCCGCGCCCGTTTCAACGTCAACCTGGGGCAGCCCGGCTGCTTCACCGGTTCGCCGTTCTATCTCGGGCTGGACAACAACCATGGATCGAATACCGACCTGGTGACGGTGCTGCTGCACGAGTTTGCGCACGGCCTCGGCTTCCAGACCTACACCGATGACGAAACCGGCGAGCTGCTGGCCGGCATTCCCAGCATCTGGGATTACTTCCTGCTGGATACGACCACCGGCAAAGTTTGGACGGATATGAACAACGCCGAACGGGTGGCGTCGGCCATCAAGTCTGGCAAGCTGGTGTGGAATGGCGTGCAGGTCACCAATGCCGCGCAGGTTGTCTTGCAGGCTGGTACGCCGATCCTGACCGTGTTGACGCCACCGGAAGTGGCGGGCATCTACCAGGTAGGCACTGCCGCCTTCGGGCCGCCGTTGAGTAGCCCCGGCGTGACCGGCGAGGTGATGCCGGTGGTGGATACGCCACCGGATCTGGGCCTGGCGTGCGTGCCGCTGTCGGACCTCAACACGCGCGCGGTGCGGGGCAAGATCGCGATGATCGACCGGGGCACGTGTACTTTCGTGGTCAAGATTCGCAATGTGCAGGAGGCGGGCGCCGTCGGCACGATCGTGGTCGACAATGTGGCCGGGGCGCCGCCGCCTGGTATTGGCGGCAGCGATCCGGGCATTGTGATCCCGGTGGTGCGCATTACGCTGGAAGACGGGCAGGCGCTGAAGCAGGCTATCGCCAGGCGCACCCGCACGCATTCCGGCATGTACGCCAACCTCGGCGTCAATCTGGGCATACGGGCCGGCACCGATCCGCTGGGGAGGGTGCTGATGTATGCGCCACGGCCCAATCAGCCGGGTTCGTCGGTGTCGCACTGCGATACCAGCGCCACGCCCAACCAGCTGATGGAGCCGGCCATCAATGCCGACCTGCGGCATGAAGTCAAGCCGCCGTTCGACCTGACTTATCCGCTGCTGAAGGACATCGGCTGGTGATCAGGCCGGGGCGGTGGTGACGTAATCGACAATGCGGTCGGCGCAGGCTTCGGAAATTGCAATGAAACGGGCTCCGTTGCGGAAGCGGCCGTGGGAGCCTACGGCGCTGCTATTGACGACGGTCAGCGTGATCTCGTTGCGGATCGCGCTGCCGGGAAAGCAGAAATTCAGTAGCAATTGTTCATCAGTCGGCATGGCGTGGTCGCTGACAAATGCTACGCCCATGCGCGAGATATCGATGATCTGCGTCGGTTGTGCGTGTTTTCCTTGCATGTCACTGAGATAGGCGTCTACCTGTAGCAAACGCCGTACATGCTCTCGTCTCGGGTCCATCGTTTTTTGGGATAGCCGCTAAAACCAGTAGTATAGTGTGGCGGCGTACATACCGGCGATATGTTTTTTAATACGCTGAGTGCATGACTACACCACTCGACAAGAAGATAGACCGGCTGCTGCACAAGGTATTCGGTATGGAGGCGCTGCGCGATGGCCAGCGCCGCGTGATCGACAGCGTGCTGGCCGGCCGCGACACGCTGGCCGTGATGCCCACCGGCAGCGGAAAATCGCTGTGTTACCAGCTACCGGCGCGGCTGATGGATGGCATGACGCTGGTGGTGTCGCCGCTGATCTCGCTGATGAAGGACCAGGCCGAGCGGCTGGAGGAGACCGGCATCGCCAGCGCCACGCAGGTCAACAGCAGCCTGTCCCGCGCCGACGAGCTGGAGGCGCTGGAGAGCATCGAAAAGGCCGGCAAGGACGTGGTGTTCTGCACCCCCGAGCGGCTGGCCACGGCCGAGTTCCAGGAACTGCTGAAGCAGAAGAAAATCGCGCTGGTCGTCATCGACGAGGCGCACTGCATTTCACAATGGGGCCACGATTTCAGGCCGGCGTTCATGGAAATCGGCGCCGCGCTGGAAGCGCTGGGCAAGCCGCAGGTACTGGCCCTGACCGCCACCGCCACCGATGACGTCATCGCCGACATCCGCAGCCAGCTTGGCCGACCGCGCATGCGCGTGGTGAATACCGGAATTTACCGGCCCAACCTGCAATATCGCGTGCGCCAGGTGACCAATCCGGAGGAAAAGAACCAGATGCTGCTGGACCTGGTGCGCGAGACGCCGGGCGTCGGCATCATCTACGCCGCCACGGTCAAGGCGGTGAACGAGACCTACCGGCTGCTGCTGGACGCCGGCGAAAGCGTCACGCTCTATCACGGCCGTCTGAAAGCGGCGGAGCGTAGCGAGAACCAGAACCTGTTCATGAACGGCGAGCGGCGCGTGATGGTGGCGACCAACGCCTTCGGCATGGGCATCGACAAAACCGACACCCGCTTCGTCATCCATTTGCAAGTGCCGGGCAACCTGGAAGCCTATTATCAGGAATCCGGCCGCGCCGGCCGCGATGGCGAGGATGCCGAATGCACGCTGCTGTACTACCACGACGATACGCGGCTACAGAAGTTCTTCCTCATGAAGAGCAAGGCGCCCGACGAGAAGCATGAGCTGGACCGCGAAAAGCTGGAACGCATGATCGGCTACGCGCAAAGCGGCTTTTGCCGCTGGAAGCTTCTGCTGGATTACTTTGGCGATCCGGTGCCGGGCTTCGAGCACTGCTGCCGCTGCGACAACTGCCTGGCGCCGCCGGTCATTTCCGCGTTAGGGGATAACCTCGAACAGCAGGAACTGGGTCACCTGGGTCTTGCTGAAGTTATCGTCCGAGATCAGCACCAGGCTGGCGTGGCCGTTGGCTAGGCGCGGGCCGAACGAAATCCCTTCCAGGTTATCGATGATCGGCAGGCCGACGCTGGCCAGGTCCAGCACCAGGCGCTTCTTCACTTGCGTGAACGTTGCGCCTGGTAGCGTCGGCAGGTGCTGGATGTCGGTGGCGCCGGTGGTATCGATTTCGTAGATGCGCACATAGGTCTTGTAGCTGTTGTCGTCGGCCTGCACGCCCGAGCGTTCCAGCGTCAGCATGCGGGTATCGCTCAGGGCCAGCATCTCCGAGATGCCGTTATCGGCTTCCTTGCCCTTGCCGGGCGTGGCCGGAATCGCGTCGAGCGGATAGGCATACTGGCCCAGTACCTTGCCGTCACGGGTAAAGTGGGTGATGCGGTTGACCGCGCCGTGCATCGGGTCAGGCGCCGGACCATCCTGGTACATCGGGCCTTCCAGCGACACCCACAGCGTGCGGCCGTCCGGCGCAAAGCTCAAGCCTTCAAACGCCTGATTGTCGCGCGGGCCGACCTTGCGCTCCTTGGATACCGTAAACAGCGGCGGCAGCGGCAGTTCGGAGATAAAACTACCATCGCGGCGCGCATGACGCACAAACGGATCGAGGCCCAGCTTGACGTCACCTTCGCTGGCGTACCAGATGCTGCCGTCCTGCGGATCGACGCGCATGGTTTCCAGGTCCGGCACCACGCCGACGCCTGCCTTGTAGGCTTCCTTGGATGGATAGACGCTGCCGTCCGGCTGCAACAGAAGCGATACGCCGGTCAGCTGCGCTGATTTGAACGCGTGTTCGTCGAACGCCAGCTTGGCGCGGTAGTAGCGCGCCGGATTGTGCTGCGAACGGTCGTCGCTGATCATCAACCATTCGTCATTGGCGGCATCGTAGTCGATGCCGGACAGGCCGCCCACCATCGTGCCTTCGTACTGCATGCGGTAAGGCAGGCGCTGTTCGCCGATGAAGCGCAGGCTGGAGATAGTTTCAGGTTGCTGAATCGGCAGCTGCGCGCAGGCTGCAAGCATTAGCGCGCTGATAAGAGTGGCGATGGTCTTTTTCATGGAGGCGCATCATAGCATCACTCGATAAACCATTGCGGGAACGGATCCGGATAGTGCTGCCAGACCGCTTCGCCGGCGGCGGCTTCCGCATCCGTCAGCACGCAGTAGGAGAACGCTTCCTCAATCGCGGCGCGGTCGAGCTTCTGGCCGATGAACACCACTTCGTTAAAGCGGTCGTCATACGGCTCGGCCCAGCGGCCCACCGGTTCCACCGACGCGATCTTGCCAGCGCGCGAATAGGTCACCGCCCATTCCGGCCGCGTGGCCAGCCACAGATAACCCTTGGCCCGTATCAGGCCGTGGAAAGCCTGGTCGAGAAAACGGTTGAAGCGCTGCGGATGCAATGCGCGTGGCTCGCGCAGCACAAAGCTGGAGATGCCGTACTCCTCGGTTTCCGGCGTGTGCTCGCCAGCCAGTTCACGCGCCCAGCCGGCCATTTCGCTGGCTTTCTCCAGATCGAACTTGCCGGTGCCCAGAATTTTATGCAGCGGCACGCGGCCGCGTTCTGCATAAGTAATCGTCGCGCCAGGATTGAGCGCCTTGATCACGGCGCGGACCTCGCCCAGATGCTCCAGCGAGACCAGGTCGGTTTTGCTGACCACCACCACATCGGCAAACTCGATCTGCTCGGACAGCAGGCCGGCCAGCGAGCGGTCGTCGCCTTCACCGGCGGTTTCGCCGCGCTGCGCCAGGAAATCGGTGCTGTTGTAATCGGCCAGCAGGTTGAGGGCGTCGACTACAGTCACCATGGTGTCGATGCGCGCCACCTGGTTGAGGGAATGGCCATCTTCATCCTCGAAATCGAAGGTGGCCGCCACCGGCATCGGCTCGCCCACGCCGGTCGATTCGATCAGCAGATAGTCGAAGCGGCCCTCGGCGGCTAGCTTGCGCACTTCCAGCAGCAGGTCTTCGCGCAGCGTGCAGCAGATGCAGCCGTTGCTCATCTCGACCATTTTCTCTTCGGTGCGCGACAGTTCGGCGCCGGCATTGGCGCTACCGTCGCGCAGCAGGCTGGCGTCGATATTCACCTCGCTCATGTCGTTGACGATGACGGCCACGCGCAGGCCATCGCGGTTGGCCAGGATGTGGTTGAGCAGGGTGGTCTTGCCGGCGCCGAGGAAGCCGGAAAGCACGGTGACGGGGAGGCGTGGGTCTGGAACAGGCATGCTGAATCTCACTTAATAAATGCAATCGAGTTGCATATTAAGCGGATTCAATCGTTAACGCAACAGGGTTGCGTTAGTTTGGCGTTAAATTATTTCTTGCGGTTGCAGCTGGCGCAGGTGCCCTTGATGAGGAAGTCGACTTCCTGGGTCTGGAAGCCGTCCGGCAACTTGATCTTGCGCGGCAGCGCCACGTCGGTGAAGCAGGTGACCTGTTCGCACTTGGTGCACTGGAAGTGCGCATGCTCGTGCGCGTGCTGGCCGGCGCCGGCGCTGAAGCGCCATACCTGATCGGCGCCGGCGATGCGGTGGATCAGCTCATTTTCGGTCAGCCATTCCAGCACGCGGTACAGCGTAACCGAGTCGAGTTCCTCACGCGTGGTCTTGGCCAGGTGGGCTTGAATCTCGTGATGGGTCAGCGATTTTTTCTGGCCCAGTAAAAAGTCCAGGACCAGGACGCGCTGGCGGGTGACGCGGGCGCCGGTAGCGCGGATTTGTGATTCGGCGATATCTGTGTGCATCCTGCTATGGTAACACGGCGCGTATTGCGGTTAGAATACCGGCCATGAAGTCCCGCCGCCCGTTTGTTCATCTGTTCCTCGCGCTCCTGCTGCTGCTTACGCAACAGGTCGGGGTAACGCACATCTATTCGCACTGGGATGGCATTGAGCAGCAGAACGTCCAGCTGAGCGACGAGGACCACGCCGAACACCGCAAACGCGTCGCCGTCCACAAGGTCTGCGCGGAATGCGTGTCGGTGGCGCAGATGTCGGTTGCCATCACCAGTTCGCCGCTGACACTGGCCATTTCCACCCTCAGCACCGGCCCGGTCACCGTGCCGACCACGCTGCCGGCGTGCGAACGTACCACCTGCGTCTTCCAGTCCCGCGCACCACCTCTGGCCTGACACCCAAAATCCGTTTTTACATTTTGAGTTTTTTGCGCCGCTGCGGCCCGCAAGGGTACGTTGCGCGCGACCGTCAATTACATCGCTAGAGGTTTTACCATGAAGATTCAACGCACGCTGCTGGCCGGCGCGATCCTGTCTGCCTATTCCACGCTGGCTTTCGGCCAGGCCGCCGTTCCGCAGGTGATGGTTACCGCATCACCGTTCAGCAATGCCGCCAGTGACCAGATCCTGACCCCGGCCAAAGTGCTGGCCGGCGACGAACTGCGCGACAAGACCGGCAGCTCGCTGGGCGAAACGCTGTCGCAGGAACTGGGCGTGTCGGCGTCGGCGTTCGGCGCCGGCGCTTCACGTCCGATTATCCGCGGCCTGGAAGGTGCGCGCGTCAAGATGCTGGAAAACGGCATGGCCGTCTCCGACGTCTCCGGCCTGTCCAACGACCACGCGGTGGCGGCGGAAGGCGCGGTGGCGCAGCAGATCGAAATCCTGCGCGGCCCGGCGGCGCTGCTGTACGGCTCGGGCGCCATCGGTGGCCTGGTCAACGTCGTCAACGAACGCATCCCGACTGCGCTGGAGCCCAAGCTCACCGGCCAGCTGGAAGCGCGCGGCAGCACGGTCGATAGCGGCCGCAATCTGTCCGGCACCATCGACGGTTCGGTCGACAAGATGGCATGGCATATCGACGGTAACTTCCGCAATGCCGACGACTACAAAATCCCGGGTAACCGCGTGCAGGGCGATCCTGATTCGGCGTCCGGCCATCTGCCGCATTCGGACACGCGTGCACGCACCGGGGGCATTGGCGGTTCGTGGGTGGATAGCTGGGGCTTTGTCGGCGTGTCGGCATCGCGCCTGTCGAATGTGTACGGCATCCCGAGCGACGAGGGCTCGAAGATCGACCAGAAGCAGACCCGCTACGACATCGATAGCCTGGTAAAAGCGCCGTTTGAAGGCTTCGAGACCTTCAAGTTCAAGGCCGGCTACACCGACTACAAACACGCCGAAATCGGCGAAGACGGTGCGCCGGAAGTGCTGTTCAAGAACCGTGCGACCGAAACCCGCGTGGAACTGACGCACAAACCGGTCGCTGGCTGGCATGGCACGTTTGGCCTGCAAACCGAGAACACCAACTTCTCGGCATTGAGCGCGGAAGGCGGCCCGGATACCGTGCCGGTCACGCATTCGACCTCCAACGCCGTCTTCGTGGTTGAGGAAACGGATTTCGGCCCGGTCAAGTTCAACGCCGGCGGCCGCGTGGAGCGCGTCAAGCGTGAGCCGGTGACGGGCGTGGAGCGCTCGTTCAACCTGCAATCGGCGTCGGTGGGCGGCCTGTGGCCGTTCGTGCCGGGTTACGCGATCGGCGCCACGCTGTCGTACGCACAGCGCGCGCCATCTACCGAGGAACTGTATTCCAGTGGCCCGCACGATGCCACCGTCACCTTCGATATCGGCGACGCCGATTTCAAGAAGGAGACCTCGCGCAATATCGAACTGAATGTGCAGAAGACCACGGGCCTGGTGCGCTGGAAGGCCAACGTCTTCCGCAACAAGGTCAGTGACTTCATCTACGGCCACATCACTGGCAACCTGCTGGACGAAGACGGCAATCCAGGCGACGAACTGCGCGAGCGCATCTTCGAACAGGCCGACGCCACCATCCAGGGCGCGGAAGCAGAACTGGAATACAACCCGACCGGCGCCGGCTGGTCCGGCCGCGTGTTCGCCGACACCTCGCGCGGCAAACTGAAACGCGGTGGCAGCCTGCCGCTGCAACCGGCGAATCGTATCGGCGTCAGCACCGCGTACAAGATGGGCGCCTGGCGCGCCGGCCTGTCGCTGGTGCATGCGCAATCGCAGGACCGTTTGGCATCGTTCGAAACCAGCGATACGCCAAGCTACAACCAGTTGAACGCCAATCTCTCGTACACGCAAAAAGTAGATGGCGCCGACCTGACCTGGTTCCTTCTGGCGAAGAACCTGACCAACGACGAGATCCGCGTTTCGACCTCGGTGCTGAAGGATATCGCGCCGCTGCCAGGCCGTAATGTGGTGTTTGGCGTGCGCGCCAAGTTCTGATGCGTCAGACGTGAAGGCTGTCGAGAATGGCGGCCTTCAGGTGGGCGGCATCGGCGTCGCCGCGCTTGCGCGGTGCGGGACCGGGATGGAACTCGGTCAGGCCGCCGTCCAGCAGGACCACGCGGTCGCTCAGGTAGAGCGCTTCGTCGATGTCGTGCGTGACCAGTAGCACGGTAAGTTTGTGCTGGTCGGCGACCTTCAACAGCAGGTCTTGCAGTTTCATGCGGGTGAAAGCGTCAACGGCGGAGAAGGGTTCGTCCAGCAGCAGCACGCGCGGCTGGGTGAACAGGCCGCGCGCGATGGCGGCGCGTTGGGCCTGGCCGCCAGACAGCTGTTTCGGCAGCGCTTCCGCATGGTCTTGCAGGCCGACTTCCGCCAGCAGGCGCGTGACCAGCCGTTGCGAGGACAGCGCATTGTTGCTGTCGAAGGCGACGTTTTGGGACACGGTCAGCCATGGGAACAGGCGTGGTTCCTGGAAGATGAAGCCGATGTCGCGGCTGACGCCGTGCAGCGCGTTGCCATCGAGTTTGATCTCGCCGTTGAAATCCCGATCGAGGCCGGAGGCGATCGATAGCAGGCTGCTTTTGCCGCAGCCACTGGCGCCGATCAGGCTGACCACTTCTCCTGCTTGTAGCTGCAGGCGGACGTCGCGCAGCACGGTGCGCGTGCTGTAGCGCTTTTCGGCGATGTGGATGTCGAGAGCGATGGTCATGCGTAGCTGTCGCGCCATGCAAGGCTGCGTTTTTCGATGGCGGCCATCAGGCTGTCGCTGATTTTGCCGAGGATGGCCAGCAGGAAGATGGCCGCGAGGACGATATCGGCGCGGCTGGTCTCGCGCCCGTCGGAGAGCAGGTAGCCGAGACCTTTGCTGGCGGCGATCAGTTCTGCGGCGACCATGAACATCCACGCCAGACTGAGACCGTTGCGCAAGCCGGTGAGGATGGCCGGCAGGGCGGCGGGCAGTAGCACGCGCCGCGTTAGCGCGACGTTGGACAATCGGTACAGACGCGCGACTTCAATCAGTTTGCGGTCTACGCCGCGGATGCCGGAGGCCACGCCCATGTTGACGGGGAAGAAGGCGCCGATGGCGATCAGGACGATTTTCGGTGCTTCGTCGATGCCGAGCCAGAGCAGCAGCAATGGCACCCAGGCCAGCGACGGAATCGCGCGCAGGGCCTGGAAGCTTGGGTCGAGGAGCGCTTCGGCGTGGCGGCTCAGGCCTACGGCGGCGCCCAGCAGCACTGCCAGCACGGCGCCTGCCGTGAAGCCGGCGATCACGCGCAGCGTGCTGGCGACGATGTGTCCTGCCAAACCTTGCGCGCCAAGGTCACGCAATGTATCCAGAATCCGCGATGGCGCAGGCAGCATATTGGCCGGAATCAGTCCGCCACGCACCGCCAGCTCGACCGCCACCAGCACGGACACCGGCAGAAGCAAACCAAGCACAACCCGCCGCCAACGCCCACCGGCCGCACCACGCGCACCACGCGCACCATGCGCACCGACGCCGACGCCGACGCCGACGCCGGAGGTTGCGTCGGGTGACGCAACGGCAACGGCGCCTGCATCGGCTGCCGCCGCGAATCCTGCCGCCGCCGAGCCGCGGTCGCGCGCAGGCGTGGCGTCGCGTGTTGCGTCCTGGTGCGCGGTGGCGGCGTCTGTGGGCGATGCGGCCAGTTGGGCGCTCATACTGACTGCTCCTATGCTTTCGTGATGTAAGGCTGTGCGAAGCGGGTATCGACCAGTTCCGCGATGGCGCGGTTCAAGTCCGTATCGCTCTTGACCAGCGCCTCGGCCTTGAGGATCGGCGCGGCCACCTGCAAGGCCTTCACATGCTCGCTGCCCGGCTGCGGATTGCTGAAATCACTACGCAGCTTCACCTGCAACAGCGCCACCGGCAACGTCACCTTGGCCTCTTCAGACAAAATCTTGGCCGCCTCGCTCGGATTGGCGATGACCCAGGCGCGTGCGCGTTCATACGCCTTGATCACGCGCGCAACTTCCGCCGGCCGCGTCGCCAGGAACTCCTCGCGCACATTCAAAAAACCGTAGGTATTAAACGCCACATTCCGGTAAATCAGCTTGGAGCCGGCTTCCAGTTCGCTGGCCGCCATGTGCGGATCAAGTCCCGCCCACGCATCCACCTTACCTTGCTCCAGCGCCGCACGGCCATCCGCATGCTGCAAGCTCACATGCTCGATATCGCTGCGTTTCAAGCCTGCAGTCTGCAAAGACCGCAGCAGGAACAGATACGGGTCGGTACCCTTGGTGGCCGCAACCTTCTTGCCCTTCAAATCCGCCACCGAACGAATCGGCGAATCCTTGCGCACCACCAGCGCCGTCCACTCCGGACGGGAGAAAATGTACGGCGTCTTGATCGGATTGCCATTCGCCTTGGCCAGCAACGCCGCCAGGCCCGCAGACGAGCCGATATCGATGCTGTTCGCGTTCAGATACTCCAGCGCGCGATTGCTGCCCGCGCTCAGCACCCAGCGCACCTGCACGCCGTCCGCCTTGAATTCTTCCTCCAGCCAGCCAAAGCGCCGCAGCACCAGACTGACAGGGGAGTAGTAGGCGTAGTCCAGCCGCAGCTCCTTCAGCGGAGCGGCAACCACCAGCGATACAGGAGACAAACCAGACAAGGCGGCACTGCCGGCCGCCAGCTTCAACAGGGTTCTGCGCTTCATGTTTTCCCAAGGTTAGGCGAGGATGTGTAAAGTATTACATCCACACCTAAGCAGGTACACGAAGAAATCCGGCTTTACATAGTTGAAAAGCGCATCAAGCCAAAGCTTCCGCCGGACCAAAGAACTCGTAATGCGTCTGCGACGCCGGCACGCCCAGTTCCGCCAGATGCGACTTGATCGCTTTCATGAACGGCGTCGGGCCGAGGAAGTAGGCATCCACATCGCGCGTCTCCGGCAGCCACGCGGCCAGCTGCTGCGGATTGATATAGCCGGTGGCATGCGGCTGCACCGCACCGGCATCGGCCAACTCGTAGCAGTAAAAGCGCTGCAACTGCGGATGCTGGGCGGCCAGCGCGTCGATATGATCGCGGAAGGCGTGCACGCCGGCGTGCCGCGCCGCGTGAATGAAGTGCACCGGGCGATCGGTGGTCAGCGCCGCCGTCAGCATCGCCAGCGTTGGCGTGATGCCGACACCACCGCTAATCAGCACCAGCGGCTTGTCGCTGTCGGCCATCACAAAGTCGCCCGACGGCGGGAACAGGTCGATGCTGTCGCCAACCTGCACGCCATCATGCAGGAAGTTGGATACCACGCCACCCGGCTCGCGCTTCACGCTGATGCGATAGCTCTCGCCATTGGCAGTCGCGGACAGCGAATACTGGCGACGCTGCTCCGCGCCATTCACCGTCACCAGCACGCCGATGTACTGGCCAGGCTTGTGCGCCACCACCTTGCCGCCATCCGCAGGCGTCAACACGAAGGAGGTAATCTCATCGCTTTCCACCGTCTTGGCAGTCACCTTGAAGGCGCGCGCACCGCGCCAACCGCCTTCGGCCTGCTCGTTTTCCCTGTAGACGTTTTCCTCGGCGCCGATCAGGATATCCGCCAACTGGCCGTAGGCCGCGCCCCAGGCTTCAATCACCGCATCCGTCGCCACCTGGTCACCCAGCACTTCGCGGATCGCCTTCAGCAGCGCGGCGCCGACGATGGGATAGTGCTCCGGCTGGATTTGCAGCGACACGTGCTTGTTCACGATGGTACCGACCAGCGGCCCGAGTTTTTCCAGCTTCTCGATATTCTTCGCATACATCAGCACCGCATTGGCCAGCGCGCGCTGCTGGTTGCCGTCTTGCTGGTTGGCCTGATTGAACATGGGCTTAACGTGCGGGTAGTCGCGGAACAGCGATTGATAGAAGTGACGGGTCAGGGCTTCGCCGCCTTCTTCCAGAATAGGAACGGTGGCGGTGATGATGGCTTTATGTTCGGTGCTCAGCATGATGATCTCTGTCTTAATGAAGTTTTGACGTAAACAAGTATATCATATGAATGTTTAAATGCGCACGAGGAACCACCGAAAAATCCGGTGGCGCCTGCGAGGGTTAGAGATCGAACTTCAGCTCAGCGACGTAAGTACGTTGCGGATAAGGGTGGAAGTTCCAGTACTGGTAGTTATTCAGGTTGTCGATCCCGAGCGCCATACACCACTGCGCGTTAAAGCGATAGCGCACACGCGCATCGGCGGTGAAGTATTTGCTGGAGCCCTGATAGGCGAAGCCGTTGACATCCGAATTATCCAGCGTTGAATACTGCTTGCCGCTGTAACGCCCAGCCAGCGTCATCGACAGCTGATCGTTGACGGCGTAAGAGGCCACGCCGGTCGCGCGCCACTCGGGAATGCGCGGTTGCCATTTACCGATGCTGCTCGGCGCCTTGTCGTTGCGGATGATCTTCGAATCGGTCCACGTCAGGCTGGAACTCACATCGAGGCCGCGCAGCAGCACGTCATTGGCGCCGTACGACACCTCCAGTCCCTTGGTGCGGATCAGATCCACGTTCTGGATATTCGTGACCATCGGCGTGACCAGCACATTGGTCTGCGAGTACAGCGCATCGGCGGTGCGTTCGCCGAATGCGGTCAGGCGCAGATAACCGTTGGTCAGCTTGCGCTCACCACTCAGCTCCGTGGTCCACGACTTCTCGGGCTTGAGATTCGGATCGTTGTTGGTCAACTGGCCGGCGGCATTGACGCCGCCTTGATACAGCTCGGACACCGTCGGCATGCGCACCGCGCGGCCCAGCGACGCCTTCAAGACCCAGTCCTCGCTGGCCTGATATGCCAACGCGGCTTTCGGCGAGACATAATTTTCGGTGCGCTCCGCGTACGATGCCGCCTTGGTGGCATTTGCGATCACGCCATCATGTGCATGCCAGCGCTCGAAGCGGGCACCCAGCACCGTCTTCCACTGCGGCGCGAACTTCCACGTATTCTGCGCATACAGGCTGTTGATTTCCGACTTGCCGCCGAAGCGCGAAGTAGGATTGCCGCTGGCTGCGCCGTCGATCCATTCCGTGGTAGGCGTTTCGGTGCTGCTTAACTTGTAGGCCTCACGCTGATAGCCGAATTCCGCCACATGTTCGGCGTTGGGACGCCATACGCCTTTGGCTGCAAAGGTATTCCAGCCGGTGCCGCCCTGATTCACCAGCCGACCCGCGCCGCCGGACAGCGCGGCCGGCATGGCGACCGTGGTGGCCGCGCGCAATTGATCCTTATTGTAGTCATACAGGCTGGCGGCGACTTCCCAGTCGAAAACGCCCTTGGTATTGGTCTTTACCGTCAGACCATGCATGAAGTGCTGCAGGTCTTCGTTGGACAGATTGAAATCGGTCGGCGCCAGTGTGTAGGCGTGACCGTTCACATTGACCGTGCCGGTGTAGACCGGCTGGCCGGCCGCATCGCGCAGATACGTGCTCGGACGGCCTTCGGAATCATTGCGCCACAAGCCGAAGGTGTAGGTGGCGCGCATGGTCGGCGAAAAATCGTAAGCCAGCTTGGCCTTCAACTGATCCTGCACCGTGTGGTATTGCGTGGCAGTGCCGAGCAAATACCAGGGATTGTTGGTGCGATCCAGTCCCGCCACGGCACCGGTGACCGGCGTGCCGGCGCTGCTGAGCGGTGTGTTGGCCGAGCGGGTAGGGAAGGTCAGCGGCTGGCCTTCGCTGTCGGTGCGGCTCAACGCCAGCCACCACGACCACGCGCCTTGACGGTCGCCCAGCTCAAAGCTGCCTTGCTTGCCGTCGTAGCTATCGTTGGTGCCGTAGAGTTTAAACGGCTGATGTGTCAGCGTCAGCTTGGCGTGCGCTTCAAACCTGGTTGGCATGCGTGTGACGTAATCGACCACCGCACCGACCGAATTGCCACCATACGCGGCGGAGAAAGGGCCATACAGCACATCGACCCGTTCGATTTCCTCCGGGCTGACCATGCCCCAGCGTGGCGCGAAGGTGGCGCCGTTGCCGAGGTAATTGGACAGCAGGATGCCGTCCGCGTACACCATCGAGCGCGCGCTGTTGCCGGTGCCGGAGGCGCGCGTCGACAGCACCGCATGGTTGTAATCGCCAATGTAGCGCTTGCGCACCAGAAGGCTGGGCAGGTATTTGAGCGCGTCCTCGGCATCGGTGGCGTTGATATCGCGTTCGATTTCTTCTTTGGTGATTCCCTCGATGGTGGTCGGGATCTGCGTCGGCAGCGAAGTGGGGCGGTTGCCGGTAACGGTGACCGTGCCCAGTTGATGCAGCGGGACGTCTTCGTCCGCGTGGACGTGCGTGGCAAAGGCGGCAAGCAGCGCCAGCGCCAATGGAGACAGATTGGTATGCATGGTATTCCTGATGATGCGGACAGATGGCCGCCATCCTTGTCAACACACTAAGGACAGCGGAAACATAGGCTAACGATCAGGAAATGGCGGGCGGCCCGCGCGGACTGGCGGCGCGCCACGTTTGCAGCGGCTGCGGCGCGGTATAGAACAGCGGCGGATATACATCATGGCCGCCGATGATGGCGAACCCATTGACGGGCGACGGCGGCGGCGCCGGTGTCGACGCCTGCATGGCACAGTAAGCGCAGTGCTCCATGCCATGCATGATATTGGTCGGCGCCTTCTTGGCGCCACTGTCCACCGTACACATTTCCGCCAGCGCCGCCGTAGTGGTCGAGGCCAGCGCATGCGACACCGTCGGCGCAAGCGCGGCAAACAGGACGGCCAGCATGGCGATCCAGATATGCAGCACTTGGCGTTTGGCGGAATAGAGCATTGGACAATTATAAACGAAGCAGCGAAATGCTAGTAATCGATAATGAGAACTGTTATCATTCAGGCTGTTTTTCAATAACAACTATTCTTCACATGCCTGAATTGTCCTTGAACGTTGCGCCATTTAAATTGACCGCGCTGGCCGCCGCGGTAGCCCTGTTGACGACGCCGCTCGCGCTGCACGCCCAGCAAACCGATGACGCGCCAATGGAAACGATTCAAGTGTCGGGCAGCTGGCTAGGTTCCGGCCTGCAGAATAGTGTCAAGAACTTCGCCGGCGCGCGTACCCTGGTCAACAAGGAAGAGATCGACGAGACCGGCGCCGTCAACATCGGCGACGTGCTGCGCCGCATCCCCGGCGTGCAATCGACCGACAACTCGGGCACGGCCGGTAGCGCCATCTCGCTCAACATCGGCATTCGCGGCCTGACCGGCCGTTACTCGCCGCGCTCGACCGTGCTGCTGGACGGTATTCCGCTGGCGGTGGCGCCATATGGCCAGCCGCAGCTGTCGTTCGCGCCGGTGAGCCTGAACAATATCGAATCGATCGACGTCGTGCGCGGTGGCGGCGCGGTGCGCTACGGCCCGCAGAACGTCGGCGGCATCATCAACTTCCGCAGCCGTTCGATCCCGGAAGGCGAGGGCATCAGCGGCGACGCCAGCGTGCGCTACAACCACTTCAGCGAAGGCGACGGCAACCGCCAGTACAGCGCGTTTGTCGGCGGCACCGCCAGCAACGGCCTTGGCGTGGCGCTGATGTATTCGGGCATGGAAGGATCGGAATGGCGCCAGGGCAGCGACGAGCGCGTCAACGACGTCGCCATCAAGTTCCGCTATCCGCTGGACAATCATAGCGAGGTGTACGGCAAGGTCTCCTATTACGACGTACTGTCGCGCACGCCGGGCGGCCTGACCGTGGCGCAATACAAGGCTGACCCGTTCCAGAATACCCGTCCGACCGATTTCTGGAGCGGCGACCGCCACGGCGTCGACGTCGGCTACCTCAATACCATCTCGACCACGCAGGAATTCGAGATCAAGGCGTACTACAACGAAAGCTTCCGCCAGAGCGCGCTGATCAACGCGGCCAAGACCCAGATCACCTGGCAGCCGCGTAACTACGAAGTGCTGGGCATCGAACCGCGCTACACGCAGCGCTTCAACGCCAGCGGCATGGTGCATGACGTGACCGTCGGCTACCGCTACCTGCGCGAACGCGGCGACGACAACAGCTACCTGCAAACCGTGGCGACCGGCGCGAATGGCGCGATCGGCACCTTCGTCAACAGCACCGACGCGCACGCCGCCTACATCGACGACCGCATCGCACTGGGCCAGTGGCGCATCACGCCGGGTGTGCGCTATGAGCAGATCTCGTCAACCCGCAACGACCTCGCCGCCAAGTCGACCTTTGAAACCGACAACACCAAGGCGCTGCCGTCGCTGAACGTGGCCTACCTGCTGAATCCGGCGCTGACAGTGTTCGCCAATTACACCACTTCGTTTGGACCGGTGCAGAACACCCAGCTCAATTCGCAAACGCCCAACAACCCGCTGAAGCCGGAACTGGCCAAGACCGCCGAACTGGGTGCGCGCTGGAAGAGCGGCGCCGTGAGCGCGGAGGCGACCCTGTTCAAGCTCAAGTTCGACAACCAGATCGTGCAAGTGCCGGGCATCACGCCGGCGACGTTCCAGAACATCGGCGCGACCAACCACGACGGTATTGAAACGGCGGCCGACTACACGTTTGACGACGCCAGCGCGCTGGCCGGCCTGAACGTCTACGCCAACTACACCTACACCAAAGCGCTGCAGGAATCGGGCGCGACGGCGGGGCTGGACGTGCCGTTCTACTCGCGCACCACCGACACCATCGGCGCGCGCTACCGCGTCGGCGCGTGGACCGGCAACCTGTCCACCACCCACCAGACCAAGCAGTATTCCGACACCGCCAACACGGTGGCGGAGTCGGCCAACGGCGCGGCCGGCCAGATCCCCGGCTTCCGCCTGTGGAATGCCAACGTCTCGTGGAAACAGCGCGCCTACGAAGTCGCAGCCGGCGTCAACAACATCGCCGACAAGCGCTACTACACTCGCAACGTCGACGGCAACGCCGGCCGCATGGTCGGCGCGCCGCGCACCGCTTATGTCCAGCTTCGTCTCATCTATTAAAAGCGCGAACACTCGCCGAGTGTTTGCGGCCACACCAAGCGGTTGGCATCCTTGCGGTAAAGTGGCATTCGCCGTGTGAATCGGGGCGCAGAGGGCGCGTCAGGACGGTTCAAGCGCGCCACGTAGGACTAAGATGACATTTTGCAATGTTCGCTGCCTACATTGGACTACAAGGTCCTCCTATACCGCAGAACCAGGCTGCTCGATATAGTGTCTACATCAACAACGCAGACACACTATCAAGAGGCTTACCATGAACGCAATCCACACCGCTCCAGTCGCTGCTCCACAAGTTAGCCTGATCGGCGCTCAGCAGAACGATTTGCTGCGCGCGCTGTCGCGCGATGATCTGCTCGCCCTGTTCGGCGATCTGGAGTTGGTGACGTTGCCTGAGGGTAAGCACCTGTTCGATTTCGGCGCCACTGTCGAGTACACCTACTTCCCAACCAATGCCATCATCTCGCTGCAATACGTGATGGAAGACGGCGCCACGACCGAAATCGCCGTGGTTGGCCGTGAAGGTGTGGTCGGTGTTGCACTGCATCCAACTGAGCGTGCCAGCTACTCGGCAGTGGTGCAAACCGCCGGCTATGGCTACCGCCTGAAAACCTCCGTGCTGCGCGATGTGTTCTACACCGGTGGCCCTCTGGCCCAGCAACTGATGCGTTACACCAGTTCGATGTTTGCCCAACTGGCGCAAAGCGTGGCCGGCAGCCGTCATAGCAGCATTGAGCAGAAACTGTGCCGCTGGTTGCTGGAACGTCTGGACCGCTCGCTGTCCAATGAATTGAAAGTCACGCAGGAAATGATCGCCAATATGCTGGGTGTGCGTCGCGAAAGCATCACCGGCGCGGCGGGCAAACTGGCTCAGGAAGGTCTGATCATCTACCGCCGCGGTCTGGTCACGGTGCTGGATCGGGATGGTATGGAACGCCGCGCAGGCAGCTGCTACCAGAGCCGCGTCAGCAACACGGCACCGGCACAGCAACGCTACGCAGCTTGATAGAGTAGGGAATTAATGCAGGACGCGGGACGGCGGATTGATCAGGAAACCGCCGAAATCCGCCCGCGCCGGCATACGTGCCGCCAGATCCTGATCCAGTTTTCGCTGCACCAGCTTGTGCCAGGCGCTCGCCCAACGGGCCGCCAGCTGGGATTCTTCCGCAGACCGCGCATACAGCGTTCTTTCCACGGCGATTTTTTGACGTTGCAGGGCGTAGGTAGCTGAGATCAGAGTAGTCATGGCGTTGGTTGACTGGCTGGTTGATTGAATAAGTGTTGCCATTGTGCCCGCGCCACCCCCGTTTTGAATGTGCGCCACTTCACCCATAACGATGAGTACTGCGCACAGCCCGTGTAAAATACGCGACTGTTGCCCTTTCGCATCGCCGTTATTCCGGCTTTTCCCCTCATGAATTTTTCAAAAAATGCCCTTGCAGGGCTGACCACGTCCTTCGCGTTGGTTCCTGAATGCATCGCTTTTGCGCTGGTTGCGCATCTCAATCCGCTCACCGGGTTGTATGGCGCCTTCTTTATTTGTACGATTACCGCGATTTTCGGTGGCCGTCCGGGCATGATTTCCGGTGCCGCTGGCTCGATGGCGGTGGTGATCGTGGCGCTGGTGGCCCAGCACGGCCTGCAATATTTCCTAGCGACAGTGGTGCTGAGCGGCGCAATCATGCTGCTGTTCGGCGTGCTGCGACTGGGCAAGCTGGTGACCATGGTGCCGCATCCGGTGATGCTAGGCTTCGTCAACGGACTGGCGATCGTGATCGCATGGTCGCAATTGCAACACTTCAAGGCGGATGGCGCATGGCTGCATGGCGCGTCGCTGTTGTGGATGTGCGGCCTGGTGGTGCTGACCATGCTGATTGTCTATCTGCTTCCGCGTCTGACCAAGGCGCTGCCGCCGGCGCTGGTGGCGATTGTCGGTATCGGCGTGTTGTCCGCGACGCTGGGTCTGCCGGTGCGCACGCTGGGCGACATGGCGCATATCGCCGGCGGCCTGCCCGTGTTTGCGCTGCCGGAGGTGCCGATGACGATGGACACGCTGCGCATCGTCTTCCCATACGCGCTGCTGATGGCGGTGGTCGGTCTGCTGGAAACGCTGCTGACCTTTAACCTGACCGATGAAATTACCGAGACGCGCGGTTTGCCGAATCGCGAATGCGTGGCGCTTGGCGTGGCGAATGTTGCCTCCGGCCTGTTCGGCGGCATGGGCGGCTGCGCGATGATCGGCCAGACCATGATCAACCTGAGTTCCGGTGGCCGCACGCGGGTGTCCGGCGCGGTCAGCGGCATCATGATTTTATTGTTTATACTGTTTTTATCGCCGTTGATCGAGCGCATTCCGCTGGCGGCGCTGGTGGGGGTGATGTTCGTGGTGGCGCAGCAGACGTTTGCGTGGAGCTCCTTGCAGGTGCTGGGCAAGGTGCCGCGTCATGACGCGCTGCTGATTGTGGCGGTGACGGCGATTACCGTTGCCACCGACCTGGCGGTCGCCGTGCTGTGCGGGATTGTGATTGCGGCGTTGAGCTTCGCCTGGCGCCACGCGCGCGAAATTCGCGCCGACGTGACAGAGGCTGATGGCGTTAAAACATACACGCCACATGGCACGCTGTTCTTCGCTTCGATCGCGCATTTCAATGAGCTGTTCGATCCGCAAGCCGATCCGCAGCAGGTGGCGCTGGATTGCCGCCATCTGCGTCTGGCGGATCACTCGGCGGTGGTGGCGGTCGCTACGCTGAGCGAACGTTACGCCAAGACTGGCAAAACGCTGCAGGTGCTGCACCTGTCCAAGCGCTGTGAACTGCTTTTGCAGCGCTCGGGCGTGATGGTGACGGCTTAAAGATCAATAGTAGTAAGGTGTCTTGCGCGACCATTCGGTGTTGCCGTAGCGCTTACCCAGCAGGGTGAAGGCGTTCTTCGACAGCGTTTTGGCATCTGCATCTAGGCAGCCCCCGCGCGTGGATTGCACCACCACGTACAACAGCCATGGCAGCTCCGGATCTTTCGGCACCGCTGCTGCGCGACGCAGTACGTGGTCGCCGACGAAGCCGGTAGCGGTTTTCAGGCTGCCCAGTTGTGCCAGCTCCTTGTCGCGGATAGCGGTGTTGCCGGTGTCTGGCGACGGCGGCGCGTTTTCGATGCCGGTGTCTTCGTCGATGCTGACGCCGGCCTTGGCGGGCAGCTTGCACCACATGCTAGCCGTGACGTCATCCAGGTTGGGGGAGGGGAAGTCGTCGCGCGTCGCCATGTATGCGTTCAGCGTCGGCGTCAGTTGCCACTTCATCGCGGTGACCAGCATGATGTGACGCCGCTCCTGCAGGTTGGCCTGTGTTTGATATTTACGCATGTCCGCAGCCAGCGCGGGCGTACCTTGTTCGATGCGCTTGGCGGCTGCGACGGCGTCGCTGTCCTGTCCCAGCAGATCGAAACGCATCCATGCGGCGATAGCGATACGCGTGCGCAGTGCTGCCGGCAGGCGCGTGTCGGCGCTCAACGCATACAGATCGGCGTTGGACAGGCCGCTATTCAGCCAGCGCTGGCCGTCGGACGCCAATTGCAGGTTAACCGGTTTGGCGTCGGCTTTTTCGCCAGTGTCGCCATCATGGCCGTCAACCTGCTCGCGCAGTAGATATGGCGCCGCTTCCGCCGGAGTGGTGGCCATCGCCAGCCGCTCCTGCAGGAACAGATTGCGCGCGCTTGGCGATGCCGCTGCGCGGAGCTGCGCGCTGGCCAGTACGGCATCTTCCAGTGCCCGAGCCTTGTCGGCCTGCTTGCTGACGCGATAGTGACGCGCCAGCGCATAGCGCACCGTCAGGTATTCCGGCGCATCGGCCGCTACTTGCAGGCTGGCTTTCTCCAGATCCTGCGGCATCGTCTCGCCACGCATCGCGGCGGCCATCAGCCAAACGCGCGCCTGCGGCTTGTTGGCCTCCTTGACGTAGCGGCGCCATTGCTCCAGCGCGTGATCGCGTTCCTGTTCGCAGCTGGCTTGTGGCTTGTAGTCATAACAAGCCTGGATGGTTTGTATCCAGTCGATGAAGTCCACCGATTTGCGCAGCGATACCGCCGACATCAAGTGATTCGCCAGCAGACGCCAGTCACCCAACTGGTCATCGGCGTAGGGATCGATGCGCGGGTTGTCGAGTGCCTTGCTCAGTTCTGCGAAGCGCACTTCAGGCGTCAGCGTGGAGCGCATTGCGCGGCCGATGGCGCGGGCGTCTTCGTGCAAGTCCTTCAGCGCGGGATCGGCGACGATATGGTCGATGCTGGCCTGGATGGCGTCCACTTTCTTTTGCTGGGCGGCTTGCCGCGCCGCTGCCGCTTCTGGACTTTCGGCAGCCATGGCTTGGCGCTGCTTCCAGCGCTCTTGCTGCGATACCGATGGCGGCACGTAGGTCGCCGCGCGCGCCAGCGAACGCAGGCTCAGATATTCACCCCAATGCCGCAGCGGATGTTCGTCGGTAGCGCCGATGCGGGCAAAAAGCTTGCCGCTGGCCGTGTAGTCCTCGGCGTAAAACGCGGCTGACGCCAACTGATACTCCTGCATCTGCCGCCAATACAGCGCTTCCGATGCCGGTAGCGCGGCCGGCTGCGCCACCACCACCTTGGCCTGGCCATAGCCGGGATGACGCACCTCGGGATCGTCGCCGCAGATGCGGAACACCTGCCGCTGTGTCGCAACCCACGCCTGCAACCGCGCCGGCGTGGCGTCGCTGCGCTTGGCCAGATCGTTGAGTGTTTGCGCCGCGAAGAAGTAGCTGGTGTCCGGACAGGCGCGATAGGTAGCGGCGACATTGTCGTTCTCACGCGCCGGCAGGATCTCACGCTTCAGCGCCGCGCTGACCGCCTGGCGCCAGGCTTCGTACAAGTCGTTCGGTGCGTTCTGGCGCCAGTCGCCATAGCCGCCCACGCGCCCTTGCACCGTCACGTCCAGACCACCTTCCATGCCCGGCGACGCTTTCAGGTCGCGCGTGCCCAACATCACATCGCGCCAAGCGGCGTAGAGATAGGGACGCGCATAGGTCGGCAGCACCACGCCCAGTTCACCACCCTGGTAGCGACCCGACGCGATGTCCGGCGCGTAGCGGCTGGCGAAGCGGTCGTAAGGCGTGTCGCCGCTGGCGCCGGCGGTGGCGATGGTCAGCAGGGCGGAGGCAAGTACGCCCGCTTTGAAACGACGAATCATGGAGTGCTCCCAATGTTGGCGCCACGCTTCCACGCGTAGCGGTCGAACCAGTATGTTTTGCGATAGCGCGCCGTGACCTGCGGTGCGAACGCCTCTTGTGGCGAAAAGCCGGCGACGTCGCGGCAACTGGCGTGCAGCGCGGCCGGCGAGTGCTCGACGAGGTCGCGCAGCCGCGCGCCGTCTTTCCCCATGCGGAAGAACATCGGCACCACTTCGTCGGCACCCAGGTCGTCCAGCCATGCGGGTGAGCGGCACCACCAGGCCAGCGCGGTCACACTCAGTTTGATGTGCGGCGGCAGTTCGCTGCGCAGCTGGCGCACCAGTGAGCGATAGAAAACGCGCTGCGATGGTTTGGCTTCCATGTCCAGTTGCACCCAGCCGGATGTGCTGGCGTCCGCTGCTTCATGCATCGCGCGCACGATCATGGAGCGCCGGCGTTCGATATCGATGGGTGGATTGACGGTGCTGACTTCCACATGCACCACCGGCGTAATGCGCGATGCGGGCGGCCAGCCGGAACGGGGGCGGGTGAGGGCGTTGTCGCCGCTCAGGAGAATATGGCGTTGCAGGACTGCGGCTTCCTGCTGGGACCACGCAGGAAGCGCGGCGCCGTCCCACAGCCAGGCGACTTGCTGCGCGCAGGCCGTAGCGGGAAGCAACAACGCAATCAGTAAAAAGACGAAGGGCATCGGTCAATGAGGCGGTCAATAGGGCCGCCTCATTGTACCGGTATTACTTGCCTTCCAGCGCGGCGATGGCGGCGGCCACGCCGGCGCCGTAGGCCGGATCGGCCTGGGTGCAGTTGTAGATGTGACGTTCCTGCACCGGCTTGGAAACGCCGTAGATGGCGCGCGCGGTGTTTTCAAACAGCAGTTGCTTCTTCTCGGCGGTCAGCAGGCGGAACAGATTGCCCGGCTGCGAGTAGTAGTCGGTGTCCACGCGGTGGTTCCAGTGATCGGCTGCGCCTTCCAGCGACAGCGGCGGTTCCTTGAACTGCGGGCTCTCCTGCCATTCGCCACGGCTGTTCGGCTCATACGGCGTGTGTTCGCCGCCGCTGGCGCCGATGCGCATGGCGCCGTCGCGATGGTAGCTGTGGAACGGGCATTTCGGCGCATTCACCGGAATCTGGTGATGGTTCACGCCCAGGCGATAGCGCGCCGCGTCGCCGTACGAGAACAGGCGCGATTGCAGCATCTTGTCCGGCGAGAAGCTCACGCCTGGCACCACGTTGGCCGGCGAGAAGGCTGCCTGCTCCACGTCGGCGAAGTAGTTCTCCGCATTGCGGTTCAGTTCCAGCACGCCGACGTCGATCAGCGGATAGTCGCCGTGCGGCCAGACCTTGGTCAGGTCGAACGGGTGGTACGGCACTTTGGAGGCATCGGCTTCCGGCATGATCTGCACCGCCAGTTTCCAGCGCGGGAAGTCCTTGTTCTCGATGGCGTCATACAGGTCGCGCTGCGAGCTTTCGCGGTCCACGCCTACCAGCGCGGTCGCTTCGGCGTCGCTCAGGTTCTCGATGCCCTGCTGCGAGACGAAGTGGAACTTGACCCAGAAGCGCTCATTGGCAGGGCTGATAAAGCTGTAGGTGTGGCTGCCGAAACCGTGCATGTGGCGGTAGCCCTTTGGAATACCGCGGTCGCTCATGACGATGGTAACCTGGTGCAGTGCTTCCGGCAGCAGGGTCCAGAAGTCCCAGTTGTTTTCGGCGCTGCGCAGATTGGTCTTCGGATCGCGCTTGACGACGTGGTTCAGGTCCGGGAATTTGAGCGGGTCGCGGAAGAAGAACACCGGCGTGTTATTGCCGACGACATCCCAGTTGCCTTGCTCGGTGTAGAACTTGACGGCGAAGCCGCGGATATCGCGTTCGGCATCGGCCGCGCCGCGTTCACCGGCCACGGTCGAAAAACGCATGAAGATATCGGTTTTCTTGCCGACTTCCGAGAACAGCGCGGCGCGCGTGTACTGGCTGATGTCGTGGGTGACGGTGAAGGTGCCGAAAGCGCCGGAGCCCTTGGCGTGCATGCGGCGCTCGGGGATCACTTCGCGCGCGAAGTGGGCCAGCTTTTCCAGATGCCAGACATCCTGGAGCAGTACCGGGCCGCGTGGGCCTGCGGTCTGGGTGTTCTGATTATCGACGACCGGTGCGCCGGCCGCAGTAGTGAGGTTCTTCATGAAACTTCCTTCGCCTGAATGGGATGAATGGAAACTTCCAGCATAACTACTACCAGTGATTTTCGCCGCTCTCAAAAGTCAGAGCCGCAATGAAAAACGCCCGGCGGTGCCGGGCGTTCGATACGACTGAATTACTTGCTTGGGTAGATGATGTCGTCGCGGCGATCATGTGCGCGCGCTGCATCGTCGGTACCGGTGGTTTTTTCTTTACCGTAGCTGACGGCTTCCAGTTGGCCGTCTTTCACGCCTTGTACTTTCAGGGCGGTGATCAGGGCTTGAGCACGTTTCTGACCCAGGGCCAGATTGTATTCTGCGCCGCCGCGGTCATCGGTGTTGCCTTCGACTTTGATCGAGACGTTTGGATTAGCCGACAGGAACTTGGCGTGATCAGCAACCAGTGCATCGAATTCTGGCTTGACGGTGTACTTGTCGAAGTCGAAGTAGACGCTACGATTTTTGTAGATCGAGCTGTTTGGGTCCAGGTAAGCTGGCAGTGGTGCAGCAACTGGTGCTGGCACTGGTGCAGCTACTGGCGCTGGTGCTGGAGCTGCAACTGGCGCTGGCGCCGGTGCTGCTGGTGCAGGGGCCGGAGCTGGGGTCGAGCAAGCGCTCAGCAGAGCGATGGTGCAGGCTGCCAGCAGGATATTGGTTTTAGCTTTCATCGAAATACTCCCGAATTGATTTTGTTGGAGGGACATGGTGTACACGCTAGGTGTGAGGCTGTTCCGCAGCCCGCGACCGGTATTATATAAGGGTTTCCCTTGGAAAGATTGGTCCCCTGCATTATTTTTTCATCCAGGCTAAAAATGGCGTGAGGTCGGTCCCGCTTTCGACATACCACGCGCGGCGGGCGATATCGAATTTGGCGCCCAGCGCCTTGACGTGATCCTTGTCCTGGAAACCGGCGGTTAAGTAACAACGCGTAGGTGGCGTGGCAACTGGCGCGCGCTGGTTGCGCTCCAAAGCGGTCTCGGCGGCTGCTGAAGATTTAGGCAAGCGCATCTGCGCGATGAAGCTGCTGCGGGTGGCGGCATCGGACGGCGCGAGCAGCGTCAGGCGCGCGCGGGCGCGGGTGGCGGCCACGTAGAACAGGTTTTCTTCCTCGCGCCGCGGCTTCGACGGATGGGGGAATTCGCCTTCCTCCAGGAATGGCAGAATCACGTGCTCGAACTCCTTGCCCTTAGCGTTGCCGGCGCATTCGATCAATACCGACTTGCGGTCCCGCTTGCGGCGGATAAAGGCTTCGCGCGCGTTGACCGCGTTCCAGAACTCGCGCAGGCTCTGGCCGGAGGCCGCTGCCGCCGCCAGCAGGCTGGCGATGGATTTGGTGATGACGCTGGCGTCATAGGCGCGCACGAAGATGCGGCGGGCGGTGGCGGCCAGTTGCACGCGTTCGCACAATTCAGTCAGCACGGCGGCGGCTGGCGCGGTCGGGTCCACCGTCGACAGCCAGGCCAGCGCGGCGATCACGGCGCGTTTGGTGCCGGCGCTGGCGACGTCGCGGTAGTCCGGCTCGACGCCGTCGCGGCGCTCGTCCTCGATCATGAACAGTTCACCCAGCAGGTCCGGGCTTTTCATGATCTGCTGCTTGAAATTGTCCATGCTGTGGATGGAAAACTTCATTTCGCTGAATGCCACCAGCGCTTCAACCACGGCCACGCGCACCTGTTCCGACTTGACTGCGGAAAAATCCTTGAGCGCGATGCCCAGCAGGCCGCGCAGGAACAGGATCTCGTCGCGTTGCAGATAGCCGGCCATGGGCGGCGTGCGGTAGTCGATGTCGGCCTCGATCAGCGCGTTTTCGATGGCCATCGATTGATGGCGGTCGCGGATCAGAATGGCGCAGCCGTCGTAGGCGTTGCCGTCGGCTTTCCACTGGCGCACGGCCGCCACCACGCGCTGCGCGCATTCGGCCGCGTCGGCATAATGCGCGTGCAGGATCTCGGTGCGCAGCGGCAGGGCCGATTCCACCCGCTTTTGCTTGAATTCGGCCATGGCGTAGGCCAAGTGCGGGCCGTGGCGCCAGGTTTGCGTCAGCGGATAGCGCGCCAGCTTGGGAAAACGCTCGCTGAAGCGGCGTTTCAGGTATTCGTCGCTGGCGCCCAGCTTGGCGTGGATCACCTGGTCTTTGTCGCCGGCGCCGACGAAGAAGGCTTGCGGTCGGTCGATCAGCGCCTCCAGGATGCGGAACGAGGCTTCGTTCAAGTCGTGCAGTTCGTCACACAGCACCAGCCGGTAGTCGGGGAACTGCTCGGCCAGGCGGGCGCCCTCATGCAGATTGCAGGCCAGGTCGTAACTGGCGTCGAACGGGCCGCGGAACACCGCGCCGGCGCCGCCGTCCAGCCGCATGGCTTCGTATTCCAGCGTGGCCAGGTAATCGCTCAGCGGTATGCCCAGCTGCTCGGCGGCTTCCTCGTGGCCCATGAATTCGACGTCGCTGTCGAGCGCCATGGTGGCTTTCAGGCTTTGCTGAACTTCGAGGAACTGGCTCAGCGCCACGCTGTGGGTGTGCAACTCCAGGCCGTCGACGCTGCCGGCGTAACGGTCGGCGGTGCGGTCGATGGCGCGCAGCGCGGGTTCTTTCAGCGCGCGCAGGTCGCGGCACTGGCGCACATCGTCGTTGTCGGCCAGGTCCATCATCCAGGCCGCGAAATCCTCGAAACTCAGCACCGCCACGCGCTCCGCCAGCGCCGACGGCACGCCCACCTCCTGCAGGCGGCGGCGCAGCACTTCGCGTGCTTCCGGCGTGAAGGTCAGCGCCAGGATCTGTTCGGGCGCCAGTTTGCGCGCCAGCGCCTCGCCAATGCGCAGCGCCAGCGTGGTGGTCTTGGCGGCGCCGGCGTTGGCGTCCACCAGCACCACCTTGTTCTGGGCCAGCTGGATGGCGGTCTGCTCTGCGGTGGGGATCAGGCCTTGCGGGGTGAAGCGGGGTGTATTGGAAGGATTGGGCTGGTTCATCCGCTACATTATAGCGATCGGCAGCCGCAAACTGGGCGTCGCCATCGCCGGCGGCGTCATCGAGGTCGCGACCGGCGTCAGGCGCGCGGTGGCGCCTTCGATGAATTGGGCGCTGAACACACGCCGTTCGGTGTCGGTTTCGTGGCGGTCGATGCGTGAACACAGGAGATCAGCGGCGGCGGCGGCCATTTTCGGCAATGGCTGGCGCAGCGTGGTCAGGTTGTAGCTGATCCAGTTGGACGGCTCGACGGCGTCGAAGCCGGCTACCGACAGCTGGCCCGGCACGTCCAGTCCCAGTTCGTGGCGGGCAAAGTCCAGACAGCCGATGGCCATGACGTCGCTGCCGCAGATGATGGCGTCCGGCAGGCTGCCCAGTTGGGCGATGATGGCTTTCAGGCCCAGCGCGCCGCTGCGGTAATCGTAAGCGCCCGGCACCACCACCGGCGCCGGCAAACCCAGTTCGGCGATGCGTTCGCAGGCGCCGCGCTGGCGTTCAGTGGCCACGCTGTACGGATCGTTGCCGGCGATGATTCCGAATTGGCGGTGGCCGGCGGCCGCCAGCCGCGAGGCCAGCATGCGGCCGGATTCCACATGGTCGCAGGTGACGGTGTTGACCGACTGGTCGCGCAGCTTGCGGTTGAACAGCACCAGCGGCATGCGGCGGCGCTCGAATTCGGCCACGTGTTCGGGCGTCAGGCGGGCGGCGGCGATCACGCCGTCGACCTGGTATTGCCAGACGTCGGCCAGCACGCGGTCGACGTCGCCTTCATGTTGCAACGTGAACAACAGCACGCGCTGGCCGCGCGCCGTCAGCTGCTGGCTCAGTTCGGCCAGCAGTTCCGGGTAATACAGATTGGCCTGGTTAGTGATGATCAGCGCGACCATATTGGAGCGGCGGGTGATCAGGCTGCGGGCGGCAGCGTTGGGAATATAATCGAGCAGGGCAGCGGCCTTCATCACCAGCGCGTAGGTCGCCTTGGAAACGCTGGCGCCGGGCTTGAAGCAGCGCGACACCGCCGATTGTGACACGCCGGCCAGCTGCGCCACGTCATACGACGTTACGCGGCGGTTTTCGCCGGCGATCATCGCTTTCAGCGTGGTTGCGCTATCCTCTACGGTCGAATTCGTTTTGCTCATCGTGGAAAGCAGGCCCATTTGATTATTCTTTTAATAGTGAAACGAGCATAATTAAAAACTTACCCGATGGCAACAACTATCGCATTTCTGCAAAGAAATATCTTCTTTCTTGTGGCTAGGGCGCAATGTTTGCTGCGATGCGGCTTTATCTGATAAACTCCCGCCCCTTTAGCTGAACGGAAAGGGCAAGATGGCCATTGCTTGCGGCGTTGATTTTGGTACGTCCAATTCCACCGTTGGCTGGGTGCGTCCCGGCCATCCGGTGATGCTGGGACTGGAGGAGGGTAAGACCACCTTGCCGTCGGTCGTCTTCTTTAATGCGGACGACGACGAAGTCACCTATGGGCGTGCGGCGCTGGCCGATTACCTGGCCGGCTACGAGGGGCGTTTGATGCGCTCCATGAAGAGTTTGCTGGGCACCAGCCTGATCGACGGCCAGACCGAGGTCGGCGGCCGCGCGCTGCCGTTCCGCATGCTGCTGGCGCAGTTCATCGGCGAACTGAAGAAGCGTTCCGAACGCGCGGCCGGGCGGGAATTCACCTCGGCGGTGTTTGGCCGTCCGGTGTATTTCATCGACGACAGCAAGGACAACGACAAGCTGGCCGAGGATACGCTGGCCGAAGTGGCGCGTTCCGTCGGCTTCAAGGACATCGCTTTCCAGTTCGAGCCGATTGCTGCCGCGTTCGACTACGAGTCGCAGATCGACCGCGAGGAGCTGGTGCTGATCGCCGACATCGGTGGCGGTACTTCCGACTTTTCGCTGGTGCGCCTGTCGCCCGAACGCGCCAAAAAGGCCGAGCGGCGCGATGACATCCTGGCCAACGGCGGCGTCCACATCGGCGGTACCGACTTCGATAAATACCTGAGCCTGTCGTCCATCATGCCGCTGCTGGGTTACGGCAGCCGCCTGCGCAACAACAGCGAAGTGCCGTCCAGTTACTTCTTCAACCTGGCCACCTGGCACACCATCAACCAGGTCTACACCAAGAAGATGTGGACCCAGTTGTCCGACCTGATCCGCGATTCGGCCGAGCAGGAAAAGCTCGGCCGCCTGCAGCGCCTGATCGACGAGCGCGCCGGCCACTGGCTGGCGATGAAGGCGGAAGAGGGCAAGATTGCGCTGTCGGCCGACGCCGTGGTGCAGCTGGAGCTGGACCGCCTGGCGCCGCCTGTCACGCTGGAGCTGCGCCGCGAGCTGTTCGACGGCGCCATCGACCACCTGGTCGGCTCGGTGGAAACCACGGTACAGAATTTGCTGCGCGACGCCGGCGTCAAACCGGAAGAGGTCGACACGGTATTCTTCACCGGCGGTTCCAGCGGCGTGCGCAAGCTGCGCGAGCGTATCGGCGCCGTGCTGCCGGCCGCGCGCAAGGTGGAAGGTGACCTGTTCGGCAGCATCGGCGCCGGCCTGGCGCTGGACGCCGTACGCAAATTTGGCGGATAAACCATGCTCGACCAACCTATCGTCATGCTCGACTTCGAGACCACCGGCCTGTCGCCCGCCATGGGCGACCGCATTACCGAAGTGGCGGCCTTGCGCATCGTCGGCGGCGAGGTGGTCGAGCGCTATGTGTCGCTGATTAATTGCGGCGTGCGCATTCCATCCTTCATCACCGGCCTGACCGGCATCACCCAGTCCATGGTGGACACCGCGCCGCCAGTGGACCAGGTGGTGCCGCAGCTGCTGGACTTCATCGGCAGCGATCCGCTGTCGGCCCACAACGCCAGTTTCGACGAAAAGTTTTTGCGCGCCGAGGCCGAACGGCTGACGCTGGCGCCGCGCCATGCGTCGCTGGTGTGTTCGCTCAAGCTGTCGCGCCGCGTGTTTCCGACGCTGGGCAGCTACAAACTGGGTCAGCTGTCCGGCGCGCTGGGCATCCAGTTCCGCAGCGCTGCCCACCGTGCCGAAGCCGATGCGGAAGTCGCCGCCAAGCTGTTGATCCATATCGGCCAGCATCTGCGCGCAACCTACGGCATCCGCCAGGTCGATACCGACCTGCTGGTGTCGGTCAACAAACTGGCGGCCGCCAAAGTGCCGCAATTCCTGCAAAAGCGCGGCCAGCCCGTTTGAGCGTCGTCAAATCCCTTCCGGGGACGCGTTTTACACTTTCATCAACAGTGTTGTCATGTTGGTCAGAGGTGTATCGTGAAAAAACCATGCACGGCCAAGGAAGGGTACGACGTCTACCGCTGGTTCCTCGACGCTGCTGAGCGTGGCAATCCCTACGCCCAGTTCAATCTCGGCCGCATGTATAAAAGCGGCGACGGCGTAGCGCGCGACGAATCCCAGGCGTTTGACTGGATGAGCAAGGCTGCCGTCCAGGGACTGGCTTACGCCCAGAATCAGCTGGGCGTGATGTACTACTACGGCCGTGGTGTCGACCACAGCGATGATCTGGCCACCTGCTGGTTCCGCCGCGCCGCCCGCCAGGGTGACGCCTCCGCCCAGCAAAATCTCGGACAAATGTACAAGAAGGGACGTGGCGTGCCGCAGAGCGACGAGGTGGCGCTGGCCTGTTTCTGCCGCGCCGCCGAGCAAGGTCTGCCCAGCGCGCAGACGCTGGTTGGCGAGGCCTACTGCAATGGCTACGGCGTGGCGCGCAATTATCCGATGGCGCTGGCATGGTTCCGCAAGGCCGCGCTGCAAAACGACGCCAACGCCCAGCTTCGTCTCGGCCTGATGTACAAGCACGCGCTTGGCGTGGCGCGCAACGAGGCCCAAGCTGTGGCCTGGTTCCGGCAGGCGGCGGCGCAGGAAGATCCGGTAGCGCAGCGGCTGGTGGGCGTGGCTTACGCCGAAGGGCTGGGCGTGCAGCGCGATCCGCGTCGCGCTTACGCCTGGTTGCTGCGCGCCGCCGAGCAGGAAGACGCCGACGCCCAGTTCAACCTGGGTGTGATGCTGGCCACCGGCAATGGCGTCGAGCAGGATGACGAGCTGGCCTTTACCTGGTATCACCGCGCTGCCGAGGCCGGCCATGCGCTGGCCCAATACAACCTCGGCGGCTTGTACGCGCGCGGCCGGGGCGTCGCCCGCGACGAACGGATGGCGCTGGAATGGTACCGGCGCGCGGCTGAGCAGGGCATGCCGCATGCGCAATTCAATGTGGCGGTGATGTACGCCAACGGCCACGGCGTGGCCAAGGACGACGTACTGGCGGCCGTCTGGTACCGCAGCGCCGCCGAGCAGGGTGACGCCAGCGCGCAGAACAATCTGGGCGTGATGTACGCCAACGGCGTCGGCGTCGATCGCGACGATCTGCAGGCGGTCGACTGGTATGGCAAGGCGGCCGAGCAGGGCCACGCGCTGGCGCAGTTCAACCTGGGTGGCATGTATGGCAGCGGCCGCGGCGTGGAGCGCGATCCGGCGCAGTCCTTCATGTGGCTGACGTTGGCGGCGCAGGCGGGTGACGTGGCGGCGGTCAGCAATCGTCGCCGCATGGCGCTGGTGATGACGCCGCAAACCATCGCCGCCGCCCAGCAACTGGTGCGCAAATGGCGCGACGCTCATCCGCCAACGTTCTACGTGCCGCACAACCGCGCGGTGGACTGAGCTTCAGCCTAGCGCCGGTGGCGGCGGATTACTGTGCATCCGCGTGATTTCGCGCATCAGGTCGTGGCCGGTGCCCATGCCCAGATAGCGGCCCTGTTCGGTGATCATGAAGCCGTTGAACAGGTGGCGCGCCTCGGCCTCGGCCATGCGACAGCTCAGTTCCTGCAAGCTGGTATTGCGGTCGGCGATCAGCGGCTGGCGGTCCATGAACTGCTTGCACGACTTCTTGCCGTACAGCTCGCGCTCGTAGGGCCGGGCGAAATGTTCGATCATGTCGAAGCGGTTGATCAGCCCCAGCGGCTGGCCGTCATCCACCACCGGGATAATCATCAGCTGGGGATTTTTCTGGAACATCGCGTAGACGTCGTTGTTGTTCATGCTCGGCGACACGGCCGGCACTTCATGCAGCAGCTTGTGGATGCGACTGGCATGCTGGTCCGCCGTGCGCTGCGGATACACCGCCACGCCGTGGCGCGCCAGCGCCTTGATCACCTCGGCCGGTGCGGTGCGGGCCGGCATTGGATGCGGCCGCCCCAGATGGTAGCCCTGGCCATAAGCGACGCCGACATCGCGCAGCACCAGCAGTTCGGCCTGGGTCTCGATGCCCTCGGCAATCACGCGGGTGTTGGATTTTTCGGCGATCTCCTGGATCGAACGGACAAACTGCAACTTCAGCGGATCGTGGTTGATGCCCTGGATGAAATGCATATCGATCTTGACGTATTCCGGCCGCAATTCCGACCACAGGCGCAGGCTGGAGAAGCCCTCGCCGAGGTCGTCGATAGCGATCTGAAAGCCCATATTGCGGTAATGCAGCACCGCTTCGCGCATCAGGTCGTAGTCGTAGGTGGGCTGGTTTTCGGTCAGCTCGATGATCACGCGCTCGGGGTTGATGCCGATCTGGTGGATCACTTCCAGCGTCTCGCCGTGGCGGGCGTCGCGTTGCAGCAGGCATTCCGGGCTGACGTTGAGGAATAGCTTGCCCGGCAGCTCCAGCTCGGCAAAGCGCTCCAGCACCACCCGGCGGCACAGGTGTTCCAGCTGTACCGTCAAGCCGTTGGCGCGCGCCGTCTTGAACAGATTCATCGGCGCATGCAGTGGACTATCCGACGGTCCGCGTATCAATCCTTCATAGGCGATGATTTCGCCGCTCTGCATGTGTACAATCGGTTGAAAAAGCGCACTCAGCTGCTTACGCGCGAGGATGTCGTATAAATGCGCGCGCAGCACCGCTTCCTCGTCGTCTTCGCGAGGTGTCAGGTAGGTGTGGCGCCACCGGATGGCTGGAGTGCGGAATTCACGATGAATCGTTTGCCAATTGTCGGTTTAACTGTACGATCATAGAGTCAATTTATGACTGGATGATGAATTTGGGAAACAGATTGTCCTGGACATGCGCTACACTGATGCCGTCGACGGAGAGAACAGGGAACTTATGCAGCATCGTCATTTCGCTTTTTGCCTGGGCCTGATGGGCGCGGCCCACGCCGGCGCCACCGGCATTGCAGTACAGGTACAGGATGCCGCTGGCAAGGTGCTACCTGATACGGTGGTGTATATCGAGGCGGAGGGCGGTGGCGGCGGCAAGCCGGGCACCGCATTGATTGAGCAGAAGGGCTTGAAATTCCTGCCGCTGGTGACCGTGGTACAGACCGGCGCCACCATCAACTTCCCGAACAACGACAAGGTCCGTCACCACATTTATTCGTTCTCGCCGGCGCACAAATTCGACCAGAAGCTTTACTCCGGCCAGACGGCGTCGCCGCAGGTATTCGACAAGGCCGGCACGGTGGTCCTGGGCTGCAATATTCATGACAAAATGATCGCCTACGTGAAGATCGTCGACACGCCGTATTTCGCCAAGACCGATGGCGCCGGCGCGGTGCGCATCGATCTGCCAACTGCCGGCAAGTACGTGGTCAAGGCATGGCATTACAATACCGTGGGCGGCGCCACGCCGGAACAGGTGTTGACGGTGAAGGCGGGCGAACTCGCCACCGCCGTTTTTAAACTGCCGATGAAACCCATCGCGGCCGACGACGCCGCGCTTTAAATAGGATAGTCCCAGCATGCACTTGCGTTTCCGCAGCCTCGAAAGCCGTATTGTCACCTTGTTCCTGGTGCTGATCGTGGCCGTGCAGGTGGTGGGGCTGCTGGTGATCCAGCGCGGCATCGACAACAACGCGCGGTTGGCCATTAGTGGTGAGCTGACCAACGGCACCAAGGTGTTCCAGCGGCTGCTGGAACAGAATGCGCAAAACCTGCGCTTTGGCGCGCGGCTGCTGGCGCGCGATACGGCCTTCGTGGCTGCCATCGGCAACAACGATGAAAGCGACCGCGCCACGATTGAATCGGCGCTGGTCAACAGTGGCCGGCGCATCAAGGCTTCGCTGACCATGCTGATCGGCGATGACCGCAAGATCAGCGTCTCCACCAATCCGCCGCAGGCGGCGGGGCTAGAGAAAATCGCGCTGTCGATGCTGGACGCGGCCGAAGCGGGCGACGGCGCGATCGGCATCGCCATCGTCGACCACCGGCCGTTCCAGATCGTTGCCATGCCGGTCAAGGCGCCGATCACCATCGGCTGGATTGTGATGACCTTCCCGATCGACCGTCAGCTGGCTAACGACATGCGCGAAGTCAGTTCGCTGCACACCACGGTGCTGACCCGCGACCCGCAAGGCAAATGGCTGTCGGCCGGTTCCACCTTTGTCGGACCTTCGGCGCAGGAAGTGGTCGATCAATTGCAGGCGCTAGGCGGCAAGCCGCCGGCCGGGCCATTCGACATCACGGTGGAAACCGCGAAGTACAGCACGCGCCTGCTGTCGATCGGCGAGGACAGCGGCCAGACCGCCAGCGTCCTGCTGGCGCGCTCGATCGACGAAGCCACCGCCGAATACCGCCGGCTGGAGCGCTGGCTGATCGGCCTGACGCTGGCCGGCATCTTCATCTCTGCGCTGGCCATCGTGTTCACCGCCAAGCGTATCGCCCAGCCGATCAGCGAACTGGTGACCACCGCTAAGCGGCTGGAAGGCGGCGACTACAAAGTATCGATCGACAGCACGCGCGAAGATGAAATCGGCCAGCTGGCGCACGCCTTCGATTCCATGCGCGAGGGGATCGCCAAGCGCGAACAGGAAATCCGCCGGCTGGCGTATTGGGATACGCTGACCAATCTGCCGAACCGCGCGCAGTTCGTGGTGCAGCTGAACGACGCGCTGCAGGACGCGCGCCGTCGCGAAGAGGCTTTATTCGTGCTGATGATGGACCTGGACCGCTTCAAGCACGTCAATGACGTCATGGGCCACAGCTTTGGCGACGCGCTGCTGCAACAGGTGGCGGGTCGCCTGCAATTGCTGCTCGCGAATCGGCGCCAGTTGTCGGCGCAGGTGGCGCGCCTGGGCGGCGATGAATTTGCCGTGCTGCTGCCCGCCGCGAACATCGACGCAGCACTGCTGATGGCGGCCGAGATTCTGCAGGCGCTGGAGACCCCGCTGTCGCTGGAAGACCAGATGGTGGACATTGGCGCTGGCCTCGGCATCGCCGCCTATCCGGAACATGCAGACGATGGCGAGACCTTGTTGAGCATGGCCGAAGTGGCGATGTACGCCGCCAAGCAGCGCAACGATGGCGCCGTGGTGTATGACGCCGCGATGGACAAATCCAGCGCCAAGAGCCTGTCGCTGCTGACGGAGCTGCGCAACGCCGCCGAGCGTAATGAGTTCCGCCTGCACGTGCAGCCGAAGATCTCGCTGCAAACCGGTAAAGTGGTGGGCATGGAGGCGCTGGTGCGCTGGGTCCATCCGGAGCGCGGCAATGTGTTCCCCGACGAGTTTATTCCGTTCGCCGAGCAGACCGGCTTTATCCGCGTGCTGACGCGCTGGGTGATGGAGCGTTCGGCCGAGTTGTGCCGCGAACTGGCGCTCAAGGGCCATCCGCTCAAAGTGTCGGTCAACCTGTCCACCCGCGATTTGCTGGACCAGGATTTGCCTGCCAAGTTTGCCGACCTGCTGGCGCGCCACAAGCTGACGCCTGGCTCGTTCTGCCTGGAGATCACCGAGAGCGCCATCATGGACGATCCGGTGCGCGCGCAGCTGACGCTGGAGCGCCTGAGCGCCATGGGCCTCGATTTGTCGATCGACGATTTCGGCACCGGCTACTCGTCGCTGGCCTACCTCAAACGCCTGCCGGTGAATGAACTGAAGATCGACAAGTCCTTCGTGCTGAATATGGAGAACGACGAGGGCGACACCAAGATCGTGCGCTCCACCATCGACCTTGGCCACAACATGGGCCTGCGCGTGGTGGCGGAGGGCATCGAGAGCGAAGCCGTATGGCGGCTGCTGGCGGAACTGGGCTGCGACCAGGGGCAAGGCTATTTCATGAGCCGTCCGATTCCGGGCGACCAGATGATCCCTTGGCTGGAGAAGTGGCAGGCGCCGATCGCCATCGCGCAAACCGACGACAGCGCGGTGGCTGTCGATAGTTAATTTGCATTCCATCCCACGAAAACTGCATTACGTCGCATTTGATGCGCGCACGCGCGCATAGCCGCAGTAAGCTGGCGGCATCGTAATTGTTCCGGGAGAATGCATGAGCCGTCTGTTTGCCGCTTTGATCGCCGCAGCCTTTGCCAGCCAGGTATCCGCTGCTGAATTCAACGATTTTTCCCCCGGTGCGTTCAAGCTGCAGAACGGCCAGCCGAACCAGCTGCTGGTCCTCGGCACCGCGCACCTGTCACAGCTGCCCAAGTCATTCGACCCCGCCAATCTGAGCGCGCTGCTGGAACTGCTGGCCAACTGGCAGCCCAAGGCCATCGCCATCGAAGCCTTGTCCGGTCCTCAATGCGCCTACCTGCTCCAGTATCCCGAACGTTACGCCGACACCGTCAAGACCTATTGCTTCAACACCGCGCCGGCACGTAGCGCCACTGGCCTCGATGTGCCGGCGGCCACCGCGCAGGCAGAGCGCATGCTGGCTGCGTGGCCTGCCACGCCAGCGCCGGCCCAGCGCCGCAAGCTGGCGTCGCTGTTCCTGGCTGGCGGCGAACCTGCATCGGCGACGGTGCAGTGGTTGCGCCTGCCGGCGGAAGAACGCCACGCCGGCGATGGTCTGGACCAAGGCCTGGTCGACAGCCTGGAGAAGCTGCGCCAGGTGCGCAACGAAGACTATCTGATCGCCGTGCCACTGGCGGTACGCGGCGGCCATGAACGCGTCTATCCGATGGACGACCACACCTCGGATGCTTCGGCAGGGGACGAAAAAGCCTACGGCGCCGCCGTGATGAAAGCCTGGGACAATCGCTACACTGCGGAACGCAAGCAGGCTTCCGACATCTTGCAATCGCATCTCGACACGCCGGCCGGCGTGCTGGCCATGTACCGCGCCTATAACGCGCCCGGCGCGCCGGAGCAGGCTTTCCACAGCGATTTCGGCGCGGCGCTGGAAGAACCCTCGCCGCAGCATTATGGCCGCAACTACACCGGCTCGTGGGAGACCCGCAACCTGCGCATGGCGTCCAACATCCGCGAGGTCATGATCACGCTACCCGGCAGCCGCATGCTGGTGATCGTCGGCGCTTCGCACAAAGGCTACCTGGATGCGTACCTGAACCAGATGCACGACGTCCGCATCGTCAACGCCGAGGCGCTGTTACGCGCCGAATAAAAACCCGCTATGATCCACAGCACTTCTTTGACTACATGGACCCTCGAATGAAGCAATTGAAACACGCAGCCATGGCTGCCGCAGTCCTGGTGGCGCAAGGCGCCATGGCGCAAACCTGCAACGTCGCCGGCGACGGCCTGACCTATCCGGTCACGCACACAGTGGACCAGCAAGACAACTACCATGGCACCGTCATCGCCGATCCGTACCGCTGGCTGGAAGACGCCAACAGCGCCGAGACCAAGGACTGGGTAGTGGCGCAGAACCAGCTGACGCAAAGTTATCTGTCGCAGATTCCCGGCCGCGACGCGCTCAAGGAACGCCTGACCAAGCTGTGGAACTTCGAGCGCTTCAGCGTGCCGTTCAAGGAAGGCGGCCGCTATTTCTACAGCCGTAACGACGGCCTGCAAAATCAGGCGGTGCTGTACACCGCCAGGACGCTGGCCGATGTGCCACGCCTGCTGCTCGATCCGAACACACTGGCCGCCGACGGCACCGTGGCGCTGGCCGGCCTGGCCGTCAGCCCGGATGGTAAATACCTGGCCTACAGCACCGCCGCTTCCGGTTCCGACTGGAACGAGATCAAGGTGCGCGACATCGACAGCGGCAAGGATGTCGAAGACCACGTCAAGTGGGTCAAGTTCTCGCGCACCGCCTGGCTGCACGATGGTTCCGGCTTCTTCTACAGCCGCTACGACGAGCCGAAGGAAGCCACCAAACTCGCCGATGTCAATTACTTCCAGAAGCTGTACTTCCACAAACTGGGCACGCAGCAAAGCGCGGACGTGCTGGTGTACGAACGTCCGGATCACAAGGACTGGGGCTTCGGCGCCGAAGTCACCGAAGATGGCCGCTTCCTGGTCATCAATGCCTCGCAAGGCACGGAGAACAAGAACCGCGTGTTCTACAAGGACTTGAGCAAGAAGGACGCGAAAGTGGTCGGCCTGCTGGAAGACTTCGATGCGGCCTATGACTTCGTCGGCAATGATGGTCCGGTCTTTTTGTTCCGCACCGAGCGCAATGCGCCGCGCGGCCGCATCGTCAGCATCGACACCCGCAAGCCGGGCGTGTTGAACTGGAAGCAGATCGTCCCGGAGAGCAGCAACACCATGGTGTCCGCCTCGTTGGTCAATAACCAGCTGCTGGTCGATTACCTGAGCGACGCGCATAGTCTGGTCAGGGTCTACGACCTGAAAGGCAAGGCGCTGCATGACGTCGAACTGCCAGGCCTGGGCACCGCCGGTGGCTTTAGCGGCAAGCGCGGCGACACCGAGACGTTCTACTCGTACACCAGCTTCACCACGCCGAGCACCATCTACCGCTACGACCTGAAGGCCAACAAGAGCAGCATGTACCGCCAGCCGAAAGTCGATTTCGATCCGAGCGCGTTTGAAACACGCCAGGAGTTCTTCACCTCGCGCGATGGCACCAAGGTGCCAATGTTCATCGTGTCGAAAAAAGGCCTGAAGCTGGATGGCAGCAATCCGACCTACCTGTACGGCTACGGTGGTTTCAATATCTCGCTGACGCCGAGCTTCTCGGTGGCCAACCTGGCGTGGCTGGAAATGGGCGGCGTCTACGTGATGGCCAACCTCCGCGGCGGCGGCGAGTACGGCGAATCGTGGCACGCGGCTGGCACCAAGCTGCAAAAGCAGAACGTATTCGATGACTTTATCGGCGCGGCAGAATGGCTGGTGGCGCACAAGGTGACGTCGCCGGCCAAGCTGTCCATCGGCGGCGGCAGCAACGGCGGCCTGCTGGTCGGCGCGGCGATGACGCAGCGTCCGGACCTGTTTGCGGCGGCGATTCCGCAAGTGGGCGTGCTGGATATGCTGCGCTTCCATAAATTCACCATCGGCTGGGCGTGGACATCGGACTACGGCTCGTCCGACAATGCCGATGAATTCAAGGCGCTGCTGAAGTATTCGCCACTGCATAACCTGAAAAAGGGTACTTGCTACCCGGCCACTATGATCACCACCGCCGATCATGACGACCGCGTAGTACCGGCCCACAGCTTCAAGTTTGCCGCCACCGCGCAGGCCGACCAGGCTGCGGGCGGCGCGCCTATCCTGATCCGCATCGAGAGCAAGGCGGGCCATGGCGCCGGCAAGCCGACCACCAAGCAAATCGACGAAGTGGTGGACCGCTGGGGCTTCCTGACCCGTGCGCTGCACATGGACGGCGGCGAGGTCAAGGCGGCCGGGCAGTAAGCCGCCGCACCAAAATAACGCCTTGTTTTAGTGCGCACCGGGTCGGTGCGCACTTTTGCACCATTTGAAAAACCATTGAAATCAGTCACTTAAAATTTGCACCAAATTGGAACGATTATTGCTTTGAGCATGAAACTTTTTTAATTTTCGCATTGTTTTGGGGAGTGATTGTTGATGGATGCACACAAAGACGGCGCCAATGCTTTATTCATTTTGCTCGGCGCTATCATGATTCTGGCCATGCACGCGGGCTTTGCTTTCCTTGAGCTGGGCACGGTGCGCAAGAAAAACCAGGTCAACGCGCTGGTGAAAATCCTGGTCGATTTTGCCGTATCGACCATCGCGTATTTCTTCGTCGGCTACAGCATTGCCTACGGCATCAATTTCTTTTCATCGGCCGAGGTGCTCGCCGCCAAAAACGGCTACGAGCTGGTCAAATTCTTCTTCTTGCTGACGTTTGCCGCTGCCATTCCAGCGATTATCTCCGGCGGCATTGCCGAGCGCGCGCGTTTTCATCCGCAGACTATCGCCACCGCCTTGCTGGTCGGCCTGATCTACCCATTCTTTGAAGGCATCGCCTGGAACAACCGCTTTGGCGTGCAGGACTGGCTGACGCATACCTTTGGCGCCACCTTCCACGACTTCGCCGGTTCGGTGGTGGTGCATGCGGTGGGCGGCTGGATCGCGCTGCCGGCGGTGCTGCTGCTGGGCGCGCGCCGTGGCCGTTACATGAAAAACGGCGCCATCGCCGCCCATCCGCCGTCGTCGATTCCGTTCCTGGCGCTGGGCGCGTGGATTCTGACGGTCGGCTGGTTTGGCTTTAACGTCATGAGCGCGCAGTCGCTGGACAAGATGAACGGCCTGGTCGCCGTCAACTCGCTGATGGCCATGGTGGGCGGCACGCTGGTCGCCCTCATGATGGGCAAGAACGATCCCGGCTTCGCCTACAACGGCCCGCTGGCCGGCCTGGTGGCGGTGTGCGCCGGCTCGGACCTGATGCATCCGCTCGGCGCATTGGTCACCGGCGGTATTGCCGGCGCGGTGTTTGTCTGGATGTTCACGCTGGCGCAGAACAAATGGAAGATCGACGACGTGCTGGGCGTATGGCCGCTGCACGGCCTGTGCGGCGCCTGGGGCGGCATCGCGGCCGGCATCTTTGGGCAGAAAGCCTTGGGCGGTATCGGCGGCGTATCGCTGCTGTCGCAGCTGGTGGGCACTTTGATGGGTGTGGCGGTGGCGCTGATCGGCGGCTACGCGGTGTACGGCGTGCTGAAAGCCACACTGGGCCTGCGCCTGGACCCGGAAGAGGAGTTCCAGGGCGCCGACCTGTCGATCCACCGCATCAGCTCTACGCCGGAGCGCGAAGCCAACTGGTAATAATTAGCGGTGGATCACCACCAGCAGCGCCTTCGCCTCCGTCTTGCCAACGTTGCGGATGATGTGCTGCTGGTCGCCCGGGTAGCGCGCCGTGCTGCCCAGTTTGACCTTCTTCTTGTCGTTACCGACTTCCACCTCGACTGAGCCGTGCAGCAGGGTCAGATGCTCCTGCGCGCCCGGATCGTGGCCTTGCGAGGCCAGCTCGCCGCCCGGCGACAATGTCAGTTCATACCACTCATATTTACTAGCCAGTTCCAGCGGCCCCAGGATGCGCAGCACGTAGCCGGCGTGCAGGCCGGGCAGGGTGGGCGTCTCGTGGGCGTCGATCACGCGGATGGTCTCGGTCTCGCGCTCGGCGGTGGCCAGCAGTTCGCCGATCTGCACGCCCAGCGCGTTGGCCAGCCGCCAGGTGATGGCGATGGTGGGGTTGGCCTTTTCGCGTTCAATTTGCGACAACATTGACTTCGATACGCCGGCGATGCGCGACAGGTCTTCCAGCGTCAGGCCGCGGGCCAGGCGCAGGCGCTGCAGGGCGGCGCCGACTTCAGGTGGGGCATTGGACGAAACGAGTGTGTTCATTATAGTGGTTGCGGAGTTCACTGGTTCTCTATAAAATTCAATATATCGAATTTGAATTCGACATAACGAATTTCGCATAAGATGGCGGAATCGTATCACAGACCTGAGGACCATCATGAGCAATCCACAAAATACTTTCTATAGCAGCCTCCAGCAAAATCTGGATCAATTGCGCGAACAGGGCCTGTACAAGCCAGAGCGCGTACTGGCTTCCCGCCAGGGCTCGGAAGTGATGAGTGAGGATGGTCGAATGCTGATTAATATGTGCGCCAACAACTACCTCGGCCTGTCGGGCGAGGAGTGGGTGGCGCAGGCGTCCATCGACGCCACCGAAAAATATGGCTACGGCCTGTCGTCGGTGCGCTTTATCTGCGGCACCCAGACCGTGCACAAGCAACTGGAGCATGCCATCTCCAAGTTCCTCGGCACCGAAGACACCATCCTGTACGCGGCGGCCTTCGACGCCAACGGCGGCGTGTTCGAGCCGCTGTTCGACGAAAACGACGCCATCATCTCCGACGCGCTCAACCACGCTTCGATCATCGACGGCATCCGCCTGTGCAAGGCCGCGCGCTTCCGCTACGCCCACAACGATATGGCCGATCTGGAAAAGCAGCTGCAAGCGGCCGCAGACAAGCGCCATAAAGTCATCGTCACCGACGGCGTGTTCTCGATGGACGGCACCATCGCCCAGCTGGACAAGATCGTCGAGCTGGCCGACAAATACGGCGCGCTGGTGATGATCGACGAATGCCACGCCTCCGGCTTCATGGGCAAGACCGGCCGCGGCACGCATGAGCACCACAACGTGGTCGGCAAGATCGACATCATCACCGGCACGCTGGGCAAGGCGCTGGGCGGCGCCATGGGCGGCTTCACCTCCGGCCGCAAGGAAGTGATCGAGATGCTGCGCCAGAAATCGCGTCCTTACCTGTTCTCGAACACGCTGGCGCCATCGATTGCCGGCGCGTCGCTGGCCGTGCTGCAGCAGCTGTCGCAATCGACCGAGCTGCGCGACCGCCTGCACGAGAACACCGCGTACTTCCGTAAAGAGATCGAAGCGCTCGGCTTCACCATCAAGCCGGGCACCCACCCTGTGGTTCCTGTGATGTTGTTCGAAGCGCCGGTGGCGCAGAAGTTCGCCGCGCGAATGTATGAACTGGGCGTGCTGCTCAGCGGCTTCTTCTACCCGGTGGTCCCGATGGGCCAGGCGCGTGTGCGCGTCCAACTGTCTGCCGCGCATACCCGCGAACAGCTGGACACCGTACTCAAAGCATTCGAACAGGCCGGCCGCGAATTGGGCCTGCTGAAGAACTAATATGAAAATCGTCAGGAACACAGAAATGGAACAACAAAAAATTCTCGTCATCGGCGCCAATGGCCAGATCGGCAGTGAACTGGTGGAAGCACTGGCCAAGCAGCACGGTGCACAGAACGTCATCGCCAGCGATGTCAGCCCGACCAACCTGTATCAGGCGGCGCGCTACACCACGCTCAACGTGCTGGATAAAGTCTCGCTGGCCGCATTGATCACCGACGAAGGCATCACCCAGGTGTACCAGCTGGCGGCGATGCTGTCGGCCACCGGCGAAGCGGCGCCGCTGAAGGCATGGACGCTGAACATGGACGGCCTGCTGAATATCCTGGAAGTGGCGCGCGAACGCGGCGCCATCGGCAAGCCGCTGAAGGTGTTCTGGCCGTCGTCGATCGCCGCCTTCGGCCCGAACACGCCGCAAACCGATACGCCACAACTGACGGTGATGGACCCAACCACCATCTACGGCATCAGCAAGCTGGCCGGCGAGCGCCTGTGCGAATACTATTTCCTGAAGTACGGCGTGGACGTGCGTTCGATCCGCTACCCAGGCATCATCAGCTACAAGTCGCCACCGGGCGGCGGCACCACCGATTACGCGATTGCGATCTTCCATTCGGCGCTGCGCGGCGAGCGTTATGAATGCTTCCTCGGCCCGCAAACCACGCTGCCAATGATCTACATGCCCGACGCGATCCGCGCCACCATCGAGTTGATGGATGCGCCGGCGGAGCTGGTGAAAGTGCGTTCCTCGTACAACGTGGCCGGCGTATCGTTCAACCCGGAACAGCTGGCTGCTGCGATTACCCGCAAGCTGCCGGACTTTAAAATCGCCTACCAGCCGGACAGCCGCCAGGCTATCGCCGATTCCTGGCCGCAAAGCCTGGACGACGCTACCGCCACTGCGGACTGGGGCTGGAAAGCCCGCATCGGTGTCGATGAAATGGTCGACAGCATGCTGGCGAACATTGACGTCAGCCTGGGCAAGGCCGCCTGATGGACATGAGTGTCTTCGATCTATTCAAGATCGGCATCGGTCCATCGAGCTCGCACACCGTGGGCCCGATGGTGGCGGCGCGCCGCTTCCTGCTGGATAACGCTCCGCTGGAGGACGTGACCGAAGTCAAGGCCGAGCTATATGGCTCGCTGGCCCTGACCGGCATCGGTCACGCCACCGATAAAGCCGTGCTGCTTGGCCTGATGGGTGAAACGCCGCAGGACGTGGTGCCGACGCGCGTGGATGCGCAACTGGCGGAAGCCGAAGCGGCGGGTCAGCTCGCGCTGCTCGGCAAGCAAGTGGTGCCGTTCAAGCGCGGCACGCATCTGGTATTCCATATGGCCGAATCCCTGCCGGAACACCCGAACGGCATGCGCTTCACGCTGACCCGCAAGGACGGCAGCAGCATCTCCAGAGTCTACTACTCGGTCGGCGGCGGCTTTATTCGCGAAGAGGGCGAAGAAGCGGCGCTGGCGGCGTCTGTGGTCATGCCTTACCCGTTCGGCACCATGGACGAACTGTTGGCGCATGGCGTGCGCAGTGGCCTGACCATTCCGCAAATGCTGCGCGCGAATGAGCGCGTGCGCGTCAGCGACGATGAGCTGAACGCCGGACTGGATAAAATCTGGAAGGTGATGCGTGACTGTATCGCCCATGGCCTCGACACGCCGGGCCAGCTGCCGGGCGGCTTGAACGTCAAGCGCCGCGCCGCCGGCCTGTGGAAGCAGGCCAGCACCAGCAGTCCGGCGGACAGCCTGCCGCACGACGCCATGCATCTGGTCAGCCTGTATGCGATGGCGGTTAACGAAGAAAACGCCGCCGGCGGACGGGTGGTCACCGCGCCGACCAACGGCGCGGCCGGCATCATTCCGGCGGTGCTGCGCTACTACGCGGAAGACTGCAAGCCGAGCGACCCGGTCACCGGCGTGCGCGACTTCATGCTGACGGCTGCGGCCATCGGCATGCTGTGCAAGCGGAATGCGTCGATCTCCGGCGCGGAAATCGGCTGCCAGGGCGAGGTGGGCGTCGCTTGCGCGATGGCCGCTGCGGGCCTGGTCGCTGCGCTGGGCGGCAGCAATGGCCAGATCGAGAACGCCGCCGAAATCGGCATCGAACACCATCTGGGCATGACCTGCGATCCGATCGGAGGGCTGGTCCAAATTCCCTGCATCGAGCGTAACGGCATGGGCGCCGTCAAGGCTATCACGGCCGCCTCGCTTGCTCTAAAGGGCGATGGCACGCACTTCGTCAGCCTCGATGAAGTGATCGAGACCATGCGCCAGACCGGCGCCGACATGCAGGCGAAGTACAAGGAGACTTCGCTGGGCGGCCTGGCGATTCACGTCATCACCGTCAATCACGCGGCTTGCTGACGGCCAGTTGTAGTTTGAACTGATCGTCCACGCCGACGGTTGCGGTTTCGCCGATCGGCACCAGCAAGCCTGGGCTGCTGATCACGCGGTCGTCGTGCTTGATGACCGCTTTCACAAACACGGAACTGGCGCCGGCCTTGGTCAGCACCAGCTCCGTGCGCCATACACCGTCTTTCCCCGTGCTGGCCACTGCCGCCTGCACGCCTTCCTGCACCAGTAGTGCCGGCGAGGACGACTCGCCGCCGGCGACCAACTTCATATTGACCATGTATTTGTCCGGGCTTTCCACGCCGGCGTTGGCGGCCATGGCGCCGTAGTCGCAGGCGGCGACGAGCGCAGTGATGGTGATGCGGCCGAACACGCGGCGAAGCTTGGTGGGTGGCGTTTGCTGCAACTGCATGACGCGCTCCTTCAATGGGTGAGTGGACTGCCAGTGGCAATGTATCAGTGCTGCCTGGGTGGACATCTGCGTTTTGAGCATGGCGTCGGCGTAGCTGCGTTTCAGGCCAGGATGCGCGTGCATGACGGCGGCGTCGCACGCCAGTTCCTGATCCAGCCGGAAGCGGCGCGCGGCCAGGTGCACCAGCGGATGGAACCACAGGGCACATTGCAGCAGTGCGCACTGGGCGTTCATCAAGGGATCGCGGCGCCGCAGATGCACTGTTTCGTGGGCGAGGATCAGTTGCTGCTCTTGTGGCGTGTAGCGCGCGGCGAAATCGGCCGGCACCACGATCACCGGCCGCCACAGACCAACCACCGCCGGCCCTTCGTCGGTGCGCATGCTGTGATAGATGCTGCCGTCGCGGCTGAGAGGGCCAAGCTGCTTGCGGTAGCGACGGTGCGCGACGCCATACCATGCCAGCATCGCCATTGCGACCGCCAGCCAGACTGCCGCTACCCACATCTGCCACTGCTGCCATGGCATGCCGACGATGCTGGCGGCGGGCAGGCCGGCGCTGGCGAGATGGCGCAACGGCGCCACCACCTGTTGCACCTGTGCCGGCATGCGCACGGCGGACAGCACGGCTAGCGCTGTCGCCGCCAGTGCGGTCGGCATTGCGGCCCACGCCATGTAGGCCATTCGCGCACCGAACGCCCGTCGCAGTGGCACGCGCACGACGCACAGCAGCAAGATGACGGCGCCGGCAATCAAGCTGGCGGCGAGCAGCGCATGCAGGAGGTCATTTGCCATCGCTAAGCTCTTTGACTAATCGCTTCAGGTCTTCCAGATCGTCGGCACTCAGCTTGCCATGTCGTCCGAAGTGCGCCACCAGCGGCGCGATGCGGCCGCCGAACAGGCGCTGCACCATGCCGCCGCTTTCCGTTACCAACCACTGGTCGCGTGTCAGCAGCGGCGAGTAGAGAAAGCGCCGGCCGTCCTTTGCGGCGCGCACCGCGCCTTTCTTGAGCAGGCGATTGAGCAGCGTCTTGATGGTGGCGACCTGCCACGCCTGTTGATCGCTGAGCGCCGCCACCACGTCTTCTGCCGTGCGCGGGCTGCCGCTCCACAGCACTTCCATGACTTGCGATTCAGCGTCGCTGATTTGGATAGGTTTATTCATGCGGTTAACGATTACACATGTAATCGATGATGTCAACCTGCAGAAAACTCGAAATTGGCATATAGTCGCCGACTTGGATAACAATGAGAATAAGAATCATGTTGATTGCGATGAGAATCTGGTCGATAGTGCTGTTTGCCTTCTGCCTGAATGGCGCCGTGCATGCGCAGCCGAACGATCCAAACGCAGGGGCAAAGCAGTTATGGCAGCTGATTGATTACGTTGCCGTCGATTACGGCGGCGCGGTGGAACATGGCGTAGTCGCCAGTGAGTCCGAATATGCGGAAATGCTGGACTTCACCGACAACGCGGTCAAGCAGGCGGCCGGCTTGCCGCCGCATGCGTCGCAGGCCGCGGTGTCGGCAGCGGTTGCCGACCTGCGCGCCGCTGTCATGCGCAAGGCCGATGCGGCCGAGGTCAAGAATCTTGCGCACCGCGCCAACGCATTGCTGATCGCCGCCTATCCGATTCCGGTGGCGCCCAAAGCCTTGCCAAATCTGACGCGCGGCGCTTCGCTGTACGCCGCGCAGTGCGCCGCCTGCCATGGCGCTACGGGTCACGGCGATGGCACGCTTGCCGCCACGCTCGATCCCAAGCCGATCGCTTTTTCTGACGCTGAACGCGCGCAATCGCGCAGCCTTTTGGCGCTGTACCAAGTGGTGTCGCAAGGCGTGGCCGGGACGTCGATGGCCAGTTTCGCAGCTTTGCCGGAAGCGGACCGCTGGGATCTGGCGTTCTTCATCGGCGGCCTGTCGTTCGACGCTGCCGGCCGCGCGCGCGGCGAAAAATTGTGGAAAGACGATCCGGCGCTGCGAGCCCAATTCCCCGATCTGGCCGCAGTCACCACGCTGACGCAGGAAGCTATCGCCGCCAAAACCGGCATGCAGACGGCGCGTGATTTGACCGCTTATATCCGCAGCCAACCGGCGCAGGCTGAAGGACAAAAGCCATCCGGCCTCGCGCTGTCGCGCGCCCGCCTGGCGGAAAGTCTGGCCGCCTTGCATGCGGGCGACCGTGCCGCAGCCACCAAACTTGGCCTGTCCGCCTATCTGGATGGCTTCGAACCGATCGAACCGGTGGTCGGCGCGCGTAACAAGTCGCTGCTGGCAGCCGTCGAAAGCGCCATGCTGGCGTATCGCTCCGCCGTCGCCAACGGCGATGTCGCCAAGGCCGACGCGGTCGGCAAGGAACTCACGCAGCTATTCACATTGGTGGAAGCGGAACTCGGTGACGCCAAGGCCGACCCGATGACGACCTTTGTCGGCGCGCTCACCATCCTGCTGCGCGAAGGCGTCGAGGCGCTGCTGATCGTGATCGGCATCGTCGCCTTCCTGCGCAAGGCGCAGCGCAAGGACGTCCTGCCGTACGTGCACACCGGCTGGATAGGCGCACTGGTGGCGGGTGTGCTGACCTGGGTGGCGGCGACCTACCTGGTGACGATCAGCGGCGCCAGTCGCGAAGTCAGCGAAGGCGTCGGCTCGGTGTTCGCTGCATTGGTGTTGTTGAGCGTTGGCCTGTGGATGCACCAGAAGAGCAGCGCCGGACGTTGGCAAGAATATTTGAGCGAGAAGCTGTCGGCGGCGATGACCCGCAAGACCGCATGGAGCCTGTTCGCACTGTCCTTCATCGCCGTGTACCGCGAGGTGTTCGAGACGGTGCTGTTCTACTCCGCGCTGGCGGCCGACGGCAACGGCGGCGCGCTGCTGGGCGGTTTCATCGCGGCAGTGGTGCTGCTGGCGATCATCGGCTGGGTACTGCTGCGTTCCAGCGCGCGTATGCCGATCGGGAAGTTCTTCTCTTTCACCTCCGGCTTTGTCGCGGTGCTGGCAGTAATCCTGATCGGCAAAGGCGTGGCGGCGTTGCAGGAAGCAGGCTGGGTTGGCGTTACGCCGGTCAGTTTCCCGCGCATCGACATGCTTGGCGTGCTACCGACCGCCGAAACGCTGGGCTCTCAGGCGTTGATCCTGGCGATTCTGCTGGCCGGCTTTGGCTACAACCGGATCTCTGCGGCGCGGCGCGTGAAAGCTTAAGCTTCCAGCAGGGCGCGGAAGGCGTCCGGTAGCAATGGCTTGCTGAAGTGGTAGCCCTGCATCTCATCGCAGTCCTGCTCGCGCAGGAAGTCCAGCTGCGCCGTGGTCTCCACGCCTTCGGCGATGGTGGTCAGCCCAAGGCTGCGCGCCATGTTGATGATGGCGCTGACGATGGCCTTGTCCTCGCTGTCGGTGCTGATGTCACGCACGAAGGACTGGTCGATCTTCAGTTTGTAGACCTTGAACTTCTTCAGGTGGCTGAGCGACGAGAAACCGGTGCCGAAATCGTCGATCGACATGCGGATGCCGCGGTCGTGCAACTGGTTCATGGTGGCGATGGCGCCTTGCGGATCCTGCACCGCCACGCCTTCGGTCAATTCCAGTTCCAGGTATTCCGGCGGCAGGCCTTCTTCGTATAGCACTTGCGCCACGTGCGAAGGCAGGTCGGTGGTGCGGAACTGGATGGCCGACAAATTCACCGCCATCACCAGCGGCGGCAGGCCGGCGTCCAGCCACTGGCGCGCCTGACGCACGGCCTGGCGCAGCACCCAGTCGCCAATCGACACAATCAGGCCGCTTTCCTCGGCGGCGGGGATGAATTCGGCCGGCGACACCATGCCCAGCTCCGGTGTGCTCCAGCGCAGCAGTGCTTCGGCGCCGACAATGCGGCCGGTCTTCAGCGATACCTGCGGCTGATATACCACGTGCATCTGGTCGCGCTCCAGCGCATAGCGCAGCGCGTTCACCACCTGCAGGTGGCGCGCGGCGCGCTGCTGCATGGCCGCGGTGAAGAAGCGGAAGTCGTGGCGGCCGGCGCGTTTGACCTGGTACATGGCGGCGTCGGCGCGCTGCAATAGCGTCTCGACATCCATCCCGTCGTCCGGGTACATGGCGATGCCGATTGAGGCCGACACCTTGAGGTCGTGCGTACCCACCGTGTAGGCCTGGCCAGTCAGGTCGAGCAGCTTGCGGGCGACGTCGCTGGCTTCGCCGCTGCCGGCGTTCGGCAGCACGAAGATAAATTCGTCGCCGCCGAGACGCGCCACCAGGTCGGTGTCGCGCAGGCAGCTGGTCAGGCGCAGCGCCAGTTCGGACAGCAGTGCGTCGCCCACCGTGTGGCCCAGCGAATCGTTGATGTCCTTGAAGTGATCCAGGTCCAGCATCATCAGCGCCATCGAGGTGCGGCTGTTGCGCGCATGTTCCAGCAGGTGGCGCGCGCGCTCGTGCAACTGGGAGCGGTTCGGCAGGCCGGTCAGCACATCGTAATGGGCCAGGTACTGCACACGCTGGTCGGCCTGCTGGCGCACCGCCTCGCGGTCGAAGTTCTTCAAGGCGAATTCGATATCCAGCGTCATTTCCAGCAGCAGCTCGCGCACGTCCTGGTCGAAGGCGTTGACGGTGCTAGAGTAGGGCGCGAAGAAGCCGATGATCTCGCCGTCGCGGCGCAGCGGAATGGCCGCCGACGCGGCCCAACCATATCGGGCGCCGTGGGCGTGCCAGTAAGCCGTCTCCGGCGCGTGCTGGTAGTCCTGGCACCAGTAAGGCTGGCCGCTGTGGTAGGACAGGCCGATTGGACCGCGTCCTTCCGGCGTGTTCGGGTCGAGCGAGACTTCGAGCTGCTCAAGGTATTCGATGCCGCCGCCAAAGGACGCTGCGACGTCGATGCGGCCATGTTCCTTGTCGATGATGCCGATCCACGCCATCGCCATGCCGCCGTAGCTGACCACATCGCGGCAGATGCGCTCGAACAGTTCCGCTTCGCTGTGGCTGCGCACAATCGCCTGGTTACACTGGCTCAGCGCCGAGTACAGGCGGCTGATGCGCTGGATGCGTTCGACCGCTTCATTGCGCTCGGCGTCCAGCCGCGCCAGGCCTTGCTGGGTGTGGGCCAGCCAGCCCCACACGCTGTCGCGGGCGCTGTCGCTGACGGTCAGCGGATCGGAGAAGTCGCCGCGTCCCAGCTTTTCCATGCTGGCCTGGAGCTGGTCGACCGAGCAGCCGAGCGAGGCGTCCAGCCGCTGCTTGGCCCGCCACACCAGCAGCACCAGCACCACGGCGCTGAACATGAAGGCGCAGCGGGCCAGGTTGGCGTCGCGCGCGGTCTCCTCGACCAGCCGGCGGGTGCGGCGATCGACGCTGTCGTTGACGGCGCCGATGGGACGCATGATGTCGGCCTTGGCGCGGTGATAGGCGGCGTCGTACAGCCTGGCGGTGGCCTGGGCGACATCGCCACCAGCCGCGCGCAGGTCCATGGCGGCGACCTCCAGTCCAACCAGTTTGTCCGATTCGTTCTTGGCGGCGGCCAGCAGCGCCAGTTCTTCCGGCGCGAAGTCGGACTCGCGCATCAACTGCATCAGCGGCACGGCGGCGTCGCCGGCGCGCGGACGCTGGCCGTTGGCCTGCACCAGATCCCAATACACGTTCTCGTAGTTGTACGGGCGCGGCGCGCGGCCGTCGCGGATGTCGACGATTTCGTTGTAGTGTTTACGGTAATGCGCTTCGCCGGTGGCGACATAAGTGCGCGCCATGCGCGTCAAGTCATCGGAGGACTGGCGAAGTTCCTCGACCAGGTTGTGCGACGCGTAGCGCAGGTCGTTGGCTTCGTCGATGCGCTTTTCGGTCCACACGTAAAACATGAACGCCGCCGCCACGAGCAAGAGCGTGACAAAGCAAGCCCACAGATAACTGACGAATTGGGGCTGCGGTGGATGGGCGTGGGACTTCATGGGGTTCTGCGGAGATCGACTGGAGTTCGACAGTATATGGCCTGGCCTCGTCACCAGCCAGCACCGCAGGTCAAGGGCATGACCATAAAACAACGTGAATTTCACGGGAGGCGGCAAGGCACACTATAATAGTCCCTCGCTTTGTACCGTCCTGCAGCTCAACTGGAATCTCTTCTTATTTATGCAATACGTGTCTACTCGCGCCGCCCAGTCGGCCGCCGCCTCGTCTCCTCAACAATTTTCCGATATTCTTCTCGGTGGCCTGGCCACCGATGGCGGCTTGTTCCTGCCTGCCTCCTACCCGCAAGTGACGGGCGCGGAGCTGGACGCATGGCGCCAGCTATCGTACGCCGACCTGGCGTTTGAGATCCTGAAGAAGTTTGCGACCGATATTCCGGAAGCGGACCTGCGCGCGCTGACCGCCAAGACCTATACCAAAGAGGTATATAAAAACGTTCGCGAGGGCGAGAAGGCTTCTCAGATTACGCCGTTGCGCGTGCTGGAAGAGGGCGAAAACGGCACCAAGCTGGTACTGCAAGCGCTGTCCAACGGCCCGACGCTGGCCTTCAAGGACATGGCCATGCAGCTGCTGGGTAACCTGTTTGAATACGCGCTGGCCAAGCAGAACGCGGAACTGAATATTTTCGGCGCCACCTCGGGCGACACCGGCAGCGCCGCCGAATACGCGATGCGCGGCAAGCAGGGCATCCGTGTCTTCATGCTGTCGCCGCACAAGAAGATGAGCGCCTTCCAGACCGCCCAGATGTTCAGCCTCCAAGATGCGAACATCTTCAACATCGCCATCGAAGGCGTATTCGATGATGCGCAGGATATGGTCAAAGCCGTATCCAACGACCTGGAATTCAAGGCCAAATACAAGATCGGCACCGTCAACTCGATCAACTGGGCACGCGTGGTGGCCCAGGTGGTCTACTACTTCCGCGGCTACCTGGCGGCGACCACTTCGAACGACCAGAAAGTTTCGTTCACCGTCCCCTCGGGGAACTTCGGCAATATCTGCGCCGGCCATATCGCCCGCATGATGGGCCTCCCGATCGACAAGCTGGTGGCGGCCACCAACGAAAACGACGTGCTGGATGAATTCTTCCGCACCGGCGTGTACCGCGTGCGCAAGTCGGCCGAGACCTACCACACCAGCAGCCCGTCGATGGACATCTCCAAGGCGTCCAACTTCGAGCGCTTCGTGTATGAGCTGGTGGGCCGCGACGGTGACCGCACCCGCGCGCTGTTCCAGAAGGTGGATACGCACGGCGGCTTCGACCTGTCCGGCAAGCCTGGCAGCGACGGCGACGAATTCAAGCTGGTGGCCAATTACGGCTTCAAGTCCGGCAGGTCGACCCACGACGACCGTGTGAACACGATCCGCGACGTAGCGGACGATTACGGCATTGTGATCGACACCCACACCGCCGACGGCATCAAGGTCGCCAAGGAAAACCTGGAGCCTGGCGTGACCATGATCGTGCTGGAAACCGCGCTGGCGGCCAAATTCAACGAAACCATCCTGGAAGCGCTGGGCGAGGACGCCGAACGTCCGGAAGGCTTCGAGAATATCGAAGAGCTGCCGCAGAAGTTCGTGGTCATGAAACCGGATGTCGCGGCCATGAAGGCCTACATCGCCGCCAACACGGGGCTGTAATGAACGAACCGCGTAAGCCGATGCTGTCGGTCAGCGAGGCGCTGGCGCAGATGCTGGCCGCCGCGCGTCCGGTGGCGGATGAGGAAGTCATCCCGACGCTGGCCGCCAATGGCCGTGTGCTGGCCAAGGCGCAGGTCTCCGGTATGAATGTGCCGGGCGCCGACAACACGCAGATGGACGGCTACGCGGTGCGCGCCGCCGATTGCCTCAGCGGCAATGCGTCGCTGACGGTGTCGCAGCGGATTCCGGCTGGCCATGTGGGCCAGCCTTTGCTGCCGGGGACCGCGGCGCGCATCTTCACCGGCGCCATGATTCCCGAAGGCGCGGATGCTGTGGTCATGCAGGAGCAGTGCGAACTGGCTGGCAATGTGGTCACCATCAAGCATGCGCCCAAGTCTGGCGAGTGGATACGCCGCGCCGGCGAGGACATCACCAGCGGCAGCGTGGTGCTGCCTGCCGGCGCGCGCTTGCGCAGCCAGGAGCTGGGTCTGGCCGCATCGGTGGGGCTGGCGGAACTGCCGGTCAAGCGCAAGCTGAAGGTGGCGGTGTTCTTCACCGGTGACGAGCTGACTATGCCGGGCGAGCCGTTGGCTCCCGGCGCAATCTACAATTCCAACCGCTTTACACTGCGCGCGCTGCTGGAGAATCTGGGCTGCGAAATCACCGATTTCGGCATCGTGCCGGATTCGCTGGAGGCGACGCGCGCGGTGCTGCGCGAGTCGGCGCAGGGGCATGACTTGATCATCACTTCCGGCGGCGTGTCGGTCGGCGAGGAAGATCACATCAAGCCGGCGGTGGAAGCCGAGGGCAAACTGAATATGTGGCAGATCGCCGTCAAACCGGGCAAACCGCTGGCGTTTGGCGAGGTGCGGCAGGCGTTCTTCATTGGCCTGCCGGGCAATCCGGTGTCCAGTTTCATTACCTTCATGATGTTCGTGCGGCCGTTCGTGCTGCGCCTGCAAGGTGTGGAGGGGGCGATTGCGCCGCGCGCGTTCCAGATGCGCGCAGATTTCGACTGGCCGAAGGCCGACAAGCGCAACGAGTTCCTGCGCGCGCGCATCAATGATGTGGGTGGCGTGGAGCTGTTCCGCAATCAGAGTTCCGGGGTGCTGACATCGACCGTGTGGGGCGATGGCGTGATCGACAATCCACCCGGCCAGACCATCGCCGCCGGCGATCTGGTTCGATTTATACCGTTTAACGAGTTACTGTACTGATTGTAAAGATGGTTATTACCGTAAAATTTTTTGCCAGCGTACGCGAGGCAGTGGGGGCGTCGTCGGAGTCGATGGCGTTGCCGGCTGGCGTGGCGACGGTAGGCGCGCTACGCGAGCATCTGGCGGCGCGCGGTGAGCAGTGGCAGCAGGCTTTGAGTCATCCGGCGCTGCGCATGGCCTGCAACCAAGTGATGTGCGACGCCGATACGGCGATTGCCGACGGCGCCGAAGTGGCGTTCTTCCCGCCGGTTACCGGCGGCTAGGTCGTCTTTTTTGCCTTGCGCGCGGCGGCCAAGTCGTCGCACATGCCGCAGGCCTTGGCGTGGCGATGGCGCCGCCAAGCGGAGTAGGTGAAGATAGCGGCTGCGATCAAGGCCCATGCGCCGGCGCTCAGGTAGTCTTCCCTGGCGGTCGAGCCTTTGAACCATTCGACGGCTGCCAGCAGCGCAGCCAGCGGCACCGCCGCCAGCAAAAAGCGTTTAATCCAGAATAGCGCACCCATATTATCTCCCTCGTTTTTATCGGATCGAATGCATGCAGTCTAGTTTGACATCTTTTCGCGTTGCCGTCATCGGCGGCGGCCCCGCCGGCCTGATAGCCGCGCAAACGCTGGCGCAGGGCGGGGCGCAGGTGGACGTCTATGATGCCATGGCTTCGGTCGGCCGCAAGTTTTTGCTGGCGGGTCGCAGCGGCATGAATATTACGCATGCCGAGCCGTATGCGGATTTCGTAACGCGTTACGGCGCAAGCGCGCAGGCCCTGCGGCCGATGCTGGATGCGTTTGGCCCGCAGGATGTGCGCGATTTCGTGCAGGGCCTGGGGCTGCAGACGTTTGTCGGCACCTCGGGCCGCGTGTTCCCGACCGATATGAAGGCGGCGCCGCTGCTGCGAGCGTGGCTGCATCAGTTGCGCGAGAGCGGGATACGCTTCCACATGCGGCATCGCTGGCTTGGCTGGCAGGATGACGCGCTGCGCTTCGCGGCGCCGGACGACGCGGGCGTGGCCGGCGCACGCGAGGTGCTGGTGACGCCGGACGCGGTGGTCCTGGCCCTCGGCGGCGGTAGCTGGGCGCGGCTTGGTTCGGATGGCGCGTGGATGCCATTGCTGGCGTCACGCGGCGTTGAGGTGGCGCCGCTGGCGCCGGCCAATTGCGGCTTCGATGTGGCGTGGAGTGAGCATTTCAGTGCCCGCCATGCTGGCGAACCGTTGATGACAGTGGCCGTGATCGCGCGCGATGCGCTTGGACAGGAAATACGCCGCCAGGGACAGTTCGTGGTGACGCAGGGCGGTGTGGAAGGCAGTCTGATTTATGCGCTGTCCGCGCCGCTGCGCGATCAGATCGCGGCCGAGGGCCACACGACCATCTGGCTGGACCTGATGCCGGATTGGGCCCCGCAACGCGTGCTGGACGAAGTGTCGCGTCCACGGGGCGCGCGCTCGATGGCCAGCCATCTGCAAAGCCGTTTGGGTATCAAGGGCGTCAAGGCGGGGCTGCTGCGCGAGTGTTTGAGCAAGGAACAGTTCAGCGACGAAGCGCAACTGGCGGCGGCGATCAAGCGTCTGCCGGTGCGGCTGCTGCGGCCACGTCCCATCGATGAGGCGATCAGCACCGCTGGCGGGGTGCGCTGGGATGCCTTGCAAGGAACGATGTTGACGGCGCTGCCGGGCGTGTTCGTGGCCGGTGAGATGGTGGACTGGGAAGCGCCGACCGGCGGCTACCTGCTCACCGCGTGTTTTGCGGGCGGCGTTGCCGCCGCGCGCGATGCGCTGGCCTGGCGCGCAGCCGCGTTCACTCCCAGCTAACGTCGCCCGATCCGGTGCGGCTGACGTTGCGCTGATCCGGATTACCGAGTACGCGGATATCGCCGCTGCCGCGCAACGTCAAATCGGCCGACTGCTTGGCGAAGACGTGAGTGGTACCCGAGCCTTTCAAATTCACGGTGACCTTCTCGGCCGCCAGGTGGCGCGCATCAAGATCGCCGGAACCGGTCAGTTGCGCTTCCAGCGTCTGGCAGCTGCCGGACGCGGTAATCTGGCCCGAGCCGACCATCTCCAGCTCCACGCGCTCACTGCTGCCGGCGTTCAGATTCAGGTTGCCGCTGCCGTGCGCGCCCGCCGCCAGTGAACGATAACGTCCATTGAAATTTACATTGCCCGAGCCGTGCAGCTGCAATTCCAGCCGCTCGCCGTTAAAGCCGGATACCTTGGTGTCGCCGCTGCTGCTCACCATTAGTTCTTCCAGCGACGGCAGCACCAGTTCCACCTGCAACCGGTGACGGGGATTGAGCAGCATGCCCTTGGTGCCGATGTGCAGGTCGCGGCCATCCTGGAGCGTCTCGATATTGGCCAGCGAGCGCTGTTCGCCGCGCACGCGCAGCGAGGCATTCTGGCCTTGGGTCAGAATCAGGTCGATCGGGCCGCTCAATTCCACCGAGGTGGCCATGGCGTCGATCTTGCGCGTCTCGCTGCCGAGCGAACGGCCGGCGGTGCTGGTCGGGCTGCTGCTGCCATAGGCTTTGAGCATGCTGTAGCTGATACCGATCAGCACAAAGGCCAGTAACAGCAGGCTGACGCCGATTTTCATTAAAGCTCGCATCTGGTCCTCCTTAACGGCCGCGCAGCAGCGACATATTCATCGCCGCATAGCGTTTCAGGCCGATTACCGTGTAGCGCGTCAACACGATGCTGATCAGGCACAGGCCGATCCCGCCCAGCACCAGTCCGAGCCCGATCAGCGATTGCGTGGTGCGGGCGCCGTTGTCGAAATCGGTGGTAATGCGCAGGTCGCCGGTGGCCACCGCTTCGGCGCGGTTCAGCAGTCGGCCGCTGCGGCTCAAGCCTTCTTCGTCGGCCGGCGCGGCTTCCGCTTCGTCCTTGTTGAGTTGCACGCCCATGCGGTCGATCGACACGCGCCAGCCTTGGGCGTCCTCTTCCTCTTGCGGGGTGTCGAAGCGCGAGTTGGTGAATTCCATCAGATGGCGCAGCGGGCCTTCCAGCGCCAGTTCGTTCTGACCCGACAGGCCGCTGGCGGTCAGCGCCACGCCACCGATGTAGAACGCGAACGCCGATACGTAAATCGCCCCCAGCAGGCTGGCATATACCAGCGCCGGGATCACCATGAACAGGTTGAAGATCGACAGGCCGACCAACGACACCATCGCCCGTGCCAGGTTGAATGGGGTTTTGTGCTGGCCGAATTCGCTCAGGTGCGCGTTGGCGCGCAAGGTCATGGCGATCTTGCGCGGCTCGTCCAGTTCCTGATAGACCTCGGCCTCACTCCGGCCGGCCACCAGGCCGTCGATGAAGCGTTGCTCGTAGTAGGCCAGGGTCTTGGCCACCGTTTCCGGTGGCAGACCCTGCATCGCTTGCCTGAGCGCGTCGAGGTATGCCTGCTTGGTCATGATGTCGGTTTTCCAATAATTCTCTAAGTCCATCGCAATATACGGCTTTTGCCGATGATGTGACTGTACGCACAGGCCCGTCTACACGCCATCGGCATGTGACAGGCTGCAAAATCGGCGGCACAGGCGACCAAAAAGGGCTACTGGACGGCGCTCCTCTTGAGCAGGGCGGCAGCGGCGACACCGCTGCGCACGGCCGCTTCCAGCGTGGCCGGGTAGGTTTGGGCGGGATTGGCGGCGGCGGTGTAGTCGCCGGCCAGCACCAGGCCGGGCAGGCCGCTGTCGTTGCTGGGACGGCGCAGGCCGGGAGCGCAGGCGTAGGTGGCGCGTTTTTCGGTGATCACTTTGAACCAGTCGGGACGGCCCAGCTCCGGGCGCTGGAAGTCGACCGCCAGCTGTACCGCCACTGCTTCCGCCAGCAATTCCTGCGGCTGGGCGGCGGCCGGACCGGAAGCGCTGATGACCACCGCCAGCAGGCCGGCCTGGCTGGCGTCCAGCTGGCCGCGGTCGAATACGAACTGGCCGTAGTGGTGGTTGTACGGCTCGTCAAGCAGGGCGTAGAACGGCTGCTCCAGTCGGGTGGCGGCGTCGTATTGCAGGTAGACGGTGGTGATGGCTTCCGGCTCGAACGCTGTCAGCTGGCTGCACAGGGCGGCGGTATCGTGTTCCGGAATATCATGCAGCAGGGCGGCGGCTTGGGCCGCGCCGGTGGCCAGCACTACGCCGCCGAAATAGGTGCTCCAGGTGCCGCCGACGGCGGCGCCGCTGATGTCCAGCTGCCACAGGCGGCCTTCGATCGAGTGGACACCCTGCACCTTGGCGCCGCTGCGGACCGTACCGCCGCGCGCTTCGATAAACGCGGCTGCGGCTTCCGGCAGCAGCTTGCTCAGGTCGGTGCGCGGCAGCAGCATGTCGGAGGCGCGGCGGCGCGCGCCCAGGCTGTCGCGCAGCACGTTGAGGAAGATCTGCGCGGAGGCGCGCTCCGGCGGCGTGTTGAGCGCGGCAAGGCACAGCGGGCGCCACATCAGTTTGGTCAGACGCGGGGTCTGGTCGAAGCGTTCCAGCAGTTCGCTGACGCTGCAATCGGTGTCCAGCTGCCAGCCCATCCAGCGCGCGGTGGTCGAGAAGCGGGCCAGGCTGAGCTTGTCCTGCGGCGTCAGTCCCTGGGCCTTGAATAGCGCGGTGGCCAGGTGCAGCGGGGCCGGTAGCGGCAGTGACGGCGCGGCGAAGTCCATGCCGCCGGTGCCGGGCGGATAGCGCATTTGCAGCGGCAGCGTCAGCAGGGACTGGTCGCGTTCGACGCCGGCCAGCTTCATCAGGCGCAAGGTTTCGCTGTAGGCGCCCAGCAGGATGTGCTGGCCGTTGTCGAGGTGGGCACGGTCGGTGTCGACACGGCGGGCACGGCCGCCCAGTGTGCGGGCCGCTTCCAGCAGGGTGACCTTGTAGCCGGCCTGGGCCAGTTCGATGGCCGCCGCGCAGCCAGCCCAGCCCGCGCCGATGACGGCCACCGAGCGGGCGGTCTGACACGGTTCTGCCTGGCCGCGCTTGTCTGCCGGGGAACCGGCGATAGCGGCGATGTCCGGATCAACCACGGATATACGTTTTCCATGCCAGCCACAGCTTTCGCAGCGGCGTCAGCGAGATGCGGTGTTGCAGCACGTGATAGCCGTCGTCTTCCACTTCGGTCAGCAGGGTGCGGTAGATGGCCGCCATCATCAGGCCGGGGCGCTGGGCGCGGCGGTCTTCTTTCGGCAGCAGCGCGAAGGCTTCGTCGTAGACGGTTTGCGCGCGGGCGATCTGGAACGCCATCAGCTTTTCAAACTTGTCGCTGTGCTTGGCGTTGATGATGTCGGCGGCGGTGACGTTGAATTGCTGCAGCTCGTTGATCGGCAGGTAGATGCGGCCCTTGCGCGCGTCTTCGCCGACGTCGCGGATGATGTTGGTCAGCTGGAAGGCCAGGCCGAGTTTCTCGGCGAATTGCAGCGTTTGCGGATTGGTCACGCCGAAGATGCTGGCCGACAGGATGCCGACCACGCTGGCCACATGCCAGCAGTATTTATTGAGCGCCGGGAAGTCGAGGTAGCGGGTCTGGTTCAGGTCCATCTCCATGCCGTCGATGATGGCCTGGAAGTGCTCCTGCTTCAGGTCGTACGGCTGCAAGTGCGGCGCAAGCGCCTGCGTGACCGGGTGCGACTGGGTGCCGGCATACATGTCGCCGATTTCCTTGCGCCACCAGGCCAGCTTGATGCGGGCGATCGATTCGTCGGTGCATTCATCCACCGTATCGTCGACTTCGCGGCAGAACGCGTACAGGGCGGTAATGGCGCGGCGACGCTCCGGCGGCAGGAACAGGAAGCTGTAGTAAAAACTGGAGCCGCTTTGGGCGGTCTTTTGCTGGCAGTAGTCGTCGGGAGACATGGATAAAAAAGCAAGAAGCTGTTCGAAGCCGCTATTCTATAGGAAGGGGCAACAGCGTGGTCTGCAACTTAAGGCGTTTTGCGGATACAATATGTTACCTTTGTCGGAGTTGCTTACGTATGAAACACCAGATTGTTGCAGCCTTGTTCGTCATTCCAGCCCTTGCTGGGTGCCAGGGCTCGTCTGCGGACGATACGGCGCCCATGAAATCGGCCACTTATTACATGCAGAATTTGGCGGAGGCGCGCGAAGTGGCGGGCCGCTGCAAGTTGCTGGATCAGCAGAAACTGAGCACGCTGAGCGCCGGCGATTACCAGGAATGGCAGATTTCCAATGAGGGCGTGAATTGCCAGACGGCGTTGTCGGTGTCGGAAGCGGCGTCGGTGCGCGAGTTGGTGTTGAAGCAATCCAAGCCGTCGGTGCCGGTAGCAACGCCCAAGGTGTCGGCCCCGCCATCCTCCGCTGTGCCGTCCTTGCGCGATCGTAACGACCAGAAAATCAGCTCGTCCCGGACGCTAGCTCCCGTTTGACGCTGTCGCGTTCCGCTTCTGTCCGCTCATCATAAGCGTCTCGCCAGCGGCGTCAATTGAGGGGTGTCAAGCGGTGCGGAGCACGGCTTTCAGGCGTTTCTTCATACGCAGCGAGGCCCACAAAATGCCCATCCAGTCACGCTTGCTCAGCTTGGGGCGGTGCAGGAAGACGTCATACTCGGCCGCCTCGATCGCGTCCAGGATACGCAGGCCGCCTTGCACCACCATGCGCAGCTCGAAGCCGATGCGGCCCGGCAGGCGCAAGGCCAGCGGTGCGCCACTCAGCAGCAGCTGGCGCGCCCGGTCCACTTCGAACCGCATCAGCGAGCGCCAGCGTGGACGCGCACTGGCATGATCGAGCGCCGCCGGCGAAATCGCATAGCGGTTCAGATCTTCCAGCGGAATATAAATGCGCTCCTTGTGCAGATCAATCGCCACATCCTGCAGGAAATTGATTAGCTGTAAGGCGGTGCAGATCGCATCCGAATCCCGCACATTTTCCTCATCAGCCGCGCCGTACAGGTGCAGCATCAGCACGCCGACCGGATTGGCCGAACGGGCGCAATAATCCAGCAGCGCGTCATAGGTCTGATAGCGCGATACCAATACATCTTGCTTGAAGGCCGACAGCAAATCGTACATAGGCTTGAGCGGCAATTCGAATTCCCGCACCACCTGCGCCAGACGCTCGAACATCGGTTGATGATCGGTACCGCCTTGCTCAATGCGGGCCAGCGCGTCTTCGTAGGCGGTCAGCGCCGCTAGCCGTTCTTCGGGCGCGGCATCGCCCTCGTCGGCCAGGTCGTCGGCGCTACGGGCGAAGGCATAGATGGCTTCCACCGCCGGGCGCAAACGCTTGGGCAA